>JAIXZV010000398.1 GCA_027489365.1 Sphingomonadales bacterium
GGAATTGACCACAGCGCCCATTAGCTCGCCCCCGGCCGAGCGTCCGGCGATCGCGATCTTGCCCGCCGCGGTCCAGCCATCGGCGATCAGCCCCTTCGCGACATCGACGAAATCGTTGAAGGTATTGGCGCGCTTCTCGAGCTTGCCGTCGAGATACCATTGCTGCCCGAGATCGTCGCCGCCGCGGATATGCGCGATGGCATAGGCAAAGCCGCGGTCTAGCAAGCTCAGCCGCCCGGTCGAGAAGCCCGGCGGAATCGCATAGCCATACGCGCCATACGCATAGAGATAGAGCGGGCGGCTGCCATCCTTCGGGAAGTCCGCCGGATAGACGATCGACACCGGCACTGCGGTCCCATCGCGCGCGGTTATCTTCAGCCGCTCGGTGCGATACTTGGCGGCATCATAGCCGCTCGGGATCTCCTGCACTTTCAACGTGGTGAGGCCGCCGGTCGCGACGTCATAATCATATTCGGTCCCCGGCGTGACCATCGATTCATAGCCCAGCCGCAGCACCGACATGTCATATTCGGGATTGTTGCCGAGGCCGGCATCATAGCTCGCCTCGGGAAACACGATCCGCTGCGGCGCGATTGCGGCGTCGTAGCGGTGGATCTCGATCTGATCCAAGCCGTCCTCACGCCCGTCCACGATGAAGAAGTCTTTGAAGCAATCGACCCCGGTCATGTAGAAATGGCGGCTCGGCGCGATCTTTTCGACCCACTCGCCCGGTGCCGAAATGTCCGCCGTGCACAGCCGGAAATTGGGGTCGGTGTCATTGGTGTGGATGAACAGCGTGTCACCGTGCATATCGACGTCATATTCGCGCCCGACCTTGCGCGGCGAGACGCACAGCGGCGTCGCCAACGGGTCGCCTGCCGGGAGCAGGTACAGCTCGCTCGTCACATGGTCGCTGGTTGCCAGCACGATCCATTTGCGGTCGCTGGTCTCCGACACGCCGACGCGGAAACCCTCATCGGCTTCCTTGAACAGCTCGACATCGTCCTTGGGATCGGTCCCGAGCCAGTGCAGCCGCGCATTGTCGGTCCGCCACTGTTCGTAGGCGCGGCCGTAGAGAAACCCCTTATCGTCGGCGGTCCAGACGATTTCCGAGAGCATCCCCGGAATGACATCGGGCAAAGGCTCGCCGGTGACGAGGTCCTTGACGCGCACCTCGAAGCGCTCCGAACCATTGTCGTCGATCGCATAAGCCAGCAACCGCCCGTCGTTCGACACCGAAAACGCGCCCAGGCGGAAATATTCCTTACGCTCGGCCAGCGCGGTTTCGTCGAGGATCAGCGCATCCGCACCACCCGCCACGGGCTTGCGCCACCATTTGCGATACTCACCGCCGGTCTCGAACGACGTCCAGTATAGCCAGTCGCCATCCTTCTGCGGGACCGAGGCATCGTCTTCCTTGATGCGCCCTTTCATCTCGGCATAGAGCCGGTCGGTCAGGCCCTTGAGCGGCGCCATAACGCCCTCGAAATACGCGTTTTCCGCCGCCAGATAAGCGAGCACGTCGGGATCGGTCACCTCGGGATAGCCCGGGTCCTTCAACCACGCATAGGGATCGGTGACGGTCACGCCGTGCGCGGTGAAGCTGTGCGGGCGGGTTGCGGCGACGGGGGGGAAGGATGGCGTGTTGGTCATGCCGCCTCTTACCGCACCGTCGCGCCTTGTCGAAGCCTTGCCGCACCGGCGCGGGCGCAATCCGGCTTGATCCGCATCAGCGACTTTGGTTTACAGTCGTGTCACAAGCATGTGTGCGGCGTTTCGTGCCCGTGAAAACCGCCCGGCCGTTGCCATGGAAACGGCCGGGCCGATCAGGATCCGACCCATTACGCACCTGCCTGACCGATCCATCGCCTGTCCCGCCGGTCGGATATCCCATGCCCGATAGGCGCACCGCCTTTCTGGAACGGTTGCCGCTGCTCGGCGATCGACCGGTGCTGCGCTATACCCTGGCGATCGTCGCGTCCTTCGTCGCGTGTGCGGTGCGCAGTGTGCTCGACGCCTGGTTCCCGCCCGGCTTCCCGTTCCTGACCTTTTTCCCAGCGGTCATCGTCTGCGCCTTCCTGCTCGGGCGTGGTCCCGGCGCGCTCGCGGCGGTGCTGTGCGGGTTGCTCGCCTGGTATTATTTCATCCCGCCGTTCCAAAGCTTTGCGATCGAGGGGAGCACCGCGGTGGCGCTCGGCTTCTACGCTGCGGTCGTCACGGTCGATATCGCGCTGGTGCATTGGATGCAGCACGCCAACCGAGCGGTGCGGCTGGAGCGCGAGCGCAGCCACGCGCTCGCCACCGACAGCGCGCGGCTGGCGGCGCGCAACGCATTGCTGTTCCAGGAACTGCAGCATCGCGTTTCGAACAACATCCAGATGGTCGGCGCGGTGCTCACCCTGCACCGCCGCGGGTTGGAGGATCCCCACGCCCGCAGCGCGCTCGACAATGCGGCGGCCCGAATCGGCCTGATCGGGCGGATTCAGCGCCAGCTGTACGAAATCGACGGGCAGGATAGCGATCTCGTCGCCTTCCTCGGTGCGCTGGTCGACGATCTCGCCGCCGCCGACGGGCGCGCCGGGATTCGCTTTGCGCTAAACGTCGATCCCGTCGTGACGCTTGCCACCGATGCGCGCATTCCCTTCGCGCTGATCATGGCCGAGGCCGTCGCCAATGCGGTGGAACACGGCTTTGCCGACCGCGACAGCGGTACGATCACGATTCAGGTGTGCCGCATCGACGGCGGCGGGATCCGGCTGAGCATCGCCGATGACGGCATCGGCCTGCCCCCCGGCTTCGACATGGACGCCAGCACCAGCCTCGGCCTTACCATCGCACGCGCGCTCGCCCGACAATTGGACGGTCAGTTCGAGGTCCGCTCTGGCCCGAGCGGCGGCACGATCAGCACGCTGACAATCGCCGCGCGCGACGCCGGATCGCACGGCGGCGTCTAGCGCGGCAGGATCGTTATTCCGGGGTGGCCTTAAACACCTTCTTATCGACCCATTCGACGAAATCCTTGGCATAGGCGTCGCGCAGTTCGAGCTTGGCCGGCTCGATCTTCTCCGCCGATTTCGCTGGGAAATCCTCAAGCGGGTTTTTGACCGCGCCGAACTTCGTCTTGCTCGCCTTTCCGCTTGCCGGAAATTCGCGATAGACCCACCCGGCGAACAGGTTGCTGCCGTACATCATCGCCTTGTGATAGAAAATCATGTTGCCGACCAATTCCGCATAGCACGGAGCGGTCGACGTCGAAATGCGTTCCCCGGCCTTGATTCGGGCATCGATCGCCTTCCACTTGGCTTTCAGCGCCGGGTTCTTCTTCAGATCCTCGTTGAACGGCGTAGGCTCCTCAACGATGACCGCATAACCATCCAGCTTCAGCGCCTTGGCGATGCCGATCTTGTTGAGCTCCGCGATCTGAACGTCGGGTCCAAGATAGTCGCGCATCAGATCCTTGACCGTCTTCACCCGCCCGTCATGCGCCGCGATGTCGGCAACCGCACCGACCAGGCCGAAGCCCGACAACAGTCCGGTGTTGATCCCGATGTAGTTTTCGGTCGGCCAGACATGGAGCTCACACGCACTGGCCGGAGCGGCTGCAGGCACGGCCGGCGCAGCATCCTGCGCCTGCGCGGGTACGCCGAGCATAAGGGCAACCGCAGATACAGCCCCAAACAGCGGCACTTTCGACATGATATCACTCCCCCCGGACGCGCGCCTTCCCCTAAAGCGCTGCTTTTTACTTCCTATAACGGCCAAAACGCAGCCGCGAAAGACGCCGCGCCCGTCCTAACGCGCGGTCTCGCGCAGGCGGTGGACATTGGTCGGGCGGTCGGCGCGCATCCCGTCGAAGATCGTGTCGATCACGATCGCCAGCTTTTCCTCGCTCACGCTGTGGACCAGCATCACGACCAGTTCGGGGTCGCAGAAGGTCTGCACCATCAGATTGACCAGCGATACCGCGGCGTCGATCTCGAACCCGGCGAAATAGCCCTCGGCAATCGCCTCGGCGATCAATTGCGCGAGGAAATGGTCGGCGAGATCGATGAAGCCGCGCACGATGTCCATGTGCTGATGGCCGAGTTCGATATAGCTTCGGAACAACGCCGGGTCGCGCGCGTAATCGGCCAAAGTCATCGCCAGCCGCCGCGCGTAGAAGGCGTGGAATTTCTGGCGGATCGGCAAATCGCTCGCCAGCACCTCTTCCATTGCGCGCACCTTGGGCGCGAACCAGCGCTCGGCCACCGCCTGGTACAGCGCCTCCTTATTCTCGAAAAAGCGGTACAGATTGGCGGGCGACATGTTGGCGGCGGCGGCCAGCTCGGCGAGCGTGATCGATACCCCGCCGCGCTGCGCGATCAGCGCCTCGACATGGTCGAGCAGAGCTTCACGGCCTGCTTCGAGATCAGTCATCGGACGTGCCATCGCCATGTCCTGTCTTGCAAGTACAGCACGGTTTTATGATAATTGGGCGCCAAATGTCAATTAACCTGCGGAGGCGTAACGATCGTCCTGATCGCTCGCGCCGCGGGCTGTCCTACGCGTCCGCAATCTGCCACACTCGGTGCGTCACGCGGGTCTTCCCGATCGCTCGCGTCAACGCTACCCAATGCCGGAAAGCCACGCGTTGGTGTGACTCAAGTGTGACTTTAGCCTGCCCTTTCAGCTGACGAGACTGCCCATGTCCACCTACACCGCCCGCCTCGCCGCCCTCCGCGCCCAGCTCGCGCGCCAGCGTCTCGACGGCTTCGTCGTGCCGCTGACCGATGAGCACATGTCCGAATATGTCGGCGCCTATGCCCGGCGGCTCGCCTGGCTGACCGGCTTCCAGGGGTCGGCCGGGAGCGCGGTGGTGCTGCCCGAGGCGGCGGCGATCTTCACCGACGGGCGCTACACGCTGCAAGTGCGCGAACAGGTCTCCGCCGACGATTGGCAGTATGTCGCCGTTCCCGCCACCAGCATCGCCGACTGGCTGGGTGCGAACGCTCCGGCGGGCGGGCGGATCGGCTATGATCCCTGGCTCCACACCCGCGCCTGGGTCGAGGAGGCGCGCGTGGCGCTTGCCGCGCGCGGGGCCGAGCTGGTCGCAGTCGACACCAATCCGGTCGATGCGGTATGGCCCGACCGCCCCGCCCCCTCCGACGCGCAGCTCGTCGTGCAGGACGAAGCCCAAGCGGGCGCGAGTTCCGCCGCCAAGCGCGCAGGGATAGCCGACTGGCTGGCCGAACAGAAAGCCGATGCGGTCGTGCTGAGCGCACTCGATTCGATCGCCTGGGCGCTCAACGTGCGCGGCAAGGACGTCGCGCACACGCCGGTCGCGCTGGCCTATGCGATCGTCGATGCCGACGGCACCGCCGATCTGTTCGTCGCGCCGGAAAAGCTCAGCGACGCGGTGCGGCAGCATCTCGGCAATGCGATTCGGCTCCATCCGCGCAGCGCCTTTGCCGACGCCCTCGGCGGCTATGCCGGGAAGCGCATCGCCGCCGATCCGCAAAGCGCGGTGGCGGCGATCTTCGACCGGCTCGATCAGGGTGGCGCGACGATCCTGCCCGCACGCGATCCGGTCGTGCTCGCCAAGGCGACCAAGAACCCGGTCGAGATCGCCGGGCATCGCGCCGCCTCGGCGCGCGATGGGGCGGCGCTCGCGCGCTTCCTGCGCTGGGTCGAGGCAGAAGCGCCCAAGGGCGGCCTGACCGAGCTCTCGTGCGTCGCCAAGCTGCAGGAGTTTCGCGAAGCGACTGGCGTGCTGCTCGACACCTCGTTCGATACGATCTCGGCGACCGGCGCGCACGGGGCCAGCCCGCATTACCATTCGACCCCCGAATCGAATGTGCCGCTTGAACTAGGCCAGCTCTATCTGGTCGATTCGGGCGGCCAATATGCCGACGGCACCACCGACGTGACCCGCGTCCTGCCAATCGGCGAACCGACGGCCGAGATGCGCGACCGCTTCACCCGCGTGCTGAAGGGGCATATCGCGCTTGCAACGGCGATCTTCCCGGCGGGCACCACCGGCGGCCAACTCGACGGCTTCGCGCGGCGGCCACTGTGGGAGGTCGGGCTCGATTATGCCCACGGCACCGGCCACGGCGTCGGTGCCTATCTGTCGGTGCACGAAGGCCCGGCGCGAATCGCCCAGCCTTTCTATCCCGGCGGCGGCCCGGCCGAGCCGCTGCGCCCCGGCATGATCCTGTCGAACGAGCCGGGCTATTACAAAGCGGGCGAGTACGGCATCCGAATCGAGAACCTCATCCTGGTCGAGGAACGCGCGTTGGAGGGCGGGACGATGCTCGGCTTCGAAACGCTGACCTTCCTGCCGATCGAGCGCACGCTGATCGTGCCTGATTTGCTCACCCCGGTCGAACGCGGCTGGCTCGATGCCTATCACGCCCGCGTCATGGAAGTGATCGGCCTGCACCTCGATGCCGGGGAGCGCGCCTGGCTGGCGGCGAAATGCGCGCCTATCGCTTAGGCGCGTCGGGGTCGGGCGCGGCATCCAGCGCCCGGTCACGCGCCTTGCGGCGCTTGAGGTTTTCGCGCAGCGCGGCGGCCAGTCGCGCGGCGGTGTCTTCGTCCTTGTTGCTCACGTCATCACGTCCTTTGCGACAATCGAGTTGACATTGCCGCCACATCCGTCTCTTAGGCCGCTTCCGCCGACAGCGTAAGCGTCGCCGGTATGCTGCCGTAGCTCAGTGGTAGAGCGCATCCTTGGTAAGGCTGAGGTCGTGAGTTCAATCCTCACCGGCAGCACCATTTTCCCCATATAAGTCAAGGTGTTATATTTTTGCCTTCGGGCACCTATTGCTGCTGGCGGTAGGTTGGACACGCATAGGACATATGGGTGGCAAAACTTGGCGTAGATGGCGCGGTAAGCGCCTCCCGCGCCCTGTTCGCCGCGATGCAACGCTCGAAGAGCGATGAATACGGAGCGATCCCTCACGTGTCGCCGCAGCCGACCTGTATCGCACGCTGCGCTATCGGCATCTCTATGAGATCACCTCTGATGGCGATTTGCTAAAGAAACTGCCGCAAGCTGGGTGGTTTCCGTTTGTGGAGATAAGGACGACCACCAGGGTCGGGATCGAGGGTCGCGAGCAGGATGTGGCGTCGGGCGGGGCATCGATCCCTTAGGTCGAGTTCGACGGTGTCGGTCGCGAGGCCGCGCGGACGCTCATCGAAAGGGGCGGACGTGGCCTGTCCTTATGCCGACCTGGCGCGGAAGGCCGCGCCGATCGCGATGGCCTTCATTCGATCCAGGCACCGCCGCCGGCGCACACCTTACGCGTAGCAGGAGTCAGCAAATGACCGATCCAATCGGCGATAAGGCGCCCTTTCAGCTCGGTTATGTCCTCCCTGAAGTCGGAGACGTGGGCGGCTACATGCACGCTCTCGGTGTCAGCGTGTTCGAGCGGTTCGACGAGACCCTCATCCACTCGCTAACCTATCACGGCAGTCCAGCGTCGCCGCGTCAGAACCTTGTTCTCGGCTTCCGGCTGGACCTGAACGTCGAGCTGATCGAAGTGATCGAGGGGCCGAGTATCTATATGGATTTTCTCGACTCAAACCCTCTGGGCGGGCTGCATCATGTCGGCTTTAAGGTCGCCGACATCGAAGCTGCGGCCGCAGCGATGTACGCTTCCGGCCATGAGCCGATCCAGGCCGGGCGCATCGGCGAAGGCGGCGGCTTCCTGTACTTCGACACCCGCAGTCGAATGGGCCACCTTACCAAGCTGCTGCATCTGGACCCGGCAACCGAAGCGATCTTCGAACGCTTGCGCGAGCGGACCTGACGTCTTCGCCATCGTCCGTGCTGCGTGTTCCAGGCCATCAGGGGAGACATCGGCCGACACCAAGCGGCGCAACCGCGCCGCCTGAGGCGAGTTGGTCACATAATGTTTCACGGTTCGGCGTCCGGCTTACCACCCGGATCGGGACGGCCGGCGTCATCTGGTCGAATTCGAAGACGTCGCGCATGGCGTCACGCCACGGCGTCAGGGAGCGGACGCGCGAACTTCCTCGACCAGCCGCAGCGTGTCCAGGCGCGCGAGCAATGTCGCGGCCCAGCGCTCGCCAAGCAACTCGGGGGCAGCCTTGGGCCACAGATCGAGCGCCCGCTCGACGCACGTCCGCACCTCGCGGAGGAACCACTTCGGATCGACCTTTAGGAAACTCGCGACGCGCTCGAAGCGGTGCAGGTCGACCGTCTCGAACTGGTGCGTGCGCACGAAGCGAAGCGCGAGCGTATCGCGCGGCATGAACAGGACCGTCGGCACGATATCATAGGCCGGCGAGAGCCTGACCTTGCCCGGCGCCGGAAACCGGAACGACCAGTTCTTGAGATGATTGTCGCCATTGCCCAGGAGCACATCGGCGACCACGCGACGGACGGACTCGATGATGTCGGCCCGGCGATCGGTGCTGAACCGGCTGATCATGTGGATCACCGTCTCGGTGTTCGCCATCGTGTACTTGCGCTCGCCGATGGCGCCGATGATCTGCCCGGCATCCTCGATATGGATCCGTTCGGCCCCGGCGCCGCGGTCGAAGCGATCGACCACCAGAACCTTTTCGCCATGCGCGAGCAATTCCTCAGGCACACCGTCAATCGCCGCGCGATCCACCAGACGGCACGTGGCGGTGTGGACGCCGATCATCTGCGCGAGTGTCATCGCGCCATATTCCGCCTCCGGAAGTCCGACATAACGGTCGCTCGCCACCTTGATGATGCAGCGTCCCGTGTCGTCGCGTCCCGGCAAGGTGAGGCGCTCGCCGTCCGGGTTGGCGGTAAATTTGAGCTGGATGCCAGCAAGCGAAAACTTCACAACGCCGTCCGGACGCACCGCCTCGAAGCCCTTCACCTTTTCGAGGTGAAGCGGCCCCGCCGAACGGGGTGGCGCGGTTTCGGGCGTGATGAAGACCGCGCCGGGAAGATCCGCCCCCAGCCGCGTCAGCACGTCGAACTGGTCGTGATCGCCTGGGCCCATCTCGGACAAGACCAGTTCGCGCAAAGCGCCTTCGGGCAGGAGTCCGGCGAACCACGGCGGCACCGAACCATGCAGCCCGATCTTGTCGCCCCGCGATGCGAGACGATCGCGCGTTCGCTCGTCCGATCCCGGCTCGAACCAGCTCAGGCTGAGGATCGGCCGATCGGGATCCCGCAGATAATCCTCGGCGACCGTGAACACCACCCCGCCATCCGCATCGCGCACCAGACTCCCTGCGCGTACGGCCCCACGCGCCGGGTCGAGCAGATGCACCCCCAAGACCGCCGCTGCCTTGGCCATCAGCCCGGCTCCTCGTCGTCGCCAAGATCGACGAACAGTTCATCAAAGGCCGGTCGAACCGGCGCGCTTGCTGAACTGCCGTTCGGCGACGTCGACACCTGCCGCCGGATCTCGTCCGCGCGTGCGCTTGGCACCAGCACCGGCACGACACCGAGCGCGTCGCAGATTTCGGCGAAAAGCGTCAGGCGATCGCGGCCGAGGCGATCATTGGCGAGATCGCGCTCGAGTTCGGAGATGCGCGCACGGTTGCGACCGAGCCGCTCCGCCAGTGCGGGCTGCGTCCAGCCTCGCTCGGCGCGAAGCGCACGCAACTGTTCGCCGATGGTGGAAAAGATCGTGGACGTCATGCGGAATTCCGCTCTCTCATATAGCTTTGCGCGATATTCCGCTACCTGAACACTTCATGGAAATCAAGCGGAATTCCGCTCTTAAGCTCGTAGACAAGCGGAATTCCGCTCGATTAAGCGGCAAGACACCTATTCACACGCCAGCCTGGTCTTCCATCCGTTATGTCGTCCCTCGACCTCGTCTACCCTATATTTGCGGAATGATGACTGTGACCGAAATTGCGAAACGCCTGACACCCGAGGGCGAAACCCTGCGCAAGGTGTTCCTCAAGTGCGGCAACTTATGCGCCTTCCCCAGATGCGCCGCGCTGATGATGGACGCCGACGGTACGTTTATCGGACAAGCCTGTCACATCGAGGCGGCGAGTGCGGTAACGCGCGCATGAAGCGCTGCCGAACCGATCTCATCGTCAATGCCGGCTTCGCAGGCATAGGCCCGGAGCGCCAGCGCCTGCACGGCCGGCACGTCGCGCCGATCGTGCGGCAATGCTGCCAGCACATGAATCGCCGTTTCGAGTTGGGCGGCGTTGATCGCAACGCCGGTCAGCTGGTCGATTGCGCTCATGGCTTCATGGCCTGATCCTGCCGGACGCGCGGCTAGCATTGCTCGTCCCTCAAAAAGCCAGTTCGGTTTGGCGGTTTTCGGGTGCGCGCGGCGCGATCTCCTCGATCGCGAAGCTACGCGCCGGCAACGGCTGCAGCAACTCATCCTGCGGCACGGTCAGATCGAGCCAGGCCATATTCTGGCGGCGCAACAATACCGCGCCCTGACGCTCCTGATAGAAGAAGACCTCTGGATTGGCCTCGATCGTGACCACCTCGAAGCTCAGCGGCCAGTCCGGATTGGCGGGGCGCCAAACGCCAGCGAGATAGAAGAAATTGCCGCCCTCAAGCGTCACGCGAAAGCGACGGTCGCCATTTCTGATCTGGAACTCGCTTGCCGGGACAAGACAGCGATGCGTCGCGAAGGTCTTTCCTTCCGAGCGAATGAACTTGAACGGCTTAGTGCGTTGGCCGTCATAGGGTTGCAGACCCCAGCCGGCCTCGACCATCTCAACCTCTTGCACATTGTCGGGATTCCGCCGGATGATGGGGCGGCGGGTGCCGAACGCGGCTTCCGTCTCGAAGGGACTCGCTTGCATGGTGAGAACATAATGCGAACAGGCGTGGGGTGCAAATCGGAGACCGGGCATGTGCAATGACTACCGGCTCGAAGTCGACATCGCCTCGGTGATGGAGGATTTCGAGGACCTCAAGATCAAGGTGGATCTTCCCGAGGGCACGCCCAACGTCGCCGCACGCGAGGACATCAAGATCACCGACATCGCGCCGATCGTGCGTGGCGCGGCAGGTGGCGGCGGCGAATTGGTCAACCGGCGATGGAGTTGGCCCGGCTATGGCACGAAGAGCAAGCCGGTCTACAATTTCCGCGCCGAGGGCCGCACCTTCGACTACAACCGGTGCCTGATCCTGGCCGACGGCTTTTACGAGTTCACCGATCCCGAAGACCCGAAGCAGAAGCGGCTCGACAAATGGCTGTTCACGATGCGCGATCATCGCTGGTTCTGCATCGCCGGCATCTGGCGCGAGAACCCCGTCGGTGAAGCCTTCACCATGCTGACCCTCGACGCCGGCGAAGATGTCGCGCCCTATCATCATCGCCAGATCATTCCGCTGCCGCGCGACCGCTGGGCGGCCTGGCTCGATCCAACTGTTCCCGCGGACGACGTGCTCGTCGCTTTGCCGAAGGGTAGCCTCGATGTGCGGCGCGTGTTCCCGCAGGCGCCAGCACAGCCGGCCCTGCTGTGACCGCGCATGATCCCAATTCGCTGGACCGCTTCATCGAGGCGCAGGCGCCAGTCTATGCCACCGCGCTCCGCGAGATTCGGCGCGGGGCCAAGCGCTCACACTGGATGTGGTTCATCTTTCCCCAGCTCGCCGGACTGGGGCGCAGCGATACCGCCAAATTCTTCGGCATTCGGTCGCTGGATGAGGCGCGCGCGTATCTAGAGCATCCCGTACTCGAGAGGCGCTACCTCAAATGCGTCGCAGCGTTACAGGATCTCCCCACAAGCGATGCAGTCTCAGTGTTCGGGGAGGTCGATGCTATGAAGCTTCTCTCGTCACTCACGCTGTTCGAAGCAGCTGGCGCCGGACCCTCGATCGGCGCAGCCTTGGACCGATGGGTTGGTGGCGAACGGGATGAGGCGACCAACCGGCTCTTGAGGTAGACACCAAACTGGTGGCTTGACGAAAAGCCGTCCCCGGCGGAACATAAAGGGAACGTGCGAGTCGTGATTCCCCTATGCAAACCATTGCCGCCCTTGCCGAGACCGATCGGGCAGTTCTGCTCGCCGAGCTCAAGGCGCGTATTGCCGTGCCTGTCGCAAGCAACGCGCAGTTGCTGCCGTTCGGGGTTGAGGCGATCGATTCCAGGCTCGGCGGTGGCGGCCTTGACGGTGGTGGCCTGCACGAAGTCGCGGCCGCCTCTCCGACGCTGGGCGACGACGCTGCCGCGACCCTGTTCGTGGCAGGGGCAGCGGCCCGGTTTGCCGCCGATCCGAATGCCAGCGTCGCCTGGACGCTGACCCGGTTCGATCTTTACGCGCCCGGGCTCGAGCAAGCCGGGCTTCCTCCCGACAAATTGCTCTATTGCGAAGGCCGGGACGAGGTGATGGCGCTTGCGCTCGCGGAGGATTGCCTGCGCGACGGCAGCTTTGCCGCTGTCGTTGCCGAAGTGAAGAACGCCGACCAGACCGCGATGCGGCGCCTTCAGCTGGCCGCCGCCGACGGGCACACGCCGATGCTGCTTCTGCGCCGCTGGGTGCGCGCCGCGCGCGACCCGCTGGAAAAGCCTTCGGCCGCCTGCACGCGCTGGCGCATCGGCTGCGCGCCGTCGGCGCCTCTCGCGCATCCCGGCGTCGGGCGAAGCTGCTGGTCGGTCGAGCTTGTCCGCCAGCGCGGCGGCAATCCCTTTTCTCTCATGGTCGAGGCCTGCGATGGCAAGGGTCGCCTCGCTCTACCTGCCCCAGCTCGCGATCGAGCGGCTGCGGCGGGCCGAGCGTCCCGCCGCGCCGCCTGAGCGGCCCTGGTCCTTCGCGCCGGTCCTGCCGCCCGCGATCGATGACAACCCTGGCGCCTGCTCGGTCCCGCGCGGCGGCGGCTGGCGTCCCGGCGCGCGCTGGGCACAGGATGGGGCAGTCGGCCGGGAAGCGGAGGCGGCGCATATCGCCCGGCTGCCCGCGCACCAGCGTCCGCCGATGCGCGAGCTGGGCCGGCGATCCGAAGCCGCCGATCATCCGTTTAGCGCGATGCCGCCTGACGAAGGCGGGCACGCGCAGCAGCTCGTGCCCACGCCCGCGCATCCGTTGTGGGGGCGGCCGATGGTGCTGATCGAGCGGACGGGCCAGCGCGAGGTGATCACCACCGCATGTCCCGTTGCGCTCTCGCTGGGCCTGACGCCGGGGATGGCGGCGGCGCATGCCCGCGCGTTGGTCGGCGATCTCGATGTGCGGGACGCAGACCCTGCGCGCGACGCCGCCTGGCTCGACCGGCTCGCGCTCCACGCGGTCGCGCGCTGGACCCCGGTCGCGTGTCCATCGGGCGCAGACGGCATCTGGCTCGACCTGACCGGGGCCAGTCATTTGTTCGGCGGCGAGGCGCGCTTCTGCCGGCGCGTCCTGCAGTTCCTGGCAAAGCTCGGCTTCACCGCGCGCATCGCGATCGCCGGTACGCCCGGCGCCGCGCATGCGCTGGCGCGCTTTGGCGGCGACCACGCAGTGATCCTGCCGCCGGGCGGGCAAGCGACGGCGCTCGCGGGGCTGCCGGTCGCGGCGCTCCGCCTCGAGGCATCCGCACTGGTGGCCGCGGCGCGCTTCGGGCTTGAGCGCGTCGGCGACCTTTATCCGATGCCGCGCGGGCCGCTCGCCAAACGGCTCGGGCTGGCGAGCGTCACGCGGCTCGACCAGGCGCTCGGCCGCACTGCCGAGCCGATCGTGCCGGTGGTGCCGCTCGAAGCGCCAGCGGTGACCCGCCGACTGCTCGAGCCGATCGCGACGCCCGAGGCGATCGCACAGGTCATCGCCGATCTCGTCGGAGATCTGGTGCTGGTGCTGCAGGAACGCGGGCTCGGCGTGCGCACCGCGCGGATCATCGCCGAGCGGGTCGACGGCGCCGACCAGCATCTCGGCATCGGCGCATCGCGCGCGACCCGCGATCCCAGGCATCTCATTCGGATGTTCGAGCTCAGGATCGACCGGCTCGAGCCCGGGCTCGGCATCGAGGCGATGCACCTGATCGGACCGCATAGCGAGCCGCTCGGCGCGCGCAGTGCGGGCGCACTCCTTCCGGACGGCAATGCGCCGCCGGACCTCGCGCCTGCAATCGACCAGCTCGCGGGGCGCGCGGGCGAGGATGCGGTGTTCCGCATCGGACTGGAGCAGAGCGACGTTCCCGAACGCGCGGTCCGGCGTCTCGGGCCGCTGGTGGCGCCCTTGGGATGGCCGGCCTGGAAACGGCCGGTGCGGATTCTAGGCCGCCCCGAGCTTCTCACCCATGTCGTGGCACTCCTCCCCGACCATCCGCCGCGCCGCTTCACCTGGCGCGGGCGCATCTATCCGGTCGTCGCCGGCGATGGCCCCGAGCGCATCCATGGCGAATGGTGGCGGACCGATCGTGAGCTCTGGGCGGTGCGCGACTATTTCAGGGTCGAGGTCGAAGGCGGCCAGCGCTTCTGGCTGTTCCGCCGTGGCGACGGGGTGGAACCTGAGACCGGCGACTTGAGCTGGCACCTGCACGGCTTTTTCGGGTGATAAGGGCGCACAGTCCGACACACCGACATACGTGGTAGTGCTGAATGCCAGCTACGGCTCCGCGGCAAGCTTCCCCAAGCGATCCAACCGATTGCGGATTTGCTCAGCGCAAAAATACCTCACCGGTCGGCGCGGCGGCGCCAGACCGGTGAGGAAGGGTTTAGACTAGGCGATGGCGACGAATGCCGAGATGTATGCGTGCCCAGCAGCTTCGCCGATGATGTAGAGATGGACAAACAGCGTCACGATCTCGATCGCGCGCTCGATGTGGCGCATCCAACGGTGCAGGCGTTGCTTGCGGCGCTCGCACGAGGGGCACTTGACCGTAGTTGCGGACAGGTGCGGGTTCTGTTCGGTATTTGGCACGACGGTTCTCCTGGCTGGTGACCGTCGATCCAATTACAGGTGATTCGGCTACGGCGTGACAGCCGGAAGGGCGCTCATTCACAGTGCGTTCAGGCGGGCGGAGCCGCCGGTTGAATGGGGCGACTCGAACGAACGGCGACAAATTACCGTTCGTTTTTCTCGCGCGTGCTCAGCTCAAACAACATGCAGTTATAGCCGGCGCGCCAGTCCGAGAGCTCTCTCCGCACGTCAAAGCCGGCCTCAGCAATGAGCTGGCGAATAAGGGGTAAATCTCCCGATTCCGAAAAGCCAAACACGACGGTTCCTCCGGGCGCGAGATAGTCGCTCGCTTCCGCAATAAATTGGCGGATATCGGCGTAGTTCTCGTCCGCGCAGCCACGCTCGAGCATGTCGGCCGGCGTCGAACCATGGTAGGGCGCGTTCCACGCGATGACATCGAATTTGCCGGTCACATTCGTGAAAAGGTCGGACTGCACCGCTTTTGCATTGTCTAATCCTAGCCTTGCAAAATTCTGCCGAGCATTTTCGACGGCGGCCGGGTTGACGTCCGTCGCGATGACTTCACGCGCGCCGGCGCGGGCGGCAAAAGCCGAGATCACACCCGAGCCAGTGCCGATTTCGAGCATCCGCAAACCGTCGAGTGGGGATAGGTTTTCAACATAGAATAGGCTCGACCAATCATAACGCGGAGACCAGACTCCGGGCAGCACCCTGATCGGAACACCCAGGACGTCGACGTCGTAAGGCGCGTCGTGTGACCGCATTTGAGTCAGAGCGCCGGGTGTCGTCTCATGAAGCTTATATCGAATTTCCGAACCCATCGCGTGCACGCCTTCCGAATGCCTTAAAAAGAACTGTTCCGACAGGCCTGTGGGCACGCGTATGCCTTCCGCATCCCCAAGCCGATCGAGCCACTGGCTAACCAGTTTATGCTGAACCTGCGGCGACAGCATAACGCCGCGCGCCGGTTCGTCGGCATGCAGGCGGGCCTGGTCTATCCCGGCGGCGCACAGCATGCGGGTGAGCCAGATTTCATCTGGGCGTTCCCATTCATGTGTCCGATCGAAATTGATCGGATAGCCTGCGTTGAGCACCCACCAGTCTGTGCCGGGAACTTGCGCGCGCCGCGACCTGAAGCCACGCTTGGACCCGGCCGCCGGTAAGAGCGAACGAAATTCAACATCGGAAGAGCTGCAACTCGCAAACAACTTGGTTGAAGAGCTTGGCGCGAACGCGATTCCCTGAAGACAATCACGTCCTGTGGCGCCGAGGATCAGATCCGACTGCGCGATGAGGTCGGCAACGCCGGCAGCACGCGCAACGCCGACATTTCGGGCTGCGTCCGGATCATAACCGAGTACGGTCACACCTTTCGCCATCAGGGCCAGGCAGATCTCTGAACCAAGCGCGCCGAGCCCGATAACGCCTACTCGGCGGCAGTCTAGGAACCCATCGCTGCTCAGCTTGCGAATGATTCCGCGGGCGATGATCTGCGATTCAAAAAGAAGCTTGGCCGCGGATCGGCAAACCATAACGGTCGGCCATCGCCAGACCCCCCATGACCCCGAGCTGGTCTGTTCAACGCCAGCGAGGATTTGTCCGTCAGGGGCGTGGTCCCGGAGGGCTCCGCCTTCATCCAAGGCAATGCCCATCCCTTGCGTGCTTTCGAAGATCAACTCCGCGCGATTGTCGCGAAAAATGGACTGCGGATAGGCACGAGACAGCTGGCGCGCGGCAGATGCGATCGTCGAATAGCGCTTGCCCGCGACCTGAATGCGGGACCATTCCGGGGCCTTAATCTGATCCAGCAGCAAGTCGAGCGACGGTAGCACGTGCTGGATTGCAAAGAGCTGCAACGATCAGGCCTTCTTACGGCTTACGACGAGGACAGGCACGAAGCGCGTATGGTCGCCAGTCGGATCGATCCGCGCTTCGACTTCGAATGGGTAGTCCATTTTGCGCTTTCGGTATTCGGCCTTGAACGCTGCAATCACCAATTCAAGGATTTGCTTCAAGCCGAAGTCCGCCGCGGCGGGCACGGGTTTCGCCGTCGCACCAGATTTGGCAGCCGACTTTCCCGCGCGGGTGGTGGGACTGAAGAACCGCTTCAGATTGCCCGCTGCTTCGGTATTTTTGCTGAAGTCCCACCAACGCGCCATGAACCGGTTGATCGAGAGGTTCTGGAAGCCGAGCGGATAGTACATTTCCGCACTTAGTTGCGGGTCATTCAGCGCCTCCTCAGGGTGATGCGCATGAAGAACCGTGCGCAACGTGAGGTGCTTGTAGTTTTCAGATCCGGCCGCGGCTGGGCGCTTCCGCGCCATCTGCGAGCTCTTGAAAAACATGGGGTTGTTGAGCGCCGGCCGTTCGAGCGCTTCGATGGTGGCGTAGATGATCTCCGGGATCAGGAAATTCTTCTTTGGGATCGCACCGAGTTTACCCCAGAGGGAATCTGCCTTCATTCCCGTCGTGGCGCGCGTCAGCTTGGCCAGCACCGCGTGCAGGATCGCGTCGTAGAACTCTTGGTTATAAAGATTGCGGCTTTGCCGATACTCGCGTGCGCTCTCTGAGCAGGCGCGCTGGATCGCGCCGAGCAACAGGGGACAGTCGGCCATCGCTGTTTGTGGGTCCTTGAACTTGTAGAATTCAAGTTCGACCTTTTTAACCGGCAGTAGCACCTCGAGGAGATCCCGCGGTTCGTACGAAGTATCCTTTTTTTCCAATCGTTCCTCGGTGACGACATCGCCGTACATTTCTTCGGTCAGATCATCGGGCACGTTCGTCAGCAAAAACGTAGCACCGCGGCCTGCGGCGACTTCCCAACTCTCTTTCGCCTTAGGCAAAGGCGGCCATCCCCAGTAGCGATCGTTGAAATCGAAGAGGCCGAACATTGCGCCCTTCTCGAAAATCTTGACGGGTCTGTAGGCGTAGAATTCGGCGCAGTCGGACCGCTCGAAAATCTCGATCGATCCAGATTTGATGATGGTCAGATCGGACTGTGCCAACAGCTCGTCGTCGAACGACAAGATGTCGCCCTGTTCATAGGTGCGCTTTCCCGCCCAATGCGTCGAAAGTGGCTCCATTAAGTCGGCCGGCATGGTCTTTCCCTGTCACAAGGCTAAAGTTGGCAAGTCCTCGTAGATTTTGGAATGTGAAATGATGACCCCCGCCCGTTTGACTGCGGGGACGCGAATACCCTGCGCTGCTTCGTCGTCCTGACCAAGCGTCGGCTCGTCAAGTACAAGAAGCGCCGCTTTGATAGTGAAGGCTGAAGCGAGTGCGAGCCGTTTGCGCAGCACGAACGGCAAGTCGAGCGGGTGTGTTTCGAGCGCGTTGCCGAGACCGAAACCCATCGCAGTCGCCGAGGGCTTGGCTGACCGGCGCAACTGATCGCGAACACTGCGCGCGAAGATCTGGAAATTGGGATTCTGGAAATGGTAGCTGGCGAGGTCTCCGGGCCGCCGCCATGGGCGCACCGGCTGCCCGTCGATCCGGATGGTTCCGCGCTGGGGTTTGAGCAAACCGCAGAGCAGCTTCGACAAGGTCGACTTGCCCGATCCGTTGGCGCCGGCGAGGCGATAGGCGATGCCAGGTTCGAGGCGCGCCGAGAAATCCCGGAAAACGCGTGTCCCGTTAGGATAGGTGAAATCGAGCCCAGTGATCTCGACCAAGACGCGGGGCACATGCGGCACGAGACCATCCCACACATTGACGGTCGGCGTATCGGCAGGAGCCGGCAGTGTCTCGACCGGGCCGCGATACCATTCCGCCTGTCGGTTGTCGGCGATGCGCACGTCCGTGTCGCTTTCGTGGAGCCACTGGACCAGCCGGTCCCGCACATCGGCCGCCAGTTGTTCAAGCGCCGCGTCGATCGCGAGGCGCTCGGGCCGCAGGGCCAGCGCGGCTGCGACGGCGGCCGCCACCTGCTCGCCACCGGACAAGGCGAAAGGATTGCGATCCAGGATGTAGGAAAAGCCTAGCTCCTCGAGCAGCGAAACTGCGACCTTGCTGGTCTCCGCATCCCTCGCGGCGAAGTCGATCTCGCCGCGGACGGTCGGCGCAAACCCCGACAAGGCCGACAGGGGATCGGGACCGACATAGGCTGCCGTGCCGACGGGCAACTTGTCGGCTTCCAGTCCCGACCAGTCGCGTAGTCGCTGGGTGCGGCCGGAAAAGTTCGCGCCGGCGATCAAGGTGACGCTCATGCGGCCATCTCCCACCAGAGCACCGCCACCGGCAGAACGAGCGACACCCACGCCGACCACCACGGCGTCCAGCGGCTTGTCACCGGCGCTGCGCGGTCGGCGAGTAGACCGCGATGCTCCCATAGTTCCGCGCGGTTGAGCGCGGTCTCGATCAGCGCCGCCATCACCGGCACGATCGTCGCGGGCAATGCCAGCGCGCCGCGAATGCCGCGCGTCGGCATTTGCTGAACGCGACGCGCGTCTCCGACCTGACGAATTTGCCGCTGCACCTCGGGTAGAACAAGCACCGGCATAGCGAGCAGGACGCCGATCGAGGCCGGGAGGCCCAGAGCAGCGACAAAGCCTCGCAACTGAAGCGGTTGGCGAACGAGCGGGAGAAGCAGCCATTGGCAAACGCCCGCCAGGATCAGGATGCGCAGCCAGATCAAGAGTGCGTGGTGCACGCCGGCGGCGACGGTCGTGGCGCCAGCCGCGTGCGTAAGCGGCATGACGAGTCCCCAGGTGAGGAGCAGCGCGAGCAGCAAGGGAAAGCCCGCAAACAGGAAAAAACGAAGATGCTCGCGCCAGCAGTGAGCAGCCACCAAATAGGCGAGGCCACCGGCATAGACGATGCCGGCGGCCCGATCGCTCGCAGCGAGAAGGGCCGCTGCCGCCCAGAGAGCAGCAACGGCGATCCTCATCAAGGGCGGCAGCAGGCGATTCACAGGAGGTTGTTTCGCTCGAGGACCGGGTTGGCGAAGGGGGTTAGCGCGCGCTTGGGCAGGCCGCGCAGGACGGCGAAGGCGATGAGCATCTGGAGGAGCTTGTCGACGGGCTCGCTTGCCGCGCCGCTCAGCAGTACGGCCTTGTAGATCTGGTCGCCGGTCGAAATGAGTCCTGCGGTGATCAGGTCTCGGCCGCTGCCGGCCACCCCGCCGAACAGATAGACGATGATCGGTGCTGAGGCGATCCCGGTGATGACGCCGAGCAGGATGCCACTCGGGACGACACGCCACGCCGAACGGAAGATCATGAGATGGCGGGCGGCGAGATAGACGACTATCGCAATTACGGCCTGGGTACCGCTGAACCAAATATAGACAGGCGAGATCAGCGCGGCGGCGAGCACGAAGCTGAACACGCCGACAACGATTGCGGGGACGAGGCCTAGCATGACGGCGGCGACGATCGTGCCGATCGCGTCCAAATAGATCGGCAGCTTGATGATATGGACGAAGCCGCCGATGGCGACATTGAACGCGATGAACATCGCCATCGTCGAGATTTGCTTAGGCTGGAACATGGCAAAACTCCTTTCGGAGCTCGATTACCATGTGCGGACGGGCGAATCTCGGCGGGGCTCGAGATATCGAACGGTTGGAATTCACCGTTCGTTTGCGCTGCTATATCATCTGGCCGAGAGCATTTTCTTCGACTCGCGCTCCGGAGCGCTATGGCATTTGGTCACAGATTGACCGTGGAGGCATTAAGAACATAAACAGAACATTTTTCGCACAGAGCTGTGCATCGAGTCGCCATGACCTCTTATGTCGAACTGCAGGTCACCAGCCATTTCTCGTTCCTGCGCGGGTCGAGCGCGCCTGAGGAACTGTTCGCCGCCGCCGGACTGCTTGGGCACAAGGCGCTTGGCCTCGCCGACTGGAGCAGCGTGGCGGGCGTGGTGCGCGGCTGGGATGGGCAGAAGGCAACCGGCGTCCGGATGATCCCCGGCGCCCGTGTCGACCTGACCGCCGGGCGCGCGCTTTTGCTCTATCCCGGTGACCGGCCGGCCTGGTCGCGGCTCACCCGCCTGCTGTCGATCGGCAAGGCGCGCGGCGGCAAGGGGTGCTGCATCCTCCGCTGGAGCGACGTCGTCGGTTATGCGGAGGGCATCGTCGCCATCCTCGTGCCCGACCTGCCCGACGCAGTAACTGCCGCGCATCTCGCCGAGCTGGCCGCCGTGTTCGGCACGCGCGCTTATCTAGCATTGTCCTTCAGGCGCCGGCCCGACGACGTTGAGCGGCTTCATGAACTCGAAGCGTTGGCGCGGGCTGCAGGGGTCCGCGCGGTCGCGACCGGCGATATCCTCTACCATTCCCCCGAGGCGCGGCCGCTCCAGGATGTGGTGACCGCGATCCGCGAGAAGACCACCGTTGACGCGCTCGGCTTTCGGCGCGAGCGGTTCATGGACCGGCATTTGAAGTCGCCGGAGGAAATGGAGCGGCGCTTCGCCGCCTTTCCGGATGCGATCGCCGCCAGCGCCGACATTGCGCGAACCTGCACCTTCGATCTCGGCGAGATCCGCTATCAATATCCCTACGAGCAAGTGATCGAGGGCAAGACAGCGCAAGAAGCACTGGCACTGCTGACCGGGGAGGCGGCGGCCGTGAAGTTCCCGGACGGCGTGCCCAAACCCTATGCCGACCAGATCGCGCACGAGCTGCGGCTGATCGGCGAGCTTGGCTATGCGCCTTACTTTCTCACCGTCCGCTCCATTGTGGAGGAGAGCCGCAGGCGCGGCATTCTCTGCCAGGGACGCGGATCTGCGGCGAACAGCTGCGTCTGTTATCTGCTCGGCATCACCTCGATCGATCCGATCCAGCACGAGCTGCTGTTCGAGCGCTTCGTCTCCGGCGAGCGCAAGGAGCCGCCCGATATCGATGTCGATTTCGAGCATGAGCGCCGCGAAGAGATCATCCAGTGGATCTACGAGACCTATGGCCGCCAGCACAGCGCGCTGACCGCGGTAGTGACGCGCTACCGCACGCGCGGCGCGGTCGCCGAGGTCGGCAAGGCGCTGGGGCTGCCGCGCGACCTGACCAAGATGCTGACCGGGCTAGTCTGGGGCTGGTCGATGGACGGCATCTCTGACGAGCAAATCGCCAGCCTCAATCTCAATTCGAACGACTATCGGCTGAAGCTGACCTTGCGCCTAGCCCGCCAGCTGATCGGCACGCCGCGCCATCTCTCCCAGCACCCCGGCGGCTTCGTCCTCACCCAGGACCGGCTCGACGATCTCGTGCCGATTGAGCCGGCGCGAATGGAGGACCGCCAGATCATCGAATGGGACAAGGACGATATCGACGCGCTCCGATTCATGAAGGTCGATGTGCTGGGCCTCGGCATGCTCGGCTGCATGAACCGCGCCTTCAACCTGCTCGAACAGGAGAAGGGCATCCGCATCGGCATGGCCGACCTCCAGGACGACGATCCCGAGGTCTACGAGATGATCCAGAAGGCCGACACGCTCGGCGTCTTCCAGATCGAGAGCCGCGCGCAGATGTCGATGCTCCCGCGCATGAAGCCCACCAAATTCTACGATCTCGTCATCGAGGTCGCGATCGTGCGGCCGGGCCCCATCCAGGGCGACATGGTTCACCCGTACCTGCGCCGCCGCGAAGGCAAGGAGAAACCTGAATATCCCCGTCCCGAGCTGCGTGCCGTGCTCGAGAAGACGCTCGGCGTGCCGCTCTTCCAGGAGCAGGCCATGAAGGTTGCAATCGTGGGCGCGGGCTTCACCGCCGCTGAAGCCGATCAACTGCGGCGCGCGATGGCCACCTTCAAGCTCACTGGCGGGGTCAGCCATTTCTACGACAAGCTTGTCGGCGGCATGGTCGCGCGCGGCTATCCGCAGGACTTTGCCGAACGCACGTTCAAGCAGATCGAAGGATTCGGCAGCTATGGCTTCCCCGAAAGCCATGCCGCCTCGTTCGCCAAGATCGCCTATGCCTCCTGCTGGGTGAAGCATCATCATCCCGACGTGTTCTGCGCCGCGCTGCTCAACGCGCAGCCGATGGGTTTCTACGCCCCGGCGCAGATCGTGCAGGATGCGCAGCGCCACGGGGTCGAAGTCCGTCCTGTCTCGATCAATGACAGCCATTGGGACTGCACGCTGGAGCCGACCGGCGGCCGCTATCTCGCCGTGCGGCTCGGCTTCCGGCAAGTGCGCGGGCTCGCCAATGTCCATGGTGCGGCCATCGCTGTCGCGCGCGGCCACAGCGCGTACGAGAGCGTTGAGGAAGTCTGGCGCCGCGCCGGGGTGCCACGCGCTGCCATCGAGCGGCTTGCAGAGGCCGACGCCTTCCACGTGATCGCCGAGGACCGCCGCCAAGGCTTGTGGAAGGTGAAGGGGCTGGGCGAGGCACCGCTACCCTTGTTCGCCGCCGCCGACGCGCGCGAGGGAAAGTTCTCGCCCGAGGGTCTCGAGCCGCGCGTCACGCTCGAGCCGCTGACCAACGGACGCGAAGTGGTCGAGGACTATCGATCGCTCCAGCTGTCGCTGCGCGCCCATCCGCTCACCTTCCTGCGCGAGCAGCTCGCCGCCGAGAAGGTCGTGCGCTGCGCGGATCTCGCGAGCATCCGGGACGGGCGGCATGTCGAGGTGGCGGGGGTAGTCCTCGTTCGGCAGCGCCCGGGTTCGGCGCGCGGCGTCCTCTTCATCACGATCGAGGATGAGACAGGCGTCGCTAACGGCATCCTCTGGCCCGATCGCTTCGAGAAGCAACGCCGCACCGTCATGTCGGCCTCAATGGTCTCCTTGCGGGGACGCCTTCAGAAGGAAGGCCAGGTCATCCACGTCATCGTCGATCGCGTTGTGCCGCGCGACGAGATGCTTCGTTCGGTTGGCCGGATGGACCTCCCCGTGACATTTGGTCGCGGCGACGGCGCAACGCATGCCGGCAGTCCCGATCGCGGCGACGCCGGATGGCGGCCGGGCCCGCGCGATCTCTATTCGCCCCCGTTCCCGACCGGCACGGATCCCGAAGACCTGATCAAGGTGCGCAGCCACGATTTCCATTGAAGCAAGTCGATCGGCAGTCAGACCGCCTCGCTAACGGCTCGCTCGCAAGCTACTAATGGAACGTGTCGCGCCGCTGCCGGTCAGTCTCAGCGGATGATCGGCGGGCGAACCAATTCAACCGACAACGGACAGACAGTGAAATTCGACGACTACGAACGAACACGGTGGTCCGAATACGCAGCCTTCGGAGAAACCGTGGCAACCATCCTGCGATCGGCCATCGGAGCGGCGGGCGGCTATCGTCTGCAGCAGGTCAGATCGCGTGCAAAAGGGGCAGCCTCGCTACGCAAGAAGCTGGAGAAGCGCGGCGCGGAACGGGGTGTCGACCTCGTCGCGGCCGACGGCCTGGAGGAGGAGATCAAGGATCTCGCCGGGTGCCGCGTCATCTTCTACACCAACAGCGACGTCTCTCAGCTTATCAACTCGGGCATCATCCCCGAGAACTTCGAGATACTGGAGACCAAACTTCACCATCCGCGCCGCGAGGCAGAGGACGCGGCCGAGCTCTACATCTCGAACCATTATCTTGTCCGTTTGCGCCAGGGACGCCTCGCGCTTCCTGAGTACGCAACATTCGCGGGAATGCGCTGCGAGATACAAATCCAGACCATCCTCAATCACGCTTGGGCCGAGATGGCCCACGACACGATATACAAGGAACCCGAGCTGGACTCCTTCGGGACCAGGGCTCTGGCGTCGATCAAGGAGCGGATGGCCAAGATCTCTCGGAAGTATCTCGTCCCGGCGGGCTACGAGTTCGCCAAGGTCGCAGCGGACTTCGAACGGCTGATAAAAGGTGAAGAGCTGTTCAAGGGCGAGGCGCTACAGGCGATCGTCGACGCCGCCGACAACAATGAACGCATGGAGGCATTAGAGACCTTCGCCGAGAGCGTCTTGCCCCTCTATGACGACCTGTCACCTGAATTCCCTTCCATCCTCGAAGCGCTTCGCGACGCAGCCGCGCGGTCTCAAGAGGCGGGAACGAAGCCGATCAGCACGCCATATGGTGACCTTCCCGCCAAGACGCCCGAGGACGTGCTTCGCCGGATCGCGAAGATCATCGGCGATTACCGCTACGTGGACCCCGATGCGGCTCTCGATACGCTGCTGGATCTCTACGCCGGCGCGCGCGACGAGGAGGAGCGCAAGCCTATCGTTGAAGCCGCCAGGCGACTTGCCAAACACGAACTCGAGGTCTGGCGTCGCGCCGGGCCTGCCGCGCAAATCCTCGTCGTCGACGCGCTCGCCCGCCTGAACGAAAGCGAACGCAAGGACACTCTTTCGCTGGTGACGGCGATGCTCGAAGAAACCTTGGGTACGGAGGTTAGCGGGTCGACCTCGACCTCTGGCACGATAACGCTGCACCGTGGACCGGTGCGGGCCTCGTCGGAGCTGACGGCGATGCGCGCGAAGGCAACCGGCATGCTCCGGTCGCTCTATGCCATCGCAGAATCGGATGCCGAGCGGCGAAGCATACTCTCAGCGCTAGATTCCGCCACACGCCCGCCATCGGGATCGGGATACGGTCCCGACCTCGTCGCGGACCTTATGGAGAGCGTTGCGGTACTCATAGAGTTTGAGGCCGAAATTGTCGGGGGTATGAGCTGGGAGCTGCGACAGACGCAGGAGACAAAGGTTCTGCGGCATGCGCGGATCCACTCGAATCTTCCCGAAGACCTGGTCAAGCTGCCGGGCGTAGCGAGCCTCCAGAAGCGCATCGCGGAAGCAGTCGCCTCGTTCCGGCAGGCCGTCGATGCCGATGCCGAATATGCGATATACAAAGTCCTGGTCGGCTTCGAGGTGGTCTATCCGCCATCCTGGGAATCCGAGCGCTTCGGATACAAGGAGCAGCAGGCTTATCGCGAGGCCGAGATTGAAACGATGGTCGCTGGCCTTTCGTCGGAGAATTCCGATGAATGGCATGCGCGCATCGTCCGCTGCGCCAGCACACAATCGAATGATCTCGCGACCTTCCCGATGTTCTCGCGCTTCCTCGAACGCGCGGCGGAGGAGCAGCCTGCGGTAGTGCTCGGCTGGCTTGAAGAAGTCGGGGACCCTCTTCCGCGTTTTATTCCTTCGATGCTGCGCGGCCTGCAAAAGTCGCCGCGCGCCGCCGATGCGCGTGCTCTCGTAATTCAGTGGATCGACGACGGCAGCTGGCTTGGCGAGATCGCTTGGTCCGAGCGACACTCCGACCCGTTTGACGAGTTGATCCTCGACGCGGTGACGAACAAGGCGATCGCAGACGATGACCGCGATGCGGTGCGGACGGCAATGAGCGTCGCGGGCACACGCTTCGCCGATCACCCGGGAACGCTCATCGACCAAGTCTTCATGCCGGCCCTCAGGCACATGGCTGCAAAGGACGACGCGTCATGGCTCGGCCGCGGCTTCTCGACATGGTACCACGCCGAGCTGATCGAGGCCTTGGACGAAGAGCAGGCATCCGAGACCTTGTCCGCCATAGTCTCGGTGCCGGAAATCGACCATGGCGCAGCGCATGTCGTGGCGGCGATCGCGAAGCGCTGGCACCAGATGGTTCTCGACTTCTTCGGAACCCGCCAGGACATCGGCGACAGCGACGATCGGCCCGCGAGTTTCAGCGCCGTGCCCTTCTCGATCGAAGATGTGTTGCAGACGGCACTCGCAGCGTATCCGGAGGATTTCCTCGCCTCCGCGCGAAAATGGTTCGACGGGCATCGCGACTTATTCGAATATTACGGCGGCCGATTGTTCGCGCGCGTCTTTCCGGACCTGCCGGACGCGGTCGCCGAACTTCTCAAAGACATCATCGCTGGCGGCGATCGCGACGACATTGCGTTCGTCGCCGCGCTGCTCAACGGCTTCGAGGGATCCGAAAGGATCGACCCGGTTGTCCGCGCGGCGATCGCTCAGCTCGATACGGGAGACGAGATCCTCCAGTCGGTTGGCCGGGCTCTGTTACAGAGCGGCGTCGTTACCGGTGAATACGGATTCGTGGAACGCCACGAGCAACAACTCGAGCGCGTGCGCACCTGGCTGGCCGACGAAAACGAGCGCGTGCGCGCTTTTGCTGAAGAGCACATCCGCTATCTTGAGCGAGCGATCGCTGCCGAAACTCGCCGGGCAGAGGCGTCGCTCGCCGCGCGTCGTCTGGAGTTCGGTGAAGATCCCGCAGAAGAGTGACCACCCCCCGCCTGTCAGCCGGTCGCGCTCCGGCGGATCTTCAGACCGTTCAAGTCCATTTCCATATCGGAATTGCCAACCGTGTACGGCGTCAAATGGAAGCGATGCTTGATCGCTTCCCAGCCGACTAGGTCGACCAGCACCATGTCGCTGTCGGGGCCGCGGCCCTCGTCGAGCATTGCCTGAGTCTGCTCAGCGCTCGGCAGCGGCGTGATGTGCAACTTCGCGGTCGCAATCTCTTTCGCGGAAAAACCGCAATCAGCGAGCGTCTTGTCCGCCTGACCTTGCATGCGCGACAGCACCGTGCCGGCGTCAATCGACTGCGGCAGCCGCACCGTATGAAGCACGACGTCCTGAACCTTCCCGCCAGTCTCGATCTCGGCCCAGGCGATATAGTCATCCGTCGGGGCCGCCTGAGCAGCCTTAATCTGTTCGATGATAGTGTCAGTCATGGTAACCCCTTTCCCGCGTGACAGATGGGGACGCCGGTCGGTGATTTTCAACCCGTGTAACGGATGTCTGTGACGGGGGCTCGAAAAGAAGGTGTGTAGACGTCAGATTTTGCCAATGATTTCAATGCCTGTGTCTCCGTATCAAAAAAGGAAGACGAGATACATGTAGACATGTTATTAAAAGCGCAGTGTGACATAAGACGCTGATGCCCGATCAGATCGAAGCCATTCTCGCCTTTCTCGGTCCATCGCTGTCGAGCGACGTCGCTGTGGAACTCGCCAAACGCGCCAACATCGCCCCCGCCGCCGCGCGGCAACGCCTGTCGCGCGCAGGTGGGAACGTCCGCAAGCTCGCCGGCGTCACGTTCGCGCGCAACGCCCGTTTCTTGTACCTCGCGCAGCAATATGGCTCGCCCCAATATTGGGACAGCCTTGCCGCAACGCTGATCGCGAACAATTCAGCTCTGGGATATGCGATCGCGGCGCTGCGACAATGCGGCGGCATGGTGCCCGCTCGACAATTTCCGATCATCTGCGGATCGCCCATCCGCCAGCTCAAGCACCTTTCCGCCGAGACCGTGCTTCTGCGGCTCACCGACGCGGGGCTGGTCAAGACGGTCATTGTGCCCGGCCTCGGTGAATGCGTCGCGCTGACACAGGAGGAACGGTTCTACGCCCTCGACGCTGCGAGAATGCGCGCGCGGTTGATCACCGAAGATGTTCTGCTGGCAGCGGTGCGCGACTGGCTGCGCAAGCTCGGCATCGCCAGCTACAACCTCGTCGCCACGCGCAAGGACGACAAGCTTCCCCAGGTCGGGACCTTCGTCTGGGACCTGACCGCACCATCCTATCTCGGTGCCGTAACCCGGCTGTCGCGCGAGGGCCAACCCAAGCCCGGTTTCGTCGCCTGTGATGTCAATCTGACGGACGATATGTCGATTGACGGGGTCGCGCCCTTCATCCGCAAGTGCACGACGATGCGCGCGCTGCGTAACGTCGGACCCTGCATTCAGATTCTCGTCGCCAATCGCTTCGACAAGGATGCGTTCAAGGCGCTGCGGGCAAACGGCATCATTGCCGCGACCCCCGCGTCTTTGTTCGGCAAGGACATCGCCGAGGCCTTGCACGAATTGGCCAGCGTATTGACCGAAGCGGCCCATGCTTCGTTCGACAGCGCGAAGTTCGAGGCACTGTTCCAGACCCTCGCGCGGATCGAGGGTGCGACGAACCAGCTGCGCGGGACCCTGTTCGAGTATATGGTCGCCGACATAGTGAAGCGCACCCACTGGGGCGAAGTCACGATGAATCGTATCTTCAAGGTGGCCGGAGTCGGTCAGGCCGAGATCGACGTGCTTTCGATACAGCAGAACCAGCAGGTTATCGCGATCGAATGTAAGGGCTACAGCCCGCGCGCCATGATCCCCGACGACCTCTTCAAGCGCTGGCTTCATCACAATGTGCCGACCGCCTACGCCTATGTCCGCGACCATCCCGAGTGGCGCAATCTGCCGGTCACGTTCGAATTCTGGTCCAGCGCGCCGATCAGCGACGAGATGATGGCATTGTTCGAAAAGGCGCGGGCTGAGATCAAAGCGAGCCGGTACACGATCGAGCTGCGGGGGCCGCCCGACGTGTGGAAGGCGTGTGCTGACACGCGCGAAAAGAGCCTCATCCACGCCTATGACAATCACTTCACGCCTGGCGACGGCACTCTGCCACCGCGGTCGAAAGCACGCCCGGCGATCAACAAGCCGCTAGCCGCGACCGAGGACGAGGATGGCTGATCCCTATGAACTTGCCGGCGTCTTTGCCCGGGCGTTCGGCGACGCCGAATTTGCCCTGAAACGCTCTGGACGTCTGCGCCCTACCAAGGACCACGCCGAGGCGGACTGGGACGCCTTCGCCGGCGACCTGGGCCCCGACTTTTTCGCCGCCGTCGTCGCTAAGGGTATCGCCAAGACGCTGATCGGCGAACCGCCCCGCCGGCTCATGAACGATCTTGTCTGGGCCCCCGAAATACCGGAGCCCTTCACCTCCGTGCATGAACTCATCGTTCAGGGAGTATGCCGCGTCCGGAACAGTTACCTGCATGGCGAGAAGTTCAGAGGCGGGCCTGACGGGCAATGGGAACGGGACGTGACCCTCATCAGAGAGGCGCATGCCGTGCTTGACGAAGCGATCGCCTGGCGAGTTCAAGCCCAAGCCTGAACCATTAACTCGGTAGCGCTCGCCACGTTGCCCGTTCTCTTTCCGTTCCCTATATCGGGAGGCTAGCGAAAGAGAATCGACGATGGCGAATGTCGCCCAACTTCCCGAAGTGACCGGATCCGACGCAGATGACCGTGCCCGCGCATTGGCCGCCTGGCGCGATCGCTTTGATCCCGAGAACAAGTTGGATCCCGAGGCGCTTCCAGGCGCTGCCGCGATAGCGGCGCTCGTTCCAGGCGGTCACGGCAGGCAATTTGAGCCAGAAGCATTTGGCGACCTCGTCGAATTCATCGCCGAGATGCCCTTCTGATGCTCGACCTGTTCGACGCCCCGGTGATCCCCGGACTAAGTTCACGGGCCGATGTGATTTCGCCGGACGAGGAAAGTGCGCTGATCGCGGCGATAGATGCCGAGCAGCTGTCGCCCTTCAAATTCCAGCAATGGGAGGGCAAGCGCCTGACGCATAGCTTCGGCTGGAAATACGACTTCCAGACTAGCAAGCTCAGCCGGGCCGAACCTATCCCGGATTGGCTGCTCGACGTGCGCGAGCGCGTTGCCGACCTCGCCGCGCTCCAGCCCGAGAAACTCGTCCAGGCGCTGCTCATCCGCTATGATGTCGGGGCCGGGATCGGCTGGCACCGCGACCGTCCGATCTACGACCACGTTTTCGGTCTATCGCTCGGCGCGCCGGCGACGATGCGGTTTCGCCGGAAGGGGGGCGATCGCTGGCGCCGCACGTCGCTGCCGCTCGAACCGCGGTCGGCCTATCATCTGTCGGGCGAGGCGCGGCACGACTGGGAGCACTCGATCGCCGAGATGGAACGGACCCGCTACTCGATCACCTTTCGAAGCCGGTCCGCACGTGGGTATCAGGCGCCCGCCGCAGCAGCGTGATCGTCACCCTGCCTGCTGTGCGCGAAGCTTGAAAAGCCGTTCCTCGAGTTCAAGCCAAGATCGCCCGTTCACCCGAGGTCCGCTCAGATATTCCTCGAGCAGCGAGATCTCCCGGTCGAGATCATGATGCGTCCGGCAGAGCCGCGCCGCGACCAGCCAGTCGAACGGGTAACGGTCACGTCTCGCCTTGACGAGCAACGGCGCAAGCTCGTCCTCCGGCACCACGCCGACCTTGCGGACCTTGGGTTTGGCCTTCGAAGGGCTTGGAGGGCGTCTCTCGCCGTTTAGGATCGCCACCGCCTCGGCACGGCGATTGAACACGGCATGGTTGGGTGTGACCGTGTCGGGATAACGCGCGAAATAGGCATCGACATCGGCAATGAGCTCATCGAACCGCCCGAGCTTCCGAAGCACCAGCGTCAGCCGGTCGAGCGCCTGGATATCGCCCGAAACCCGCTCGCCTACCTCCTTGCGCAAATCCGCGACCAGTCCGGTCTCATAAGTGATCGCGCTATATTCGTGCATGCGTTCGATCGCCTGCCGGTACCGCACGACAGCTGCCTCGGGATCGCTGATCTCCAGCGGTCGGGTCGCCGACACAAAGCTCGTCGTCGCGTCGCGCAGCGCATGAAAGCGGTCGAGCGCGGCATAATCGAATTGGCGACCAGGATTGATCCAGTTGGTCAGCGTCCGGCCATGTTCGGCGATGAGCTCGTCCTCGAGTTCCAGCGCACCGTCTTCGTCCAGATCCTCGGCAAGGATCCGGACCTCATAGGCGCCATCGCACCGCGTCCTCACGAATTGCCACCAATGCGGATCTCGATCGGTCGACCATGCTCGCATCGCCGTGCCCTTGCCGATGTAGAAGGGGACGTTGCCGGGGCCGATATGCGCATAGACATAACACCCCTTCGGCTTTCGCCGCTCACCGGTCGCGCGCGCCGGCGGCTGCTCGCCAAAGGCGAAGCCGGAAGTCTGGGGCTCACTGTCGCTGTCGGTTGTCACGCTCTGCTCAGCTCCCGCGCGACTTGAGCGCCCAGTGCGCGACCCGGGTCTCGCCGCGGTTCGCATCCTCCCGGTCGACCGCGATGTTCCAATGGGTATCGCGCACGCCCGTCGGGCTTGTCGGATCGCCGCCGCTCATTTTGCCGGAAACGCCCGTCACCACGCCTGGGCCGAATTTCGCATGCTCCACGGTTTCGCCGACCGCGAACGGGCAGTCAACGGGAACGGTGCCGAGCCGCTCGGCCTTGTCGAGTAGATCGCCGAGCTCGGATTGCAGCACATTGATATGCTTGACGAGCGCGCGGCGATCGTCGGGCGAATAGGCAGTCGCGAGCTCCACCGACGCGAGCTGGATCGATTCCCGCATCGTGTCGATATCGCGGCGCAGTTTAGTCTCATCGAACACGACAGGCTTTCCTCTCAAAACGCAGGATCGGTTGATCAAAGTCTAAGCGAGGTCGATCGCGACGCCAACATGGGTGCATGTGGCAACGCCGGGAGGGGAAGGCCTTCCCCTGACGGCCAGCCCATTGGTCTGGCCGTACCCCTTCTGCAGGAGCTTCGCCCCCGCAACGCCCCATAGGAGAGGAAGAGGGCGGCCGTGACGGCCGTGACGGGTCAGGGTCGAGAGAGAGGCTCTCGGCGCCCGTCGCGGAGAATTCCTCATGGCGACAGTCCTCAACCACGCTCATCAGCCGCGCCCGGGCCCGCGCGGCTACAAGGTCGATATCTCGCGCGGCCGGCGCATCGGCCGCGTTTCGTCCGAATGGTTCTCGCGTCCCGATGACGAACGCTTCCTCTCGCTCGGCGAGCTCGCTGCCGCGGTCCGGGCACGGGCCGAACGCGCCCGTACGCGCACGGTCGAAACCCGCGAGGTCCGGGTGGAGGCAACCCGCGACAATGCCGAGCGCCTGGCGCTGATCATCCCGGGCCGCGATGAACCGGTGGCGCCGACCCATTGGTCGTTCGGTCAGCTTGCCGGCTTGGTCGGCGCACCCTCCGGCTATCTTCGTCAGCTCCCGGCGCCACTTGCCGCCATCAACCTTCAGCACGGGCTTCTCGAGCATCGCGGCGAACTCATGAAGACGCTCGAAACCGACGACGGCCGCACCGAACTGCGCGCGGTGACCGGCCCCGACTATGGCCGGATATGGGATCACGAACTGGTCGACGCCGTCATGAAGATCGCCGGCAATGGGACCGGCGACACGCGCTGGAAAGTGCCCGGTCTGCTCGACTGGTCCACGATGCACCACAATCCGCATGTCGAGATCACGCGCGACACGACCACCCTCTATGCGAGCGACCGCGACGTGTTCCTGTTCCTCGTCGACGACATGCATCCGATCGAGGCGGGCAAGCTGCCCAATGGTGATCCCGACCTGTTCTTCCGCGGCTTCTACTGCTGGAACAGCGAAGTCGGCTCGAAGACGCTGGGCATGGCGAGCTTCTACCTCCGGGCCGTCTGCATGAACCGCAACATCTGGGGTGCGGAAGGCTTCGAGGAGATCAGCATCCGCCACTCCAAGTTCGCGGCCAACCGCTTCGCGCACGAGGCGGCGCCCGCGCTCGAGAATTTCGCGACCTCGTCGCCGACACCGTTCGTCGCCGGCATCATGGCGGCGCGGGCCCGTATCGTCGCCCGGACCGACGAGGACCGTCAGGATTTCCTGCGCAAGCGCGGCTTCTCCAAATCCGACGCCGCCAAGGTCATCGCGACCGTGCTCGATGAGGAAGGCCATCCGCCGGAATCGATCTTCGACTTTGTCCAGGGGATCACCGCGATCGCCCGCGACAAGCCCCACCAGGACTCCCGCCTCGATCTCGAAGGCAAGGCTTCGAAGCTCCTCGCGGCGGTCCACTGACCTCCCATCCAGTCCGGGCGCCCGCGGCGCGGCTCTTTCCGCCTTTCGAGGTAGAGGGCCGCGCCACTTCGCGTGGCGGGTTGAGGGCCGGGAGAGAGTCTTCCGGCCGCCCGCCACGGAGAAACGTCATGGCGAAGTCACAGCCGAAACTCGTCCTCGCGCCTGCGCGAGGCATTCCCTTCAACCAGCTGATCCTGTCCCAGTCCAATGTCCGTAGGGTCAAGAACGGCGTCACGATCGAACAACTGGCCGACGATATCGAGCGGCGCGGCCTGCTCCAGAGCCTCAATGTCAGGCCTGAGTGCGACGGCGCTGGCGGCGAGACCGGACGCTTCGAAGTGCCTGCCGGCGGCCGGCGCTTCTGCGCCCTCGAACTGCTGGTCAAGCGCAAGCGGCTCGCGCCGACCGCGATCGTCCCCTGCGTGGTCAAGGCGGCCGACGATGCCGTCTCTGCCGAAGAAGACAGCCTGGCCGAGAACGCGTTCCGCGAGGATCTGCACCCGCTCGACGAATTCCGGGGCATGCAGATCCTGGTCGACCAGGGCACCGACATCGAGACCGTCGCCGCGCGTTTCCATGTCACCCCCGCCGTCGTCCGCCAGCGCCTCAAGCTCGCCTCGGTCTCGCCCGCGCTGCACGAGGTCTATGCTGCAGACGGCATGAACCTTGAGCAGCTGATGGCCTTCAGTGTGTCCGACGATCATGCGCGGCAGGAGCAGGTCTGGGAACTGGTGCAGCAGCATCACAACCAGTCGCCGCACTTCATCCGCGCGCGTCTGACCGAGGCGACCGTCGCGGCCACCGATCCGCGTGTTCGCTTCATCGGCATCGACGCCTATGTCACGGCCGGCGGCTGCGTGCTGCGTGATCTGTTCGAGGAGGATCGCGGCGGCTGGCTGCAGGACCCCGCGCTACTCGACCGGCTCGTGCTCGAAAAGCTCGATGGCGAGGTCCAGCGCATTCAGGCCGAGGGCTGGAAATGGGTCGAGGCCGCGGTCGATCTCCCCTGGGGCTTCGCCAACGGCATGCGCGCGATCGAGGCGCTCCACACGCCGCCAAGCGAGGCCGATCTGGCCGAGGTCGCGACACTCCAGGCGGAGGCCGAGGCGCTCGAGGCGGAGTGGAGCGGCGCCGACACCGTGCCCGATGCCGTCGATGCCCGCGTCACCGAGCTCGACGAAAAGATCGCCGAACTGGCCGGCGGCACCTGGACCTATGATCCCGCTGAGATGGCGATCGCGGGCGTCTTCGTGACCTTCGATCGGGCGGGCAATCTCGAGATCGAGCCCGGCTGGGTCCGCGCCGAGGACGAACCGGTGGTCGAGCCCGAGCCGTCCGATCATGGAGACGACGCCGATGGCGAGGAGAATGACTCCGTCATCGAGGACGGTGCTTCGAACCAAACCGAAGCGCCGCCCACCGATGAGGAGGATGAAGGGATCAAGCCGCTCCCGGACCGGCTGATCAGCGAGCTCACCGCCGAGCGCACCATCGCGCTTCAGGATGCTGTCGCTCGCGACCCCAAGGTCGCCTTTGCCGCCGTCCTGCACAATTTCGTGCTGGCCATCTTCTATCACGGCCGTTCGGAAAGCTGTCTCACTATCACGCTCAACAAGGTCGGCTTCGGGTTCCAGCCGACGGGCATGAAACACAGCGCCGCGGCGGTCGCGATCGACGAGCGGCATGCCAGCTGGAAGGAGCGGCTGCCCCAGTCGGACCGCGATCTCTGGCACGCGCTGCTGGCACTCGACGGCGACGACCAGGCCGATTTGTTCGCGCATTGCGCGGCCTATTCGGTCAACGCGCTCTACGAAGTCGCGCCCAAATACGACAACGGGCGGATTTCCGCGCACACCGTTGAGCGGCGCCTCGCGCACAGCCACGTGCTGGCGCGCTCGGTCGAACTCGACATGGTCGGCATCGGCTGGCGTCCCACCGCCGACAATTTCTTCGGCAAGGTGACCAAGGCGCGAATCCTCGAAGCCGTCGCCGAGGGCAAGGGCGGCGAGACCGCATCTTTGATCGACCATCTGAAAAAGCCGGACATGGCGCGCGAGGCGGAGCGGCTGATGGCCGACGCTGCCTGGCTCCCAGAACCGCTGCGCACGCCGCAGCTTCTGGCTCAGGCCGATCTGCTCGCGGCAAACGATCCGGCGCCGCTGCCGGCCTTCCTCTCGGCCGAGACCGGCGACGGTGGTCTCGACGATGGGGAAATGGCGATCGCCGCCGAATGACGGAGGCGGAGCGGGGCGCATCGCCGTCCCGCTCCATCCTCCCTCAGCAAGTCCCAGGAGCCCATCATGGCTATTCCCGACGCCTATCGCGCCAATTTCGACACGCTGCTGCGCGCCGCCGCCGACGGCAATCTTGCCCTTCTCGAATGTACCGACGCTGCCACCGGCCAGCCACGCTACGTCGTCTGCGCCGTCGCCTTCGAGGGCGAGGCCTATGCGATGACCCCGTTCGGCCATCTCGCCGACGACGATCCCTTCAAACTCTATCGTCCGCCCGAGCCGGCGCCGCTCGCCGCCTGACCCGACACCCGCCGCCGATACGCGGCGCACCCAACAGCTTTGGAGATTTATCATGACCTTGCCGATCCTCGACGGGGCGCCGCTTGGCGCGTCCGCTGCCCTCGACGCCGATGCCGCAGCCGCATCCGCTCTTCATCAGGCAGCGATCGCGCTGCTCAGCCTCCTCGAGACGGGCACTCCGCTCGACGCGGGTTCGATCCGCGCGGCGATGACCGATGCGTTCGGCGCGAGCGACGCCGCCGGGGCGTGGAACTGGAAGCTCGCCTACGATGCGTGCGAGGCCGCCCAGCTCTTCCTGCTCCGCCGGCACGCCCTGGCAATTCAGCGCAGCTCTGTCGATCCGCACGACTGGCTCCGGCTCGTCGAGCGCATTGCCGCGCTAGCGCCGTCCCACACGCGGCGCTCGGAGACCAGCCAGGCGCTTCAGCAATTCTCGACGCCGCCCGGCTTGGGACTGGTCTCGACCCTCGCCGCCGGCATCCGGCCCGGCGACCTCGTCCTCGAACCCTCTGCCGGCACCGGGCTGCTCGCGGTCTTCGCCCAGTGGTTCGGCGCAAGGCTCCATCTGAACGAGCTCGGCAGCGGGCGCGCCACGTTGCTCGACCGGATCTTCCCGTCCATTCCCGTCACACGTCACGACGCCGCCCAGATCGACGATCGGCTCGAGCCCGAAGTCGTGCCCGACATCGTGCTCATGAACCCGCCCTTCTCCGCGATGCCGGGCGTCGCGCGCCGCATGCCGGGGACCGCGCTTCGACACATCGCCTCGGCACTTGCGCGGCTGCGCCCCGGCGGCCGTCTCGTCGCGATCACCGGCGCAAGCTGCGCCCCCGAGATGTCGGCCTGGCGGGACGAATTCGTGGCGCTCCAGCAGATGGGCCGCATCCTCTTTACCGCCTCGATCGACGGCCACGTCTATGCACGTCACGGCACCACGACCGAGACGCGCCTCACCGTGATCGACCGCCTGCCCGCAGCCCAGGCCGACGTGTTCGTGGCCGATCATGGTAAGGCTCCGGACCTCGCGACCCTGCTCGACTGGGTGCTCGCTGCGGTCCCGCCGCGTCTTCCGACGTCGCCTTCAACGCCGCCCCCGCCGCACAATGCCGGCTTCGGATCACATCACGCGTCCCGCAGGCCGTCAAGCGGGCCGACCAGTGCCCCGGCCGACACGGCGGACCCGCTCGTTTACGAGTCGGTCGACTGGGCGCCGGCCGACGATGCCCATCTCTCGCAATCGATCTACGAGCCCTTCGAGCTGCAATCGATCCGCATCCCGGGCGCGTGCGCGCATCCGACCGCGCTCGTCCAGTCGGCGGCGATGGCCTCGGTCGCCCCGCCACGCCCGACCTACCGACCCTGCCTGCCGCGCACCTTGATCGACCAGGGCATCCTCTCGGACGCGCAGCTTGAATCGATCATCTATGCCGGCGAGGCGCATAGCGGCTTCCTGGCCGGGACCTGGACCGTTGATGCGAATTTCGACCAACTGACCGCAGCGCCCGCCGACGCGGCCGATGCGGTCAGCTTCCGGCGCGGGTGGTTCTGCGGCGACGGCACCGGCGCGGGCAAGGGCCGCGAGGTCGCCGGCATCATTCTCGACAACTGGGTGCAAGGCCGCAGGCGAGCGCTTTGGGTTTCGCTCTCCGACAAGCTGCTCGAGGATGCCCAACGCGACTGGCGCGCGCTCGGGCAGGAGCCGCTTCGCGTCAGCCCGCTGTCGCGTTTTCGCCAGGGCGCGCCGATCACGCTTGGCGATGGCATCCTGTTCACCACCTACGCGACGCTCCGCAGCGAGGCGCGTGGACCAAAGGCGAGCCGCGTCCAGCAAATCGTCGATTTCCTCGGAGCCGATTTCGACGGCGTGATCGTCTTCGACGAAGCGCACGCCATGGCCAATGCCGCAGGCGGCAAGACCGAGCGCGGCGAACAGGCCGCCTCGCAACAGGGGCGCGCAGGTCTGCGCCTCCAGCATGCGCTCCCCAACGCTCGCGTCATTTACGTTTCGGCGACCGGTGCCACGACCGTTCAGAACCTCGCTTATGCCGAGCGTCTGGGCCTCTGGTTGGGCGAGGACTTCCCGTTCGCGACCCGTGCCGATTTCGTGTCGGCGATCGAGGAGGGCGGCGTCGCCGCGATGGAGGTCGTCGCCCGTGACCTGAAGGCACTTGGCCTTTACTCCGCAAGGTCGCTGTCGTTCGAAGGCGTTGAATATGACCTGCTCGAACATGAATTGAGCGAGGAACAGCGGCGCATCTACGACGCCTATGCCGAGGCCTTCCAGGTCATCCATCACAATCTTGATGCAGCCCTTCGCGCAGCCGGCGTCACGTCTTCCGAAGGCACGCTCAATCCACAGGCTAAATCGGCCGCCCGCTCGGCCTTCGAAAGCGCCAAGCAGCGCTTCTTCAATCACCTGATTACCGCCATGCAGACGCCCAGCGTCGTTGCCAGCATCGCCGAGGATCTGGCGGGCGGCGCGAGCGCGGTCGTCCAGATCGTCTCGACCGGCGAAGCGCTCATGGAACGTCGGCTTGCCGAAATCCCGACCGACCAATGGCACGATGTGGAAGTCGACATCACGCCGCGCGAATATGTCCTCGACTATCTCGCCAACAGTTTCCCGGTGCAGCTCTATGAGCCCTACACCGATGCGAGCGGCAATCTCTGCTCGCGCGCCGTGACGCGCGACGGCAGCCCGCTTGAATGCCGGGAGGCCGTTGCCCGACGACAGGCGATGGTCGAGCGGCTCGCCGCCTTGCCTCCCGTGCCCGGTGCGCTCGACCAGATCGTCCAGCATTTCGGTCCGGAGGCCGTCGCGGAGGTCACCGGCCGCTCGCGGCGCATCGTGCCGCGCCAGCGCGCCGACGGCTCGATCCGCTTCGCCGTCGAGACCCGGCCGGCTGCCTCCAATCTCGCCGAGACCCAGAGCTTCATGGACGACCGCAAGCGCATCCTGATCTTCTCGGAGGCCGGAGGCACGGGCCGCTCGTACCATGCCGACCTCGGCACCGCGAACCAGCGCCTGCGCGTCCATTATCTGCTCGAAGCCGGATGGAAGGCCGACACCGCGATCCAGGGGTTCGGGCGGACCAACCGGACCAACCAGAAGCAGCCACCCCGCTTCCGGCCGGTCACCACCAACGTCCGCGCGCAGAAGCGCTTCATCTCGACGATCGCCCGTCGCCTCGACACGCTGGGCGCGATCACGCGCGGACAGCGCCAGACCGGTGGCCAGAACATGTTCCGCCCCGAGGACAATCTCGAGTCCGTCTACGCCCGCGACGCGCTGCGGCAATTCTACGGCATGGTCTATCGCGGGAAGGTGGCGGGCTGCTCGCTCGAGGACTTCGAGGCGGCGACGGGTCTCAGCCTTCGCGATGAGTCCGGGCTGCGCGACGAGCTGCCGCCGATCACGACCTTCCTCAACCGGACGCTTGCACTCACGATCGACATGCAGCGGATCGTCTTCGACGCTTTCGAAGCCCTGCTCGAGCGCCGGATTGAGGGGGCGATCGCCGCCGGCACGTTCGAGACCGGCCTCGAGACGCTGACCGCCGAGAGCTTCGTCGTGACCGCGCGCGAGACCATCTATGTCCATCCCGGCACCGGCGCCGAAACTCAACTGCTCACGATAGCGCGCAAGGATCGCAACCACCCGCTCGGTCTTGAAGACGCGTTGGTTCGCGCGCGCGATCCCGATGCTCGCTTGCTGGTCAATGAGCGCTCCGGCCGTGCCGCAGTTGCGGTTCGCGCGCGCAGCCACCTTCTCGAAGATGGTGGCGTCGAGGAGCGAGTGCGCCTGCTTCGACCGATGGAACGACCGTCGCTGTCGCTGAACGAGCTCGCCGAAAGTCACTGGCGGCCTCCCGACCCCGGTCGCTTCCGCGCCGCCTGGGCCGCCGAATGCGCCGACGTGCCCGAGTTCGAGACGACCATGATGCATGTCGTCGCCGGGTTGCTCCTGCCGATCTGGCGGCGCCTGCCTGGTGAATCGACGCGCGTCTATCGGCTCCAGACCGTCACCGGCGAACGCATCGTCGGACGCCGCGTGCCGCCGGCTTGGGTCGCAGCGACGCTCGGCGCGACCAGCAACGCGATATCCGCCGATGAGGCATGGACAATGCTCATCGCGGGAGAACCGGTTATTCACCTCGCAAACGGACAACGCCTTCAGCGGGTCCGCGCCATGCAGCTGCCGCGCGTCGAATTGACCGGGTTCAACGATCTCGGCGTCGAACGGTTGAAGGCGATGGGCCTGATGTCCGAGATCGTGGCGTGGAAGCTCAGGCTCTTCGTGCCGACCGGTGACGATGGCCCGGCCGTGCTCTCCCGGTTGCTCGAGCGCTTCCCCATCGAGCGCGTCGAGCAGCGTCCCACCGCCAGCGCGGCATGAACGGGGGCATGCCATGGAACATCCCGCGACAGCGTTATCGCGCGACCTTGCCGGCCAGGCCGAACGCGTCTGCCGCCGCTATCTTTCCAACGGACGTCGCGAGGGCAGCTATTGGCTGGTGGGCGACAAGCACAACACGCCGGGCCGAAGCCTCTATTTGCGCCTTCGCGAGACCAGCGACGGCGGCTTCCCCGGCAAGTGGACTGACGCACAATCCGGCGAGCATGGCGATCTTCTGGACATTCTGCGCGCGGCAACCGCGGGCGGCACGGTCGCCGAAGCGCTGCGCGAGGCACGCGATTTTCTCAATCAGCCCGACCCGCCACCATCTCCCGGAAGGGCACGCAGTCGCCGACGGCGGTCCAGCCCGAGCGTGGCGGCACGACGGCTGCTCGATTTGTCCCGGCCGATCAACGGCACGCTCGCGCAAGTCTATCTGCGGGGTCGGGGCATCCCCACGCTGCCGGGGCTCGCAGCGCTGCGCTTCCACCCGCGCTGCTGGTATCGTCCATCTGCCGACGATCAGCTCAATGTGCCGGACGCCATGCCGGCAATGATCGCCGCGGTGACCGACCTGAACGGCCGTGTCACTGGCGCGCACCGGACCTGGTTGACGATGGACGGACAAGACAAGGCGCTGGTTGCCAGCCCCCGCCGGGCGATGGGCAATCTCCTCGGCCACGGCGTCCGCTTTGGCCGGGGATCGAGCGTGATGGTCGCAGGCGAAGGCATCGAGACCATGCTTTCGATCAGGACGGCGCTGCCCTTCATGCCGGCAATCGCAGGGCTATCGGCAGCGCATCTCGCGGCGATCGCGTTCCCACCCAAGCTGGAACGTCTCTATGTCTCGCGCGAACCGGACAAGGCCGGGCGCAAGGCGTTCGAAACGCTCAGCGAGCGCGCGACAGCATGCCGCATCCAGCTGTTGCCGCTCGATCCTGAGGCAAGCGATTTCAATGCCGACCTGCGAGCACTCGGCGCGGACGCCCTTGCCAGACGGCTCAGGTCGCAGTTGATCGTCGAGGATCGGTCGATCTGAAGCGCTCGGATCTCGATCGCCATTGCTACCGACCGTTATGGCTGCTGGATCATGCTCGTCCAGACTGTCTGCCGCCGGCAGAGCCTCGCCCGCGGCCTTCCCAGAGGGCGACGGGTCGGCGGCGCGGGCAGGCGAACAACCCCTGCGCCACGGCTATTTTCCGCCGCGGGCGTGTCGCCCGCTTTGCATCGCGATTCAAAATAGCCGCGCTTCAGGGTCCTCCGCTTCGCTCCGGCGCCCGTGCTGCGCCCGGCCGTGCGCGCCCGCCCGCGCCGCCACCTCTTGTCGCCGTGAAGGCCGCTCGAGGGCGAGGGGCCAGCTTGAGGGCAGACATCATGGACGAGCATCACGACATCACGACCGACGGCGGATCCCAATTCTCTCACCTCCTCGAAGAACTCGAATTGTTCGGACGCCGCCCCTATGACGACGATCTGGACCCACGGCCCTTGCCCGAAGGACGGCTGGTCGAAGCCGCCGCCGCCGACAGCTTCGATGCGATGGCCGCCTGCCTCTCCGATACCCGTCTTGAGCCCGAGCTTGAGGATATCCTCTGGGGCTTCACCAACGTCTTCCACCGTGCCTCGGAACGGGTCGATCGTGAACTGGACGCCAACGAACTGGCCCAGGCCCGGTCACAGCGCGAGCAGGATGGATCCGAGGTCAAGTCGGTCGAGCTGGAGCGCCTGATCGCCGAAGGCCGGTCGATGATCGAGCGCCGCGATGCGATGGAAGCATTTCGCGAAGCCTTCGCCGACCAGTTTCGGCATTTTCTACGCAAGCCTTGGCTACCCAGGGCAGGCTCCGCGCTCAATCGCAAGACGATGACTGCAGCGGTGGTCGAGAGCCGTGACTTCATCAACGCCCGGCGCTGGACCGACAGCCGCTTGCTCCTGCCACCCGGCGAACGCGTCTATGTCAGCGGCGGCGCCGACTATAATGACCATCGCAAGATCTGGCAGGTGCTCGACGATGTGCACTCCCGGCATCCCGACATGGTGCTGATGCATGGCGGGTCGCGCAGTGGCGCCGAGAAGATCGCAGCGCTCTGGGCAGCACAGCGTCGGGTCACGCAGATGCCGTTCGCACCGGATTTCACCAAGCACAGCCGAGCCTCGGCTCCCTTCAAGCGCAACGACCTGGTTCTCTCGCTGATGCCCCGTGGGATCATCATCTTCCCCGGTGGTGGCATCCAGGACAATCTGTTCGACAAGGCACGCCTCGCGGGTATCGCGATCATCGATCATCGGAGGCGATGACCCGACATGATTTTGTCAGAGCTCGGATCGACGGGCTATTTGCAGTCGCACGCAAGTCAAATCGAAATCGCCCAAAATGGCGTCATATGCTCGTTGGTCCTAGCCGCCCCGAGTACCTCTTCGCTATGCTGACGGCCTCAAGTTGCGGGGAGCTAGCATGATGGCGCGATCGGTTTCATTCGGCTCCGGTGCTGGCGGATATCGATGGGTCGATCGCGACGGTAACGAGATCGAGCCGAACAAGTCGATCGCGGACTGGTCGCTCTACAAACTCTGCCGGCGAGAGCACAATATCGCGCTTGGATGCCGCACGCTTCGGATCGGCAACATGTCATATTATGCGCGGTTCGATGACCCCGACATCGGCGACGATCAGGAGGGGGTGAAGATAGAGCTGCGCGACCATGGCGGCAGGATGGTGCCGTACCATATGATGACGGGCTACAATCTCATCTTCTGCGCAGCGACCGAGCCGGTGACCGACTTCAGTGACTATGACAGTTGCTATCGTATCACCGACCCCGTGCTCTTCGGTCAGCTGATCGCTGGGGAACTCATCGAGCAAATATCCCCGAACGACATGCAAGTTTTCACGTTGAGCGCACGCAAAAGCCTGGGGAGATCCTATGGACCGGAGACGCTGGCGGAACTCAGCGATATCGGGTTCGAAGTCTATCGCAAGGAAATGAGATACCTCGACCCTGAGGAGGTTACCGAGGACGACTGCATGATGGACGGCATCCCCTTCTGGAAAGCCAAGACCTACGCCCATCAAAGAGAGTTCAGATACCTCTTCAGACCCTATGGCAATGGCGTCACGGCCTCACTGTCCCGCTTCGAGCGTGACTATATCGATCTCGATCTCAGCGACATTTACGATCGCTTGCCGGTCGCGGCGGCTGAGCCGGTCGAATGAAGCTTTCCGATTTGGGGCAGGACCCCGCGCAGATACGCTTCGGCGATCTCAAGCGCAGATACGCCAGGGACTATGTCGCCCTGCGGGCCTACGATCAGCCGATCTTTGCCGATATCGGTCCAGCGCCCGGCGCTTGGACCAAGCTCCACCTGGAGAGCGGGCCTTACACGATCGGTACGCCGAATGTGCTCGAATGGGACTTCACCGCATGGCGGGATGACATCACCATCGAGATGATCCAGCCAGCAAGCGAAGAGGTCAACGATATCATCTGGTCTGAATTTCCGATCTCCGCGCTTTGGAACGATCCGCCTTTCTCCGTCGGCTTCCTGCAGGAAGTCCAGCTGCGCTCCAATCTCTACCGGCTGGAGCATGTCGAGACGCTGCTGGACCTTGATGAGAAGCCACTGATCCGCTTGACACAAGGGCTGACGATCTGGAACGTTCAGTGGCTGCATTCGGTGTCGCTTGATCCGCCGCCGGAAAAGGGAGCCCGATATCGCTTCGTGACTACATTCATGCATCCGAGTTATGGATTTCTGGATTTCAATGGCATCGTTGCCGCAAGCTTGATGCCCAGCTGGGCAGAGCGGGCGCTGCCAATCCACGAGAAGATAGAATTCAAACGCGTGGAAGGTAGCGGCGGCTACTGCTGAGCTCGGTCAATCGACATGAGCGAAAACCCGGTCACTTTGCGTCGCATAGGCGAAGGCCATTCCCGTTGATCGCCCCGGTCCACCGGACGCAGCCGGGCTAGCCTGACTCTGGGCACGCACCGGCGGGGCGCAACGCGGCGCCTCCGGCCCCGCATCCTCCACTGCGTTTCGGCCCTGCGGGTGCACCCCACCTTGAGTGCGCGCCCGGTCCGGCTTCGCCGCCCGGCCGTGCCCGGCGGCACTCTGGAGAACCGTCATGAAGGCCGAACTTCGACGACTGCGCCGCCGGCTCGAGACCATGCCCGCCGACGAGCGCTATGTGTTCGAAGCGATGCGCTTTCGCGGCCTTCGTTACCGCGCAATCGGCGAAGAAATGGGTCTCACGCCGAGAGAGGTCGAGGCGCTGTTCGCCCGCGCGCTGCTCCACATGTTTTCCGATTGATGCCTAGAACGTCGCAAGCCTGCGTCGACTAAGCGATCCCTCTCGCGAAGATCGGGGCGCCAACGCTTCCCACATTCCATTCCCTATGCGTCTGCCGCAATTCGCCCAGCAGCTTGCGATGGTTCTCAAACACTTCGCCCTGGCGCTGGGTGATCGCATCGCCCGCTTTGCCCATCGTTTCCGAGCAATCGATGATGTCATAATCGGCGCGACCGCGAACGGCGGTGATGATCGCGACATGCCCCGGGTGGAGCCGCTTCCGATCGGTGTTCCTGTAGTAAGGATATAGCACGATGTCGCCGGGCGCGGGCTCGGTCACGGCGCGGAAGAACAGGTGCCGACCGCGTGCGTCGTCAAACATCGTGTCGGTGTAGAGCTGATGGTCATGGACCCGGGGCTGGTTGCGGTCGAGCCGGAAGCACCAGGCAACGAAACCGCTGCAGTCAGCTTCGATTCCAATCGGCCAGTCATCCGTAGACGGCAGCGGCGGCTTCGCCTCGTTGAGATACTTGGTGCGCTTGCCGAGCGCGTTTCGCGCCCTGTCCACAACCGCGTTGCCAGATAATGCCCAAGCGCGATCAGACCCGATTGGCAGCGTTGCCGCTCCGATCCCGATCAACAAGCTTCTACGGCTGAGAGTGTCGATCTTCTGCATTCGGAAATCCCCGTCCAAGTCGCGCAGTCATTGACCCTTATGCCAACTTGTTGTGCCACGCGCGAATTTGGGGCCTTTGCCGTCATCGCGGCTGGCCGGTCGCCGTGTTCTGGTCGTTGAGCTATGGCCGACGGCCAGCTAGACTCACCCGATGCGCGTCGATCTCGACCACCTTCCGCAACTCCAGCAGGACGAGCTCAGCCGCGTCCGCGACACGCTGATGGCCGAGTTCACGCAGGCGATCGCCGGCGCCACGCAGCCTTGGAGGAAGAACGGGCGTATCCTGAAGATCGTGCTGTTCGGCAGTTATGCGCGCGACGACTGGGTCGATGATCCTGAGAACGGTTACCAGTCCGACTTCGACCTGCTGGTTGTCGTCAGCCACGAGGATCTGACCGACGTCGCGGATTACTGGTATGTGGCCGAGGACAAAATCCTTCAGAACCAGGCAATCCGACGGCCTGTCAATGTCATCGTTCACACCCTGTCCGAAGTGAATCAGGCGCTGGAACGCGGTGAGTATTTCTGGGTCGATATCGTCCGCGATGGCGTGGCATTGTACGAGTTGCCCAATCACGCCTTCGCCACACCTAAGCCGCTCACAACTAACGACGCTTTGGAAATGGCCGAGCGCTATTTCGACGAGCAGAATCGCTCGTCAGCAAATTGGCTGCGCATGGCTGAGCTTTCACTCAAAGAAGGTGACGATCGCGACTGGCGAAATAAGGCTATTTTCAATTTGCACCAAGCGACCGAGACGGCGTTTGCCTGCTATCTGCTGGTCTACACGCTCTACTTCCCCCGCTCGCACAATATCAAATTCCTGCGTTCGTTGTCGGAGGACAAGGAGTCGAGGCTCATCGACGCGTGGCCTCGCGCCACTCGCGTCGATCGCCGCCGCTTCGAACTCCTGAAGAGGGCCTATGTCGAGGCACGATATTCGTCGAGCTACGAGGTGGCTGCCGACGATCTCGACGCGCTCGCATCATCGGTGAAAAATCTCCGGAGTATCGTCGAGGTGCTCTGCCTAGAGCGGCTCGCTGAACTCCGCGCCGCATCAGCGTAGGATTTTCCCCTTGGCCGATATTCCCTACGGCAATCGCCGCGCCGACATCCTGACCCAGATGTCCCAGCGCGACCGGCTGGCCTTCATCGCCGAGGGCCTGCCGATCATTGCCGCAAGTTCGCGCAGTTTCTGGGATGCCGCGCAACAGCTCGACCATGGTTCGCGCGAGCAAAACGTCATGGAGGGCTTCGCGATCGAGGAAGCCGCCAAGGTCCTGATACTGATGGACCTCGTCCGTTGCCCGTCCAAGCACATCGCGCGTCGGGTAAAGCGGATCGTGAACACGTTCTACGATCATCTCGGACGGTTGATCTATGCCGACGCGCAGGGCTGGCGTCCGGTCGATATCACCCAGCTTCAGACCTACATCGATCGGGAGCGTCAAAGCCATTATCTCGAGGGCTATGTCGGCGAATACA
>JAIXZV010000212.1 GCA_027489365.1 Sphingomonadales bacterium
ATCGCTCCGCACCAAAAAAAGGGCCGTGCGACACGATCGCACGGCCCGCATGTCCAAGGGAGGGACGTAAGGGGTCGAGTTCAAGCGCTGTTGGCGCTCGTCCGGATGTTTCCGTTGATGCCGGATGGGAAGAAACCGCCGCCGATCAGCGCCGATTTCGACAGGTAGACGATGTTGAGCACTTGGCCGGTGGTGCGGCTATAGGCGATGCCGTCGGCATCGGTCGGCACGATATTCGATTGCGTCGCATCGGAGCCGACGATGCCCTGATCGAGATCGCTCGCCCCGTCCAGGCTGTCACGGGCATCGCTGATCTTGCCCGCGCTTTGCGCCAGCATCAGCGACGGCGTCTGCAGCCCCTTGGCATAGAGCACCGTGCGCACCAGGCCGGCGTGATACGCCTCCGCCGCCAGAATGCCCGCCGCCGCCTCCAGGTAGGTCTTGTTGGTGATCAGCGGCGACGCACCCTTATAGGCCGAAACGCCGACATCCTCGAAGATGAACGCGCCCAGCAGGAAATTCTCGTCGCTGGCGTACGGGTCGAACGTGCCCGTCGGCCCGACCACGCCCGCCGCGCGCGCCGCCGCAGTGAAGGCACCGCTCGCGCCGCCATCGATGTTGATCGCCGGTTGCGCCACCGCCGCCGGTCCCAGCACCGATCGCAGGAAATTGACGTGCGCGGCTTCGTCCGCGGCAATCTCGCGGGCATATTGCGCCACCACAGGATCGGTGAAGGTGACCTGACGGCCGCCCGTCACGGCACCGCCCGCCTGGCCGTTGCCGCCTGCGGTGGCGACATCGGGCAGGCCCTGACCATACACCGCACGGACGTAAAATTGCGCTTCGAGATATTCGAGGTTCAACGCGAAGTTGAGCACGTCGAGATCCTGCTGCGCACTGGCTGCCGGGCTTGGCGTCGGCGTGGGGCTGGGTGTGGGGACGCTGGTGTTGTTGTCGCTGCACGCGGCGAGCAGCGACAGGCTGCCGGCCGCCATCGTCGCGCCCGCAGCGCTGCGCAGGAAGGTGCGGCGTTCGGCGCGGCGGCGTTCGCCGGCTTCCAGGATCAGGTTCAGAGTCGAGCTATCGGACATGTGGGAATCTCCCCGATGAAAGTGGGCGGGCCAAAGCGGGCGTCAGTTCGCGCCGCTGTAGCGAAGCTCCATGTTGGGGTTGTTGGTACCGGCCGGGAAAAACCCGCCGCCGATCTGCCGCACGTTGGTCAGATACGCGATGTTGTGGACCTGCGCGACGCTGCGGCTGAAGGCGATGCCTTGTGCATCCAGCGGCACGATGTTCGACGCCAGCGCGCCGTTGAGCGTCGTCGCCGAAATGCCCTGGTCGAGGTCGCTCGCGCCATCCAGGCTGTCGCGCGCATTCGAAATCGCATCGGCCGATGTCCGCAGGGTCGGCGTCGCCACGCCGCGCGCATAGAGTGCGGTGCGCACCAGCGCGGCATGATATGCCTCAACCGCGAGAATCCCCGCCGCTGCCTCCAGATAGGTCTTGTTCGAAATCAGCGGCGCGGCACCCTTATACGCCGTGACGCCGACGTCTTCGAAGGTGAACGCGCCGAGCAGGAAATTATTGTCGTTCGCATACACGTCGAACGCATCGCCTGCGCCGATCAACCCGGCGGCCCGCGCCGCGTTGCTGAACGCGCTGGTCGGCGTCACGCCGATGTCGAGTGCAGGCTGGGCGATCGCGGCGTTGCCGAGCTGGTTGCGCAGGAACGTCACGTGCGCGACCTCGTCCTGCGCGATCTCTTTGGCATAAGCGGAGACGACCGGATCGGTGAACACCACCTTGCGCCCGCCGGTGACGGCGCCTTGCGTACCGACGCCGGTCAGCAGATTGGCCGGGAGCCCCGTGCCGAACACGGCGAAGCTGTAGAATTGCGCCTCGAGATATTCGAGGTTGAGCGCGAAGTTCAGAATGTCGGCATCGGACGGCGCGGCCTGTGCGGAGGCCGCGCTGCTAAGCGACGCGGCGGCCATCCCGCCTCCGGCGAGCGCCGCGGCCCCGAGCGCCGTTCTAAAGAACTCCCGCCGCTCATTCCGTCGCTCGGCGCGCCGGTCAAACGCGTCGATCACCTGTTGCACATCATCGGTCATGGATCGGACCTCCCTTCATGGCTGGCGAAGGGGAAACTCGCGGCGTTGAAAATGGTTTCAAGTTATTGAAAATAAACAATAAAAACCGTTTTCAAAGGGTGCGCGAATGCGCCTTCGCAATCCCACGGATGCGAAGTGCTATGCGCGCTAAGATACGGGCCGCCACACGCTTCGGATGCACGCCGGAAGAATTTTGTTCGCATGTAAGGGCAACTGCCGCCTCGACGTCGAACGGGCGAAGCTTGGTAAGAAACTCGGACCGCGCGGGCGGGCGGCGGATGTGCCTCGCGTTCGTCGGCTGCAGGACGGCATCTCTGGCGCGTCTAGCCATGCCGAGGTGTGTCGCTCAATGAGCGAGCGTGACCGACCCGACTCGTCGCGCACCGCCCACGCCCAACCCCTCAAACAAACCCCACATTCCACGTCGAGCTGTTATAATTCCCGATATTCGGCAACACCGTCGGCATATCCCCGGCCGAAACCCCGAACCAGCTCGCCAGCGTCGCCGCATATTGGTCGACCGACATTGTCGGCAGCAACCGGCCCTGGCCGACATCGTCGGGGGTGTTGTTGCCCACCGCTGGCGGCGTGCCGTAAAAGCGCTGGCCGCGCACCGCGTCGCCCATCACGAAGTGCATACTGCCCCAGCCGTGATCGGAGCCGTCGTCGTTCGATTGCAGCGTCCGCCCGAAATCGGAGGCGGTGAAGGTCGTCACCTTGTCGGCCACGCCCAGCGTCTTGGTCGTATCGTAAAATGCCTTCAGCGCATTCGCCAGCAGCCCGGTTTGCGTCGGGTGGTTCGCCACCAGCGCATCGTGCATGTCCCACCCGCCGATCGAGACGAAGAACACCTGCCGCCGCGCGCCGAGTTCGGATGACACCGAAATCAGCCGTGCGACGATCTTCAACTGGTCGGCCAGGCTGTTCGGCGTCGGAAAGCCGGGGAAATTGGCTGCTGGAGCGCTGGCCAGCGCGGTGTTGACCTGCGCATAGGTACCAAGCGCGCGCTTGCTCACGCGGGCATGTTCGTTCTGGAAGATGTTGCTCTGCGCACCCGTCATCAGCGTGCGCAGCGTGCTCGCCGCCGTGGTCGATCCGAAGAGCGAACTGCCGTTGTTCAACAGCGCGATCGGCCCGCCGGTGCCGACCGAATATTGGATCGCGGTCCGGCCCGTCAGGAACACCGCATTCCCCGTCGCATTGATGCAGGTCAGCGTCGAGGAGCCATTGCCGCTTTGGAACAGATCGCCGATCCGCCCGCCCCAGCCCGAGGTTGCCCCCTCCGGGTTGCTCGCCTGCCAGAAACTTTGCTGGTCGTTATGGCTGAACAGTTTCGGCGGCAGCGGCACCGAATTGTTGCTATATTGCGCCTTGGTCGTCGGCTGGATCAGCGTGCCGACATTGAGCGCGACCGCCATCTTGCCCGCGTTGAAGATCGGCAGCAGCGGCGCCAGCGTCGGCGCCAGCGCATATTGCCGCCCGCCGGCCAGCGCGGTCACCGGATTGAGCACCGTCGCATCGAGCGTATTACGCGCCAGCGCAATGTTGCTCCGCGCCGCCTGATACAGATTGTAGCTCGCCTGGTCATAGGGCGGCAGCGTGTTGGCATAATCGTTCCCGCCGTACAGGAACACGCAAACGAGCGCCTTGTAATCGGTCGTCACCGCGGCGGCCGCTTCGCCGATCGCGGCGAGGCTGGTGACGAACGGCATCGCGCTCCCCGCCAGCCCGAGCGCGGCCGATCGTTTCAGGAAAGCGCGGCGCGATTGATAGCCGGTGTCGCTGGGGTTCATCGGTCCGGTCCTTAGCGAAAGGTCAGATAATCGGGCGAGGCCATCGTCAGCAGGATCGCGGTCATCACGCGGTTGCTGGGGCCGGTCGCGCCGGTATTGGCGATGCTGTCGACCGCGCCCTTGATCGCGGCAATCGTCGCGGCGGACAACTGCCCGTTCGCGAGCACCAGATTGACCTCGTCGATCAGCGCCTGGCTGTCGCCTGACAGGGCAAGGATCGTCGAATAGTCCGCCTTGAAATCGCCCGTCCCATTGGCGATCAGCGCCTGCATGTAGTTGACATACGCAACGACGCTCAGCTCGTTGGTGATCTGAAACTCCGGCGCGACCAGCCCCGCCGATGAGATCGCGGTATTCGCCGGCGTGTAACCGGGCCGGAAGAAGTTGAACACCGTCGCGCTATGCCCGATCGACTGGGCAAGCCGAGTGCTAGAGCTCGACGTATCGCCGATGCCCCACGCATTCGACGGAGAACTCGCCGAAAACGCCCGCGCCCAGCCGGTCAGCCGCAGCACCGGCTCGCGCAGCTTCCCCGCGTTGCTCGCGGTCACCGCTGTCCCGTCACGCGCCTCGGCATCCATCAGGATCGCGCGGATCACTGCCTTCATGTCGCCGCGCACGCCCGATCCGTTGTTCGCGAACACCGCCGCCACCCGCCCGACATAGGCAGGGGAGGGGTTCGACGTCACCAGCCGCTGGATCAACTGTTTCGACACGAACGGCGGCACGTTCGAATGCGCGAAGATCGCATCGAGCGCTTGGGTAACCGCCGCCATCCCCTCGGTCCCCGCCGCGATCGTCGTGCCGAGAAAGCTCGACGCCCCGCTCTCATGCTGCGACGCGTTCATGATCAGCGGCACGCGGTAGCGGTCGGGCGTGCTGCTCACGCTCGAGGCTAAATTCAGCCCGGTAAACACCCGCGCCAATCCCGACACATCGGCCGGCGTATAGGTCTCGAGCGGCTTCCCCCCGCTCGTCTTCACGCTCCCGTCGGGGTTGAGCTGATACAGCCCCAGCGTGAACAACTGCATCAATTCGCGCGCATAATTCTCGTCCGGCTGCGCGCCCGTCGTCGTGTTGGCCTTGCGGTTGCCCAGAAACGTCAGGAACGACGCCATCGCCGCGTTGGTCGTGATCGCCCCCAACAGCGTCCTAAAATTCCCGAACGCATTGTCGAGCAGCACGTCGAAATACGCTGCCCCCGCAAACTGCCGCCAGTTGAGCGTCAGCCCGTCGATCCCCACCACCAGCATCTCCGACAGCGCGATCCCGACGCGCTGCCGCAACTGGTCGGGCTCGACGATCATCTGCCGCCAGATCGTCGGGTCGAACCCGGTGGTACCGTTGATGTTGGCCGCGACATTATAACCATTGGCGACCAGCCAGTCCCAATGGCTCGTCGCGCGGGGTTGCGCGAATTGCTGGGTGATCCACCCGTCGAAGCCGAGCGACTGCACGCTCGCAATCTCACCCTTCGTGGCCCCCATCGTCGCCTGGCCGAGCAAGCGGCTCGCGGCGGCCGCAGCGATCGGCGTCGGGGCTGGCGTAGCAGGCGGCGTCGGCGTCGGCGATCCGCCCGCGGTCGTCCCCGCACCACCCCCGCCGCCCGAGCACGCCGCCAGCGCCAACCCGGCCGCGAGTGTCGTCAGCGAAGCCCCCGAAAGCCCCACCGGCACCGCCAAGTCGTTCGAATCGACCGGTGCCGCGTCCGCCTCGATCGTATCGAGAATCGTTTCAGCCACGTTCCGTCCCCCCAAACCCGGCCGGTGGACCGGTTCGGCCTCTTCCGCCCGATCCGGACATATCAGGCCAGCCGCCGCACGCCTATGGACCCCGGTGCGCAAATTGCGTTAATGCGGAGTTCACCGTAGTCGCGCCGGGAAGGGGAGTGCTCACGGCACCAGCCCCGCCGCCAGCAAGCGCACCGCCTTCAGCCGCTCCTCGCGCCGCATCCGCCGGTGCATCCCGTCGAGATTCTTCAGCAGCGTCGCCTCGATCGACGCGATGTCGGCCGGCAGCGAGAACGTACCCCCCGCCAGCGTCGCCGCCGCCTTCGCGTCCTCGGCCAGATCGCGCTTGCTCTTGTGCGTGCCGAACCGCGCATCCTCGCGCTTCAACGCATCGCGCATCAGCGCGTCGGAATAGCGCCGTTTGTGCCCGACGACCTGACCGCCGTGATAGACCGGCTCGGCGACCCCATTGATCGCGCGGTCGACCGCAATCTGTTCGAGCGTCGGCTCGGCCTTGGCGATCGCCCGGTCGCACGCCGCCGCAAAGCTCGGATAGGCCGCGCGCGCCTTGCGCACCGCGGTATTGGAGATGCGCGCGAGCTTGCACGCCTTCTCGATCTCCCCCGTCGCCGTCAGCGCGCGGAGGAACGCGCGCTGCCTGAGCGGCGATAATCCGTCGACCCGCGCGCGGTTGGGCATTTCGCCCGTATCGGGCTCCAGTTCGCCCGGATCGATCACCGCCAGCTTCGCCTTCTCGGCGGCGATCGTTTTCCAATGCTTTTCATCGAGGATCGCCTGCCACTTCGCCGCAAACGCCGGATCGGCTTTGCGCCGCGTGTCCGCCCCGTGGTGCGACCGCCCGATCTCCTTGCACGCCGCGGTGACCGTGCCGTACAGCTTCAGCGCGAGCAAAAACGCAATCTCGGTATCCGCCGTCCAGCGCTTGTTGGTCCAGCGATGCCCGGTGCTGCCCATTGTCCTGCTCCTTCGGTTGCGAAAAGGAGCGGGGTATGTATCGCAAGGGCGGGGCTGTAGGACAGCCCCCCGCGTTCAGCCGTGCGCCGCCCGCCACGCCGCCCAATCGACCGGCTCACTCGAAACCGTCCGCACGTCATCGAGCTGGATCGCGTCGAGAAACAGAATGATGTTCCGGCACTCCCACCGCGCCGACGGCACGATCAGCCCGTCGAAGCCCAAAAACGCCGCCGCCGCGCCGATTTCCTGCGTGCGCGCATACAACATCTCGCGATAGCGGCTATCCTCGATCCCGAGCCGCCGGAGCTGCTCCATATCCGCCAGCACCAGCGCATTGCGCGCCGTCACCGCGAGTTCGAACACGGCGTGCCGCATCCGCGACGGGAACACCGATTGCCCCCGGCTCAGATGAAAATGAATCTCGGCGATCGCCCCGTCGCGCTCGGCCGCGCCATACAGCACCGACATTTCGGCGCTGTTCCACCGGCCCGATCCGCGCGATCCGTCGCGCACGTGGCGACCTTCGCGCACCACGCGCCACATCGCCCCGTCGAACTGCGTCCCCTCGATCGCGCCGACAAGATCGAGCAGACGGTCGTCGAGCGCGCGGGGGCGGCTCACCTAGAGATACACCCCGCTGTCCAGCCGCTCGATCACTTCGAGCACATCGCGCGTCCGCCCGTCGACGATCAAATCATAGGGCCGCATCCCGTCAAGCTGCGGATGCGGCGATTGCAGCCACAGCCGCACTTCATCCGGTGCATAGAAATCCCCCAGCCGCGCCGCGACCCAGCGGAGCTGCGCCATCGCGGTCTGCTTGTCGATCGTCGGGTCCGCCTCGCCCTTGCTCCACCGCGTCACGGTGGGCGGGGAGACCCCCAGCATATTGGCCAGATCGCGCCCTTTCAGCCCGCCGATTGCCTTGAGCTCGCTGACGAGGCGGGAAACGGCGGTTTCGCGGGGCAGGGCGGCGGTGGTCATGATGGGAATTCCGGGGCAGTTGGCGCTAAAGTCCGGATCTTTCGATACACCACAATTTCACAAATTGTAAGCGTGAAACGTATATGGAAGTGTCACCTACTCTCGATCAAGCCGTGCAGCAACGCCGCAGCGCCACGCTGCTCAACGGCCGCCCAACCTCCCGACACGCCGCCGTCGCCGTGCCATGCAGCCGCAGCGCGAGCAAAAACGCAATCTCGGTGTTGGCCGTCCAGCGTGGTTTGGTCCGGCGATCCCCGGTGCTGTCCATCGTCCTGCTCCTTCGTTTGAGAAAAGGAGCGGGGTATTTATCGCAAGGGCGGGGCTGTAGGACATATGGTTTGTATTCGTTCCATACTTGTTCCGTCGGAACAAACGCGATACGGTGTCATTCACGCTTGCACCGACGGATTGGTGCCGATAGCAAAGCCAAATGATGGGGAGCTTCGCGGTGGCAAATAACTGTTTTGTCTCGCTATTTTCAGGTGCTGGTGGCCTTGACCTCGGGCTGGAAATGGCAGGATGGCGCGGCTTGTACGCCGCCGATATTGACCCGGCTGCCGTTGCCACCCTGAAAGCGAACCAAGGTCGAGCAGTTTGCGGCACCCGATTTCTCGACGACGCTGTTGTCGAGGCGGCCGATGTGCAGCTTTTAACCGGGCCGAAAATTCTCGAAAGTATCGGATATTCTAAGGGCCAGGTCCCACTTTTGGTCGGAGGCCCGCCCTGTCAATCATGGAGCAGTGCTGGCCGCCAAAAGGGGTTCGCTGATCCTCGCGGTCGATTGTTCACCGATTTTGTCAGAATCGCGAGCGAACTGGACGTTCGCTGGTTGATGTTCGAAAACGTCCGCGGACTCTTGACGGCTCGCGGCCCCGACGGACGGCCGGGGTCCGCGTTGGAACTTATCCGGACGCAACTGTTGGCAGCGGGTTTCCAGACGGCGGTTCACTTGGTCAACGCGGCGGATTACGGCGTTGGTCAGCGGCGAGTCCGATTGATCGTGTTTGGCTATCGGACAGGCGACGCGTTCGATTTTCCCGTGGCGACCCATGACCGACATGGTGTCGGCGTCGATGTGCATCCTTGGGTCGCTCTGGACGAGGTACTGGGTTCGATTCCGGAACCCTCGCCAGATGAGATCATTCGCCCCTCGGGTCTGCTTGCGGATCAAATGCGCAATCTGATGCCGGGGACGGGGGTGAAAAGTCCGGGGAAAGCGGAAACGACCCGTCCGGGTGGTCATTGGGGATATAAGCAGGGGGCGTTCGTCGCCGATCCGGCGAAGCCGGCGCGTACTGTTACTGCTAGCGGGCAGCAAGATTGGTTACGCGATCCTAAGTATGGTCTTCGTCGTTTGTCGCCACGTGAGTGTGCTGCGATCCAGTCGTTTCCTCCCTCTTGGTCTTTTGAAGGTAAGCGCGCGGATCAGTATCGCTTGATTGGCAATGCAGTTCCGCCAAAACTTGGAGAGATACTGGGACATGCGCTATTGCGTCATGCGGGCAAAAGGGATTCTACCCCTGCAACGCAGCATAAACTTGTTCCCTTGCCTTCCAAGTTAGCGTTCGCAATTCGTTATACGGAACGCGAGGAAGCGAGAAACGGTGAATCACGACGTGCGGCACCGGACCGTCGAACGAAAAGGGTGGCCTGAGCCGGTTTGTGACAATCCCCGACCATCGTACTTACTGTAGGGAAGCGGCAGAGTGCTATCTCGCCGGACGTAACGCAGCGAGCGATGCGGAAGACTGGAAATTTGCGCGGTGCGAAGCGCGCAAGATGATTCTAGATTTATTGAGAGAATCGGCTGCCCTGACGGACATCCCCGCCGCGTTAGTCAGTAGCGGTCGCCATATGACGGTTCTTCGCCATTTATTGGCCCCGCCCATAAGCCAGGACCAGTTTCGATTGCTCGCCAAGAGCTGGGCCAAGGCCACGGAGAAAAACGGGAAGCCTGTGAAGCGCGCGGCAGCTGAACAGATTGCTCAGGTTTTCGAGGAACGACGAGACGGTCGATTGACCCCATGGCTCGCGCAGCAGCGCAGACCTCGGATGGGTGAACTCCTTTCAACCCTCGGCGCGATTGCGCCGCTCATAGCGAGCCAGCGATTTGCAACCGCGCAGCGTAATCGCTTGGCCATCCGGCAAGAGCAGGCTGCGATGGCTCTCTTGGAAG
>JAIXZV010000015.1 GCA_027489365.1 Sphingomonadales bacterium
CGGAACCATCGCGTCGGCGAGCGCCATGCCTTCGCAGATCGGGCAGGAGTCGGGCGTTTCCGCGGGCGCTCGATCATGCCGCGCGGTGTGAAAGGTGCCGCACTCTGTGCTGGCCGCGACCGAACGCACATCGGCATGGGAATGCCTGTGCGCGCTGAACAAAGTGCCCTGCGCCGCCAACGCCAAGGCGAGCAGGCCGAGGAGCGCGAGCCGGAAATTGAGTGGCCGGCCCGCCAGCAGCCGTGCCGCGTGAGCACCGATGGACCTCCAGCCGCGCGGCACGACGCGGCCGTTGCCGCGATTCGGCACGCTTCGGCGGATCTGCTTAGGGGCGGAAGAACCCACGCTTACAGGCCGGTGTGGCAATTTGGGTGGCGTCGGATAAGCGACATGATACATCATCTCGCACTTGCGGCGAAATTGTAAAGGCTTTTGATCTCCCGCCGCCGAGATGCGCCGATTGTGTGGCGATTCGGCATCATCTCGGGCGTTTGGGACCCGCGCTTACTGGGCCTGGACGCGCTTTACCCACGCATCGATCTTACGCTCCAGCACCGGCATCGGCAGCGACCCGCTGTCGAGCACCTCGGCATGGAAGGCGCGTGGATCGAATTTCGCGCCGAGCGCTGCCTTGGCCTTCGCCTTGGCGCGCGAGATCGTCAGCTGTCCGACCTTATAGGCCAGCGCCTGGCCGGGAATGGCGATGTAACGCTCGACCTCGGCAGTCGCATCGGTGCGCGCCATCGGGGAATTGGCGAGCATATAGTCGATCGCCTGATCGCGGCTCCAGCCCTTGGCGTGGATGCCGCTGTCGACCACGAGCCGCATCGCGCGCAGCATCTCGTCGTTCAGCCCGCCCATCCGCTGATAGGGATCGGTTTCCACGCCCAGATCGTGCCACAGGCTTTCGGCGTAGAGCGCCCAGCCCTCGACATAAGCGGTGTTGCCGCCGAAGCGCATGAAGGCCGGCAGCGCGGTGTTCTCCTGCGCCAGGCTGATCTGGAAATGATGCCCCGGCACCCCTTCATGCAGGAACAGCGTTTCCATTTCCCAGGTGTAGCGCGAGGGCAGGTCATAGGTGTTGTAATAGAACACGCCGGGCCGCGACCCATCGGGCGTGCCGCTCTGATACGATCCGCCCGCCTCGGTCTTTTCCTTGAAGGTCGGCACGGGGCGCACTTCGAGCTTCGTCTTGGGCAGCAGCGAGAATTGCTCGGGGATGCGGCTGTAGACCCGCTTCTCGATCTCCCCATACCCCTCGCGCAGTTTTGCCGCGGATTCCGGCGCGAAGCGCGGGTCGGTGCGCAGGAAGGTGAAGAATTCGGGCAGCGTGCCCTTGAAGCCGACCGCCTGGCGCTGCGTCTCCATCTCCTTGGTGATGCGCGCGACTTCCGACAGGCCGAGAGTGTGCACGTCGTCGGCCGAGAGCGGGAGCGTGGTGTTCTGCTCGATCAAATAGGCATAGAGCTTGTCGCCGCCCGGCATCGCCGAAACGCCGACGCTGTCGCGCGCCTTGGCCAGATAGTCGTTGGCGAGGAAATCGCGCATCCGCTGCTCGGCGGGCAGGATGACGTCGCGAATTTGCGTGGCATAGGCAGCGGTCAGCCGCGCGCGGTCCGCAGCGCTGACCGCGTCGGGAAACTGCTTGACCGGCGCGTAGAAGGTCGAGCCCTCGACGCCTTCCTTGATGAGATTGTCGAACTGGCCGATCATGTTGCGCACGACCAGTTTCGGCTGGACGATGCCGTCCTTCATGCCCTGTTTGAGCAAGCCGATCGCACGATCGAGGATCTGCGCATATTCGGCATTGCGCTTGAAATTGTTGTCGTAATCGAGCGTCGTCTTGAACGGGGCGGCACCCTGGCCCGAGGCGAAATCGGGATAGAAGGTCTGGAAGCCCGAGAAATGGTCGATCGGCAAGTCGCGCTGGATCTTCAGCAAATCCGGCGCATAGCCGCGCAGCGCGATGCGGGTGGTGTTTTCGAACACGTCATAGGCAAGCTGATCGACCGGCGTGAGCTTCGCGCGATCGATTTGCTGAAGCGCGGCGAGATCGGCCTCCGACGCGGCCTTTTCGGCGGCGACGAACGCGTCAGTGAGGAAGTCGCCCAGGCGATCGGCATAGCGCAGATCGCCGCGGAAGATCGCCGAGACGGGATTGCGCTTCAGGCTCGCCTCGTCGCTGCGATAGAAGAGGTCCTTCAGTTTCGCGTCTTCCGGGCCATCGCCCGGCAGCGCGACCGGCGGCGGCAGCGCCTGTGCGTGCGCGCCGGTCACGGCGGCGGTGCTGAGGAGAGCGACGAGCAGGATTTTCTTGAACACGGCAGGCGTTCCCGGGATGCGAGGTATCCGCAGCATGGCGGCGTTCACCTGCAATGCCTCGTCCCGTTCGAAATCACCAGAGCCCGATAATTGTTTCCGCAGATGCCGGTGCGCCCGATCGGATCGGGCGCACCGGCATTGCCAGGTCACTTGGTGTTGAGGCGGAGCGTGATGCCGATCGTGCGTGGGCGCGGGCCGGCGAGCAGGGTCGGGCCGTTGGCCGACGTCGGTCCGCGATAATCGGACAGATTGTCGGCGAACAGGCGCACTTCGTACCGATCGAAACGCACCCCTGCGCTCATGTTATAGAGCTGATAGGGGTTGAGCGTGTCGACCGTGGCATCGCCGTTGCGCGCGCGGCCGATCGCGGTGACCGATCCGGTTGCGAACACATTCACGTCGCCGAAATCGTGATTGTAGTTCGCGTCGCCGCGCCAGTTGAACGGCGGCGTGTTGAGCAGCCGCTGCCCGTTGCCGATGCGCGGGTTGGCGGTGCCGAACGCGGGCAGGACACGCGTGAACTTCGAATCGTTGATGTTGCCGACCACCGACAGCACCAGACCCTTGGCCGGGGTTTTCCAGGTCGCCTCGATATCGACACCGCGCGAGCGGCCATCGCCGAGATTGGCGAAGGCGGAGAGACCGATCGACGTGTTGAAGGCGCTCTGAATGTTGGTGTATTTGATGTCATAGGCGCTGACGGCGAGGCGGATCGCGCCGTCGAACAGCGTCCCCTTCGCGCCCAACTCGAGATTGCGCAGCTTGTCGGGGGTAAGCGACAGTGCGCTGGGAACGCCATCGGCGATCACCGCATCGGCCTGCGCCTTGGACTGCAGGATGCCGCTGCGGAAACCCGTACCGGCGTTGAAGAACACCAGCCAGTCCTTGCTTGGATAATAGGCAAGATTGGCGCGCCAGGTCAGCGCATCGGGATTGGCATTGCTCTGCACGCGCGTGCCGTTCGACAGCGAATCCGATTTCCGCGTGTCGTTGAAATAGCGCAGGCCGACCAACGGCACGAGCTTGCCGTCGAACAGCGAATAGCTTGCCTCCGAGAAGAGCGCGACATTCTCGGTCTTGGTCACCGTGTTGCCGCTGATCGCGAGCGTCGGGAAGTTGATGTCGAAGGTGTAGAGGCCCTTGGCATTCTGATAGAACACCCCGGCGACGCCGTGGAACGGCCCGGTGCCGGAGGTCGCGAGACGCAGCTCGTTGACGAAATTCTCGGCATTGCCGCCATTGTTGAGGATGCCGATCCCGAGCGGCGCGCCGAGGTTCAGGCCGACCTGAAAGCCGCCCGGCAGCTACTTCTGGTACGAGGTCGCATTGGTCAGCGTGAACTTGCCGATGTCGCGCGTGACGGTGCCCGAGAAATACTCGGCGCGGCGGCGATCGTAGCCGACAACATTGCCCTGGAACGACGCATAGGGCGGGCTGAGCGAATTGATGACGTTGAGGTAATTCTGGTCGGTGCTGAAATACCAGGCGCGCAGCCGCACGGTGGTGAGCGCATCGGGCTTCCACAGCAGCACGGCCTGGATATCCTTGGACGTCACGTCATTGGCATTGCGCTCACGCGGCGTGCCGGTGGGGGCGCCGGAATAGATGTCGGCGGTGCCCGCCCGGTAATCATAGCCGCCGCTGATGCGCAGCCCGAGCGTGTCGGTCACCAGCGGGATCGAGAGCGCGGCGGAGGCGCGGTAGTTGATCTTGCTGGCATCGGCGGTCTTCGAAATCTCGACGTCGCCCGCCTGGGTGAAGTTCTGCAGGTCAGGATTTTTGGTGTGGTAGATGATCGTGCCGGCCGCCGACCCCTGGCCGTAAAGCGTCCCTTGCGGGCCGCGCAGCACTTCGACGCGGTCGAGATCGAAATAGTTGATCGGCGGGGCGCTCTGGTTGTTCGGCACGCCGAACGGCGTTTCGTCGAGATAATAGCCGACCAGACCGTCACCGATCGGACCGCCAGCGCCCGAGCCACGGAATGAATAGATACGATAGCCAGCGCCGATTTCCTGCGTCTGCGCCGCGCCCGGAATGAGCTGGATCAGGTCCGCACCGTCGCGGATGTTGCGTTCTTTCAGCGTCGCGCCGGTGAACGCCTGGATCGCCTGCGGGACGCGGTTGAGCCGCTCGGCGCCGGTCTTGCTGGCGGTGACGATGATGTCCTCGCCATCGACGGCGGGCGTGTCGCTGGTGGTTTGTGCGGCGTTGGCCTTGGCCGGTGCGGCGACTTGCGCCAGCGCGGGCAGGGCGGTCATCGCGGCGATGCAGGCGGTGAGCGATACGCCGCTGCGGATCAGCGTGCGCGTCATGCTGCGGCTTGCGCCGAAAATCTGGCCGGTGGCGTCGATGCTGCCGCGTGCGGCGTGAAGATGCTGGATCATGCTTTTCCCCTCCTGAAAGCGACTGTTCTTTGCAATCGGTTGCACCGCCTATCATGACGTATTGCGCTCGACAAGATGGCGATCGCGCCGGGATCGGCGAAAGCGCGATAAATTCGAGCGGTCGCAGGGGAGACCTCGGGCGCAGGCCCGTGCTTGTCAGATCAAGCGTGCGGTGCGGGGCAGCGCCGTCTGAACGGATTGCGCTTGCCAAGCTGCTGATTTACAGATTAACAATCGATTGCAAGCGCGACGTCACGACAGGTGGCGCACGAGGATTCCGGGGTGTTTCCGCGATTGGACGCCCCGGCCCAGCTAGGAGAAGGCGATGAAACTGCAGCTTCACATCGTGCTCGGCGTCAGCCTGGCGTGCGCGGCCGCCCCGGCGACGGCGCAGTCGCTCAAGGTTGGCGCGGCGAAGGTCGATATCACCCCCGCCGTGAAGGATTTGCCGAAGACGATGCTCGGCGTGCTCGACCCGCTCAACGTCCGCGCGATCGTGGTCGAAGACGGCGCGACGCGCGCGGCGCTGGTCACGGTCGATGCAGGGGCGATCATGACCGAGACGTGGGAGCATGTCAGCGCGCGGGTCGAACGCGAGCTCCACATTCCGGCAAAGCAGTTCCTGCTGACCGCGACGCACACCCATAGCGCCCCGTGGCTGCGCGGCGAAGCCTATGAGCGGCAGATCTTCGACGCCGTACGCAAGGCCGCCGCCGCGACGCAGCCCGCGCGGATGGCGTATGGCACCGGCGTTTCGTACATCAACGTCAACCGCAACATCATCGACCCGCAGACGCATCGCTGGTGGGAGGGCCCCAATTATGACGGGCCGTCGGACAAGACGGTGGCGGTGGTGCGCTTCGACACGCTCGCGGGTGTGCCGATCGCGGTCTATTATAATTATGGCGTCCATGCCGTGCTGACCGGCAATCTCGATCTGGTCAGCGCCGATCTGCCGGGCGCGACCTCCAATTACATCGAGGACTCGCTCGGCAACGATGCGGTCGCGGTCTATTCGAACGGCGCGGCGGGCGACCAGAACCCGATCTTCTTCCAGCAGACCTATGATCTGCGCGCGATCCGCATCGCCGATTATGCCAAGCGCGGCGAGGACATCAGCAATGCGATGCCGCCCGGCGGCACCGGCATGGATCGCAAGAATCCGCAGGTCGTCAAGCTGATGAACCAGCAGAAGCAGATGATCCTGTCGATGGGGCAGATGCTGGGCGAGGAAGTGCTGCACGTATCGCGTGCCAATCTCGAACGGCCGGTGACCGCAGGCCGGATCGCAGGCGCGCAGGAGATCGTGCAATGCCCCGGGCGCAAGCGGCTCGACCAGGGGCGGGCCGGGTATCCCGGAACGTACGCGGATGCCGATCCGGTTCCGCTGCGCCTCAGCTTGCTCAAGATCGGCGACACCGTGATCGGCGGCGTCAACGGCGAGGTGTTCACGACGATCGCGCAGCGCTTCAAACGCGAATCGCCCTTCAAGCACACGATGATGACGACGCTGACCAACGGCATGGCGCCGTCGGGTTATATTCCCAACGATGCCGCTTTCGGCTTCAACACTTTCGAAGTCGTCTCGTCGCGGCTCAAGCCGGGGTGCGCCGAAACCGCGATCGTCGAGGGGCTGGTCGATCTGATCGACAAGGTCGACGCGAAGTAGGCGCGCGCGGGCGGCGTCAGGTCAGGGTCTGGCCCGACGCCGCTTGCGCCAGCGCGATCGCACCGAGCGGCCCGGCCTGATCGCCGAGGCCAGCGCCCTGGATCACGTGGTCCACGCTGCACGGGTTGACGAAGGGTAGATAGCCGCCGAGCCGATCGATCGCGTGCGTCCGGATCAGCGGCAGGAGAAACGGCCGCGACAGGGCGACGCTGCCGCCGAACAGAATACGCTCGGCCGATGTGGTGAGCAGGATCGTGGCGCACAATTCGGCGATATCGGCGGCGACATGCTGCCACACCGGGTGCGAATCCGCGACGGTGGCCGCGTCCTGGCCGAAGCGGGCGGCGAGCGCGGGGCCTGACACCAGTCCTTCGATGCAGTCGCCATGAAACAGGCAGGCACCGCGAAACGCGTCACCGCCCACGCGGCGGAGGCGAAGATGCCCGATTTCGGGGTGTAGCGCGCCATGCACCGGTCGCCCCTCGATCACGATCCCGCCGCCGAGCCCGGTGCCGATCGTGACATAGCACAGGCTGTTGCAGCCGACCCCGGCCCCCCAGCGATATTCCGCCAGCGCCGCGCCGTTGACGTCGGTGTCGATCGCCCACGGACAGTCCAACCCTTCGGTCAGTGTCGCTGCCACCGTCGCACCGGTCCAGCCGCGTTTGGGCGTGGCGAGGATATGACCGAAGTCGCGGTGCGTTGGGTCGAGCTGGATCGGGCCGAACGAGGCGATGCCGAGCGCGGCAAAGGCGGTGCTGACGTGCCACGCGTCGAGCTGCGCGCGCAGCGCTGCCAAGGTCGCTTCGGGCGTGGTGGTCGGGATGCTGTGGCGATCGACGATGCGGTTGCCCTCGGCCAGGACCGCGATCGCCTTGGTGCCGCCGAGCTCGATCCCGGCGAAATAGGGTTGTGGGATCATGGCTGTTCGGCGAGGCCTGCGGCGTCGCCGTCGAGGCGCAGCCGCAGCATCGGGGCGAAGGTTGCGCCGAAGCGGCGGGCGTTCGCATCCGTGCCATCGCTGCCCCAGGCGTCGACGAAGCTGGCGACCTGCAGATCGGGCATCACCAGCCAGCTATAGGCCTGCTTGGGCGCTTCGGCGGGATTGGCGAAGACCAGACCGGTGCCGTTGAGCGGGCGCCAGCCGCCGCTCAGATGTTCGGAGACCATGCCGTACAGGCCGGTCGGGCCGGTCGTGCCGTGCGGGTTGAAGACGTGGCGCTGCGTCGACCAGAACAGATAATAATGCCCCTGGTGGAAGATTGCGTGCGGGCGCTCCAGTTCATTGTTGAGCGTATCGGCCGAAATCACCGGCGGCTGGATCGCCCACTGTTCAAGGCGATCATCGAGCGCGACCGCCGACCCGACCGCGCCGTTGAACGCCGATGTCGATCCGGCGAGCGATGCGGCGAAGAAGATGTGATGTTTGCCGTCGGCGGGATCGCGGAAATAGGCCGGATCGCGATACGCCTTGATCGTGCCGACTGCGCCCGATCCGGCGTCGCTCGCCATGTAATGCGCGGGATCGCGCACGATGATTTCGCGCAGCGCGCGCCAGTCGATCAGGCGATACGCGCCCCCGGTCGCATCCAAGGTCGCCTCGGCGCGGAACAGGCGTTGTTCGAAGCTCGGCGTCGTTTCGCCGCGGCGACCGGTCGCGGTGAAGAACAGGATCAGCGTGGTGCGATCGGGCGCGAGCAATGCCGAGCCCGACCATTCGCGGCTGCCCGGCGAAAAGCCGTCGGCAAGCGCGGGGCCGAGATGCGTCCACCCCGCCGCGCTGCGCGCCAGCAAGTGGATCCGCGCATGGCTGTGGCGCTCGTCGGGATCGGGAAATTGTGGCGCGCCGAGCGCCATCCACAGGGTGATGCCGCCTTCTAGCTCGGCGGGCATGCCGTCGGCCTCCTGAATCGGCCACGCATCCCAAATGTCGAGATCGGGGCTGACGCGCACCACCTGTTCGCCGTGGATGCGCGGTGCCGCGTCGTGGCGGACGGTATCGAGCAGGCGCAGTTGCGCCTCGGTCCATGCAGCGGGAGGCGGAGCATCGGCTGCGATACGGGCGATCGGCGAGGGGGACGAACTCAACGCGCTGCGCCTCCGCGAGGCGCGGCTGGGGGAGACGCGGTCGGCACCGTCAGCATCGAAGCGGCACCCGCGCGGGCATGTCGGACCAAGGCCATCCTCCGTTGATTTTGCGGGGTCATCCTTATAGTGTCGCAACGATATTCACAATCGATTGCAGCAGATTGTTTCGACGGACGCCCAAATAAAAGGGGCCTTTGCAGTCCGCGCGAAGGATCAGACAAGCGACGACGAACAGGAGCAAGGAACGGTCATGATCGAGCAAGATTCCGAAACGTCCGGAGCGGCGATCCGCCGCCGCGCCTTCCTGTTGGGTGCGGTCGGACTGGCCGGTGTCGGCGTCGCCGCACAGGCACAGCAATTCCCCAAACTGCCGCCAATGCCGCAGGCGTGGATCGACGCCGAGCAGATCGCCTTGTGGCCCGATGGCACGCCGACGACCGGGTTCGCCGCGCAACCGGTGCCGCCGAACTGGCCCGACATTCTGGTCCGCAACGTCGCCAGGCCGGTGTTGCGGGTGTTTCGCCCGGTACGCTCGAACGGTCGCGCGCTGCTGTCGCTGCCGGGCGGGGCCTATACCTTCGTGTCGATCCTCAACGAAGGCGTCGACATCGCGCGCGCGATGACCGCGCTTGGCTATACCGTCTTCGTGCTGACCTATCGCCTGCCCGATGAAGGCTGGGCGGGTCGTCCTGACGTGCCGCTGCAGGATGCGCAGCGCGCGATGCGGCTGATCCGCGCGAACGCCAAGCATTATGGCTATGATCCGGCAACCGTCTCGGCGGTCGGCTTTTCGGCGGGCGGTCATCTCGGCGCGACGCTCGCAACGGGCTTTGCCGAGCCGGTCTATCGCCCGCGCGAAGCGGCCGATGCGCTCGATGCGCGGGCGGCGGCGGTGGGGCTGGTCTATACCGTGATCAGCGCGACCGCGCCGGTGACGCACGCCGAATCGGCGCTGCGGCTGCTGGGGCCAAACCCGTCCGCCGATCTGATCGCGCGGCGTTCGCCCGCCTTGCACGTGACCGCACAGACGCCGCCGACCTTCCTGGTCCATGCGCTCGACGACAAAGCGGTGCCGGTCGAGAACACGATGATCATGCTGCGCGCGCTGCAAGCGGCGGGGCGCCCGGTCGAGGTGCATTTGTACGAAGAAGGCGGGCATGGCTTCGGACTCGGCCAGAAGGACAAGCCGTGCAGCCAATGGTCGACATCGTTCGCGGCGTGGCTCGACCGGCATCTCGCCGCGAAGGGGTAAAGTGCGCGGAGGTCAGGCCCGGGGGCTGACCTCCGGGCCGCCCTCGCCGCCATAATCCGCCCTGTTGCGCTGTGCGAGCATTGCGGCGAACGGCTTGCGCGAGACGTTCCACGCGCATTGCACGACCAGCAAGGTCGCGAACACCGCGCCGAGCACCAGGCTGTAAGCGCTGTCGCGCAGCGCATCGCCCAGCGCGCCCATCGCCATCGGCGCGAACACCGCGCTGATGCAGGTGAAGAACAGCAGCAGACCGGCGATCGAGCCGTGGCGGCCCTTGTCGTAGCAGCTGATCCCGGTCGAATTGATCGTGGGATACAGCACCGACATGAACAGCCCGGTCGCCGGGAGCGCGAAGATCGCGATCTCGCGTCCGCCCAGCACCGCGACCCACAGCAGCAGCGCCATCCCGCCGCTGCACGCGAGCAGCACGGTCGACCAGTCGAAGCGCGAGAGCAGCCACACGCCGAGGAAGCGGCCGACCGCGCGCAGCACGAAGAAGATCGAGACGACATAGGCCGCGAGCCACGTCCACGACCCCGAATAGCCCGCGAGATAGGTTGGCGCCCAGACGTAGATCGCAGCCTCGGCCCCGACATACAGCATCAGCGCCGCACCGAAGAAGCGCGCGGCGGGGTCGTTTGCCATGCGGATCGCCTCGCTCGCCTGCGCAGGTTCGGCGCGTGTGACGATCGGGCGCGGGAAGCGCGCGAAGGCGGCGCCGAGCACGAGCAAGCCGCACAGCATCGCCGCGATCAGATAGACCCATTTCCAGCTTGCCCCGGTGTGGAGCATGTAGGCGACGATCGCCGGGCCGACGATCGCGCCGATCCCGAAGAACCCCTCGATCAAATTCATCGTGCGGGCATGGTCTTCGGTCGAGCGCGACAGATCGCCGATCAGCGCCAGCGCGCCGGCCTTGAAGATGCCGATCCCGAGCCCGGCGACGAACAGCAAGGTCACGAACAGCAGGAACGAATGCCCTGCCGCGAACAGCGCTGAGCTGACGCCGAACAGCAGCAAGCCGATCAGGATCGTCGCCTTGCGCCCGATGCGATCGGCCAGGAAGCCAAGCGCGATCGCCGAAATGCCGATGCCCGACATGGTGGCATATTGGAACGATCCGCCCGCAGTCAGCCCGAGCCGGAATTCGCGGATGACCTGCGGGATGACGGTGCCGACCGAATCGGTCGTCATCGCGAACATCGCGAACATCGCGAAGACGATCGCTTTTAAGAGGGGCGAGCCGCTCCCCGGTTCGGCTTGGCTTTCCATCATGCTCTCCGCTATCTCATTGGCCCCAGGGCAGGCCATGCTTATTACGCCAAGCGCGGTCGAACGCAATCGATTGCGATACGAACCTGTTCGGGCCAGATTAGCAGTGCCACCGGCCCTGGTGGCGAAGGCGGGTCAGCCAACCCGTCGCGGAGGGGAGAGAGCGAAATGCGGATGAAGACCTTGGGGCTGGGTGTGCTGTTGCTGACATCGACTGCAGCGGCGAGCGGCAGTAGTGAGCCAACGCCAGCCGCGACGGCGATACCCGCCAACCGGTGTACCGCATTGGTCGGCCAGACGTTCGGTGACGGGGTGCAGATCACGACCGCGGTCCATGTCGATGCCGCAGCACCCGGCACCGTATCGAGCGGGTTCGGTCCACCGCTTGCCTCGGGCATTCCTGCGCATTGCCGCGTTTCGGGCGTGATCGCCGCGCGAACCGGCGCGGGGGGCAAGCGTTACGGCATCGGTTTCGCGATCGCCTTGCCCGATGCGTGGAACGGACGCTTCCTGCTCCAGGGTGGCGGCGGGCTGAATGGCAGCGTGCTGCCGCCGCTCGGCACCGTCGCGGCGGGGGATGTCCCCGCACTCGCACGCGGGTTTGCGGTAATCAGCCACGACAGCGGCCATACCGGCGCGGTGTTCGACGCCAGCTTCATGGCCGATCAGCGCGCCGCGCTCGACTTTGCCGAGGCATCGGTGCGCACCGTCGCGGTGACGGGAAAGGCGATCACCACGGGCTATTATGGCCGCAAGATCGACCATAGTTATATGACGGGGTGCTCGACCGGCGGGCGCGAAGCGATGCTGGCGTCGCAGCGCTATCCCGAAATGTTCGATGGCATCGTCGTCGGCGCGCCCGCGATGCGCACCGGCGATTCCAATCTCGCGATCGCCTGGTCGGCGGTGCAATTCAACCAGGCCGCGCCGCGCGACCCGGATGGCCTGGCGAATGTCGCGCAGATCTTTCCGGCGGCCGATCGCGCGGTGATCCTGAAGGGGATGCTCGATCAGTGCGACGCGCTCGACGGGCTGCGCGACGGGATGATCATGAATCAGGCGCAATGCCATTTTCAGCCGGTCAAGCTGCAGTGCACGGCCGGCAAGGCGGCGGACTGCCTGAGCAAGCCGCAAGTCGATGCGCTCGACCGCGCCTTTGCCGGGCCGAAGGATGCGGCCGGCGATCCGGTCTATGCTGCCGTCCCCTATGATACCGGGATCGTCGATGCGTCGGGGCCACTGCCGGGGTATCTGCCGACCGGCGCGCCGGGGGTGTTCGGCCCGGCACCGCGCGAGCTGACGTTCGATCTCAACGCCCGCGTCCGCGCGGTGCGCGCCGATGCCGTGCAGCGGCTGACCGACACGCATGTGTGGACCAACCTCAACAGCTTCCTCGGCCATGGCGGCAAGATTCTGTTTTACCACGGGGTCAGCGATCCGTGGTTCTCGGCATTCGCGACGTGGGACTATTGGCAGCGCGCGAAAGCCGCCAACGGTGCGGCGTGGGATGATGCCAGCCGCTTTTACATGGTCCCCGGCATGGCGCATTGTGCGGGCGGCAACGCGTTCGACAGCTTCGACTTGCTCGGGCCGGTTGTCGATTGGGTCGAAAAGGGCAAGGCGCCCGAGGCGATTGCGGCATCGCGCCGCGGACCGAAGCGCGAAGAGCGGCCGATGTGCGCCTATCCCGCCTATCCGCACTATATCGGCGGCGATGCGACCAAGCCCGAAAGCTTTGCCTGCCGCGCGCCGAAAAGCTGAGGCGATACCGGGTGGTGGCGCGTCACGCCGCCACCCGGGAGCGCGGTCAGCCGGTTACTGGCCGTTGATCCGGAACCGCAGGCCGATCGTCCGCGGCGTCGGCCCCTGACCCGAGTTCGGTCCGGCGGTGCCGACGAAGGTTGGCCCGCGCTCGTCGGTCATGTTGTTGCCGATCAAAGCGAGCTCGTAATCGCCCTTACGCACGCCGAGGGTGAAGCTGACGACGTCATAGGGCCGCGCCCTGATCAGACCGGCTGCGGTGCTTTGCAAGCGATCACCACTGTGGCTGAGCGCCACGTTGGTGAAGCCGCTGAAACCGCCACCCAATTCGCGGTCGTAGCTGACGTCAAAGCGCGAATTGTCGCCGAGCGTGTTGATCATGCGCGCGCCGGGGCGGAGGTTCAGCAGCGGCTGTGCCGCCGCAATCACCGGGTTGACGTTGTTATATTTGCTTTCGTTGATATTGCCGACGATCCCCACGTTCAGACCCTTGATCGGCGTGCGCCAATGCAGTTCGAGATCGATGCCCTTGGTCGTGGCGTCGCCGAAATTGGCGAAGCCGTTGACGCTGGCGATGCCGCCGGTGACCGAGGTCTGCAAATTGGTGTATTTGAGCTGATAGAGGTTCAACCCGATCGACAGCGCACGGTCGGGGCTGCGCCATTTCAGGCCGAACTCGTAGTTTTTCGACGACTCCGGGCTGAGGGCGACTTGCGCGGGTACGCCGACGAGTTGCAACGACTGCACCTGCACGCGCGACTGCACGATCCCGGGGCGGAAACCCGTCGCGGCGGAGATGAACATCGTCAGATTGTCGGTCGGCAGATAGGACAGGTTCGCGCGCCACGTCCGTACATCGACGCTGGTCGGCACCGAGCCGTTGGCATCCGCAAAGGAGCGGTCGTCGTGATATTGGCGCAGGCCCACCAACGGCACCAGCTTGCCGTCGAACAGATCGTAGCTGATTTCGCCGAAGAACGCGTAATTCTTGGTGATCGTATTGTTGTCGGCATTGATCAGGACGCCGGGCAGGGTCAGCGCATTGACCTGCGGCCCCTTGCCGTTCTGATACGATCCGCCGACGACCCAGTGGAACGGCCCCTTGGTGGTTGAATTGACGCGCAATTCCTGCGCGAACATTGAGGGCAGGAACTGGCTCGAGAAGGATCCGGCGGGCGATAGCGGGATATTGATCCCGAACACGCCATCCAACTGGCTGGTCGCGCTGGTGACGCTGAACGCGTTGAAATCGACCGTCGCGGTTAGCGTGTACAGCTTGAAATCGCCGTTCGAGAAACCCTGCTGCCCCGCCGTGTTCTGGAAATAGGGCGGCTCGACCGAGGCAGTGAAGCCGGTAAAGTTCTGCCGCGGGCGGAACTGCCAATATTGCGCGCGGATGCTGACATTGTCGGCGGGTTTGAACAAAGCGACGACGCGCAGGTCGTCATTCTTGGCCGAGTTGACGCCCTTCTGGTCGGGCGTGCCGTCGAACGGCCCGAAATAGGCGTCGGCCCAGCCCGCGTCGCGCGAGAAGCCGCCGCTGACGCGCACCGCCAGCATGTCCTTGATGATCGGCACCGACACGGCCCCGGCGAAGCCGTAGTTGAGGCCCTGGCCGCCGACCGTCTGCGATGCTTCCGCTTCGCCTGCATATTGCACGTGCTTGAGGTTGGGGTCGCGCGTGCGGAAAATGAAGACGCCGCCGGAGGAACCCTGGCCGTACAGCGTGCCTTGCGGGCCGCGCAGCACTTCGACGCGGTCGATGTCGAGGAATCGTACCGGCGGTGCGATGCCGAAATTGGGGACGATGAAGGGGGCATCATCGAGATAATAGCCGATCGGGGAATCGCCGTTCTGCGTCACGTTGCCGCGCAGATTGTAGAAGCGCGATCCGTTCGACTGGCGGAACCCTTCCTGCGCGCCGGGGACGCTCGAAACGAGATCGCCGACCGAGGTGATGTTGCGCGCCTTCAATTCCTCGCCGGTGAAGGCCTGGATCGCGAGCGGCACCTTCTGCAGCGACTGGCCGCCGGTCTTCGACGCGGTGACGATGATGTCCTGCGCCTCTTCGGTCGTGGCTTTGTCGTCCTGCGGTGGCGTCTGCGATGTCGGTGCAGGCGTGGTTTGCGCGATCGCCGCCGGGGCAATCAGCGCGCTCGCGATCGCCAAGGTCGCGGCTGTGCCGTAAAATTTCCTCATGTCCCTCTCCCATGGTTTATGTTTTCAATCGATTGCATAATCCATTCTGGATGTTTTGTCGAGTAGCTGTGGCGTGCTACCTCGCGCTATCCAGAGCTTTTACGGAGATTTATCACAATCGGTTGCGAATGCGCGCGCTAGGGCGCTTAGCCGCGATCGGATGTCAGCTTTCGCGGCGACGGCGGAACGCTGTTCGCGCTCCGCCGCCCGGTCGATCAGTTGCGGCCGCGGGCAAAGGCGCGGCGCAGCGCCTCCACTTTGGCGCGGGTGAATTGCTGCGCCTGCGGGCTGTCGGGCGCGAGGCCGTCGAAGCCGTGGAAGGCACCGGGAATGACCAGCAACTCGGTCGGCACGCCCGCCGCGTTTAGGCGGCGCGCATACTCGATGTCCTCATTCACGAACA
>JAIXZV010000372.1 GCA_027489365.1 Sphingomonadales bacterium
ATGCCGCCTTCAACCGCATGATCGACGAGATCGAACGCGTGGCGCTGCGCTCCAAGGCCCCGATCCTGCTGATGGGGCCGACGGGTGCGGGCAAGAGCCTGCTCGCACGCCGGATCTACGAGCTTAAGAAATCGAAACATCAAGTCGCCGGGCCGTTCGTCGAGGTGAACTGCGCGACGCTGAAGGGCGACGGCGCGATGTCGGCGCTGTTCGGCCACCGCAAGGGCGCCTTTACCGGCGCGGTCGCCGATCGCCCCGGGCTGCTCCGCGCCGCCGACAAGGGCATGCTGTTCCTCGACGAGATCGGCGAGCTGGGCCTCGACGAGCAAGCGATGATTCTGCGCGCGATCGAGGACAAGCGTTTCTTGCCGGTCGGCTCGGACAAGGAAGCGGCGTCCGAATTTCAGTTGATCGCCGGCACCAACCGTGACCTGGGGGAAGCCGTCGCGGCTGGGGCTTTTCGCGACGATCTCTATGCGCGCCTCAACCTTTGGACCTTTACGCTCCCTGGCCTCGCCGACCGGCGAGAAGATATTGAGCCGAACCTCGATTACGAACTCGATCGCTTCGCCGAACGCGAGGGCGACCATGCCAGCTTCAACAAGGAAGCGCGCCAACGCTATCTGTTGTTCGCGACTGCGCCTGATGCGCGGTGGCCCGGCAACTTCCGCGATCTGGCCGCCAGCGTGACGCGCATGGCTACGCTCTCTCCCAAGGGCCGCATCGACATGGAAAGCGTCAATGCCGAGATCGCGCGCCTGCAGCGGCTGTGGTCAGCGCAGACGGACGATGGAGCGGGGGTGCTGGCCGAAATCCTGGACGCAGCCGCACTCGCGGAAATCGACCCGTTCGACCGCGTCCAACTGGCCGAGACGATCCGCATATGCCGCAACAGTCGCTCGCTTTCCGAAGCCGGTCGTGTGCTGTTCGCCGCCTCGCGTATGCGGCGCAGCACCGCCAACGACGCCGACCGGCTCAAGAAATACCTCGCCCGGTTCGGCTTGGACTGGGGTTCGGTTTCTCAAGGATAGGTTACTGCTGGGGAAACGATCCGGCGGATTCAAATCCGCAAGCCGTTTATGACATTGAGCTTTCCCAATCCCGGCATATGCTGGCTGTTCTGGGCGCGTTGGGGGATTGGGTGGCGATTGATCTCGGCCGGATAGAGGCTTTGGCCACCGATCAGGCATCGCTGAAAGCCGCTGCCGGGCTCGCCAAGCCGGGCAAATGGTCCGGCGTCGGCGGCAGTGCGGACGGGGCGCTGATCTGGGGCGAGTGCGCAGGATCGGGTGCCAATCCCTATCGCGTGATGGCCGACCTGCGCGATCTGGGAAACAAATGCACCTGCCCCTCGCGCAAATTCCCGTGCAAGCATGTGCTGGCGCTGCTGTGGCTGAATGCCGAGGCGGCGGTGACCTTTGCGCCGGGGGAAATTCCGGCCTGGGTGAGCGATTGGCTCGGGCGGCGGCGCGGTACCAGCGCAGCGCCAGCCCGCGCGGCAGCCAAGCCAGCGAGCGATGCGCCCAAGGATCTCCGCGCCGCGCAAGTCGCCGAACCCGAAGCGCCCGAGGATCCCAAGGCGGCAGCCCGGCGCGAAGCGGCGGCGGCGAAACGCTCGGAGGATACCGAGCGCGCGGTTCTCGATAGTCTCGACGCACTGGAGCAATGGATTGGCGACCAGCTCCGCCTGGGTCTCGCGACCTTTATCGACGATACTACCGCCCGCTGCCGCCGCATCGCGGCACGGCTGGTGGACGGCAAGGCAGCGGCACTGGCTGGCCGGATCGACGAACTGCCGGCGCGCCTGCTCGGCCAGCCGGCCGGTGATCGTCCGCGCGCGGCGGTGGTCGAACTGGGCAAGCTGGTGCTGCTCGCCCGCGCCTTCCGCGCCGCACCGCGCGATGCCGATATCCGCCGTGCCGTCGCCAGTTCCGAGACTCGCGAAACGGTCCTCGCCAGCAGCGACACATTGCGCGTCACCGGCTTGTGGGAAGTGCTGGCGGAGCAGGTGCAGACGCGGCGTGACGGACTGGTGTCGCAAACCACCTGGCTGCTCAATCTGGCGCCTGAGGGTCCGCGCTTCGCGATGCTGCTCGATTATTTCCCCGCCAGCGCGGGCCGCCGAACCTCGGCCTTCACCCCGGGCGAGCGGTTCACAGGCGAAGTCGCCTTCTTCCCCAGTCGCAATCCGCTGCGCGGGTTGCTGCTCCAGCGTGCGGCGGATGGCACCGATCCGCAGGGCTGGCCCGAAGCGGCGCCTGATCTCGCCGAAGCGCTTACCGCCCCGTTGCATGCCGAGCCCTGGGTCCTCGATATTCCGGTGTTGCTGCCGCGGGGCCGTGTCGCCATCGATGCGGCCGGGCAAGGGTGGTGGCGCCCCGCCGACGCCACCACGGCGCTGCCGCTTGCCGAAGGCGTGGAGGGACTGATCCGGGGCACCGAGCTGACCCGCGCCGCGGCGCTCTGGTCGGGCAATCGCCTTGCGATCCTGGCGGCGCAGACGCCTTGGGGCAGGATCGGTACCGATGGCTGAGGCGATCTACGACGCGCTCGGGCAAGTGCTGACCCGCTGGACGATGGGGTCGGCGGCCGCTCCGGTCGCGCACGTCTGGAAGGCCGAGATTGGCGAGGATCCGATCGAAGCCGAGTTGCGGCTGCTGGCGCTGTCCGGCCAGTTCCTCGGCATGGCGGTGATCGCCGAGCCGCCTGCCGATCTGCAGGCGTTGCCCGATCTCCCCGCGCTGGCGCTTCCAACCTTGCCTGACGCCGCACGTTCGCTCGCCCGGCGGGTGCTGGCGGCGGGCGATGCGCGGCACAAGCGTAATCTGGCGCAGTTTGCTGCCGGTCGGGGCTGGACCTTGCATCCCGCTGACTGGATGCCCTCCGCGAGCGAAGAGGATGCGCCGGACGTCTATGCCTCATGGCGCGACTGGATCGAAGCGGTAGCGACCGGGTCGGGTTCGACGCGTGGTGGCTCGGAGGGGCTGACAGCGGCGAACTGGGAGGATTTCTGGCCCGCCGCGCGCAATGCCGCGCTCGCCGAACTGCGCCGCCGCGATCCTGGAGCCGCGCGCGTGCTGCTGGAGACAAGGCTGCCCGGCGAAGGCGCGGACACCAGGCTGCGCCTGCTCGGTCACCTGACCCAGGGCTTGTCGGAGGCTGATGCGCCGTTTCTCGAAACGCTTGCTGCAGGCGATCGTGCACCCAAGGTCAAGGCGCTCGCGGCGTCGCTGCTGGCGCGATTGGGCCGCAGATCGGCGGTGGGCGAAGAGGCCACCGAACTGGCCGGCTTCTTCACGCTAGGCACCAAGGGCCTGCTGCGTCGTTCGCGCACCGTCGCGGCGAATGGGCTCAAGACGCACGCCCAGCGCATCCGGCGCCAGACGCTGTTTTCAGGAGCCGACTATACCGGCTTTGCGGCGGCGCTGGGCCTGAGCGGCGAAGAGCTTGCCGCGATCTGGCCATGGGGAGACGATGTGCAGGCCGATATCGAGCTGGCAGGGATGGCGGAACGCTCGGCATCCGATGCGATCGTCGCCGATCTCGCCGCAGCGCTGGCCGAGCATAGCCCGCCCAACCTCGGGGCTTTGCTGGCGCTGGCGTCGCGGATCGGCCCGACCCAGCGTGCTGCGATTGCCCAGCGCGGGTTGCGTGCCGGGAGCAGCTATCAGGATGCACTCGCCATAACCGGCGGCGGCGGACGGGTGGAGGGCGTGACCGATGTGCCGGCCGAAGCTGCCCTGCTGCACGCGCTTGGCAGTGCCGATGCGCGGCCCGGCGACCATGCCGCAGAATTGCAGGCGCTGGGTATGGTTGCTTCGCGTGCCGGCGCGCAGAAGGCGCTCGAGCGATTGGTGCGCGGTGCCGGCCTGCTTCAGGCGGACCCGCAGCTTGATATGCTACGACTGAACGCCGCACTGGAAGACAGGGGAGTGCAAGGATGAGCGAAAAGCTGCGGATGCTCGCGGAGGAAAGCTATGCGGGCGAGTTGAAGGCGCTCATCGCCGGCGACAGCGGTCATTGCCCGCCCGGCTGGTCGATGTCGCCGCGCTTGGTGGTAACCTATCTGATGGGCGGCACGGCGGCTGATGGCACCGTCATCACCCCGAAATATGTCGGTGATCGCCGACTGATCGAGACGGCGGTGGCGACGCTCGCCACCGATCGCGCGCTGCTGCTGCTCGGCGTGCCGGGGACCGCCAAATCCTGGGTGTCCGAGCATCTCGCCGCAGCGATCACGGGTGATTCCACGCTGGTGATCCAGTGCACCGCCGGCACCGACGAGAACCAGGTACGCTATGGCTGGAACTATGCCCAACTGCTCGCGCACGGCCCCAGCCGCGACGCGCTGGTGCCGACCCCGCTGATGCGCGCGATGGAGACCGGCAGGCTCTGCCGTTTCGAGGAACTGACGCGGATGGGCAGCGACGTGCAGGATACGCTGATCACCGTACTCTCCGAAAAGATGATGCCGATCCCGGAGCTGAACACGACGGTCCACGCCGCGCGCGGCTTCAACATCATCGCCACGGCCAACAATCGCGACAAGGGCGTCAATGAACTGTCCTCGGCGCTCAAGCGGCGCTTCAACGTGGTGGTGCTGCCGCTGCCCGACACGGCCGCGGAGGAGGTTGCGATCATCGTCAAGCGTGTCGGCGAGATGGCGCAGAGCCTCGATCTCCCCGCGCCCAAGAATGTCAGTGAAGAAGTGGCGCGCGTCGTCTCAATCTTCCGTGAATTGCGTTCGGGATCGACCGAGGACGGCAAGATCGCGCTCAAATCGCCCTCGGGCGGACTTTCTACTGCCGAGACGATCGCCGTGATGGTCGGCGGGATCAGCCAGGCAACCTTCTTCAACGATGGCCGCCTGACGCCCGAGGCGCTCGCCGCCAACATGATCGGCGCGGTGGTCAAGGATCCGGTGCAGGATCGCGCGGTGCTGGGCGAATATCTCGAAACGGTGCTCAAGAAACGCCGCGGCTTCGAAGGCTATTATGCCGCGCTGACCGACCTGATCTGATCGCGATGCCGGGCGAGGTCCATCTGTTCGGTATCCGCCATCACGGGCCCGGCTCCGCGCGCCGGCTGGTGGAGGCGCTCGACGCGCTGGCTCCCGCCGTCGTGCTGATCGAGGGGCCGGCGGACGCTTCCGAACTGCTCCCGATGCTCGCCGATCCGGAGATGGTGACGCCGGTGGCGCTGCTCACCTACGCGGCTGACGATCCGGTCAATGCGAGCTTCTATCCCTTTGCCGAGTATTCGCCCGAATATCAGGCGGCGCGCTGGGCAGTGCGGCACGGTGCGGCGCTGCGCTTCATCGATCTGCCCGCCTCGGATCGGTTGGGTGCGCATGGTGCCGAGCCGGTCGACGAAGCGACCGTCCTGTTCGAGCAGGACCCCATCGCCCGCGATCCGATCGGCGTGCTGGCGGAAGCGGCAGGTTATGCCGATGGCGAGTCCTGGTGGTCCGACGTGATCGAGGAAAATCCGGCGCCCGGCCTGATCTTCGCCGCGGTGGCGGATGCGATGTCGGCGCTGCGAACCGAGACAGGCGCCCTGTCCACCCGTGAAGCCGCACGGGAGGCGCATATGCGGATCGAGATCGCGCGCGCCGCCAAGGAGAGCGACGGGCCGGTCGCGGTGGTCTGCGGCGCCTGGCACGTGCCCGCGCTGGCCGAGCGCCGCAGCCTCGCTTCGGACCGCGATCTGCTGAAGGGTCGCCCGAAGGTGGCGATCAAGGCGACCTGGGCGCCCTGGACCGCGCCCCGGCTGGCACGGGCGAGTGGCTATGGCGCGGGTGTGGCGGCGCCGGGCTGGTACGCGCATCTCTGGCAATCGGACGATCACGAGACGCGCGATTCCGCCTGGCTGGCGCGGATTTGCCGGGTGCTGCGCGAGCGCGGGCATTTCGTATCGACCGCGTCCGCGATCGAGGCCCAGCGGCTCTCCCGCGCGCTGGCGGCGTTGCGCGGCCGGCCGGCACCGGGCTTCGAGGAACTGCGCGAGAGCGCCATCGCCTGCCTGTGCAACGGCGAGCGGGCGATGTGGGACGATATCGCTGCGGAATTGCTGATCGGCTCCGAGGTCGGCACCATTCCGGCATCGACTCCGCTCGCACCCCTGCTGGAAGACCTTCAGCGCCAGCAAAAGGCGACACGGCTCAAGCCCGAAGCGCTGGAACGCGCACTGACGCTCGACCTGCGCAGCGAAAGCGGCCTCGCGCGTTCGACCCTGCTGCATCGCCTGACCGCGCTCGATGTGCCGTGGGGCCGACTGGCCGAGGCGGGACGCAGCCGCGGCACCTTTCGCGAGAACTGGCAGCTCTGCTGGGAGCCGGAGTTCGCGGTGCGGCTGGTCGAGCATCTCGTCTATGGCGCGACGATCGCCGAAGCTGCCGGCGGACGGATCGTCGAGGCGATGCAGGCAGAGCCTGATCTCGGCGCCTTGGCGGCGCTGACCCGCGACGCGATGATCGCGGACCTGCCCCATGCGACCGGGATCGGCATCGCCGCGCTGGAGGAAAAGGCTGCCCTTACCAGCGATTGCGGGACATTGCTCGCGGCCCTCCCGCCGATGGCTGACATTCTCCGCTATGGCGAGGCGCGGGCGGGGACCGCCGAGCATCTGGCGGCGCTGATGCCGCGCATCTTCGTGCAGGCAGCACTTGCGCTGCCCTATGCCGCGCGAAACCTCGATGCCGAGGCCGCAGGCAAGCTGCGCGGGCAGATTTTGGGTGCGGAGACTGCGATCCAGCTCGCCAAGCTCGATCCGGAGATCATGGCGGAATGGCACGGCGCGCTCGGCAAGCTGCTCGACGATGCCCAGGCGACGCGGATCATCGCGGGCGTCGCCGCACGCCTGCTCTACGAAGCGGAACTGCTGGAGGCGGAGGCCGCAGCAATCCTGCTCGGGCGGATGCTCTCGCCGGGAACCCCGGTCGCCGATGCAGCGGGCTTCTTCGAAGGCTTTCTCGAGGGTGCGGGTCAGCGGCTGATTCATGACGCGCCGCTGCGCGAGGCCGTGGACCAGTGGCTGGCGTCGCTCGACGAGGACAGCTTCACCACCAATCTGCCGCTGTTCCGCCGTGTCTTCGCGGTGCTGGACCGCAGCGAACGGCGGCGGCTGCTCGACGCGGTGTTCGGGCGCGGCAGGTCGGGAGCGACGGGCTATCGCCTGCTGCCCGGCGCGGCGGAGCTGTGGCCCGCGCATCAGGTGCGCGTACTCGACTTGCTTGAGAAGGGGGCGGCCCGATGAGCGACGACGACCGCAGCCGTCGATGGACGCTCGCGCTCGGCGCCGAACCGCAAGACGGCGAAGCACCGCTCTCCGACAGCGATCGCCGCATGTCCGAAGCACTGACCGCGCTCTATGGCGATGGCGACGAGGGCGCGAAGAAAGGCAAGGGCGGGCTCGGCGGATCGGCGCCGCGCGTGGCCAAATGGCTGGGCGATATCCGCGAATTCTTCCCCGCACCGGTGGTGCAGGTGATCCAGAAGGACGCATTCGAGCGCAAGGGATTGCGCCAGATGCTGCTCGAACCCGAATTCCTCGCCACGGTGGAAGCCGACGTCAATCTGGTCGCCGATCTGGTCGCGCTGCGCAGCGTGATGCCGGAAAAGACCCGCGAGACGGCGCGAATCGTCATCGCCAAGGTCGTTGCCGAACTGATGGAGCGGCTGGAGCGCAAGACCGCCGAAGCGATCCGCGGCGCGCTCGATCGCTCGAAGCGCACCTTCCGCCCGCGCTTCGCCGACATCGATTGGCCGCAGACGATCCGGGCAAACCTGCGCCACTATCAGGCCGCGCATCGCACCATCGTGCCGGAGAAGCTGGTCGGCTTCATGCGGCAGCAGCGCCGCATCGTCGACCTCGACGAAGTCGTGCTGTGCGTGGACCAGTCGGGATCGATGGCGCCTTCGGTTGTCTATGCCTCGATCTTCGCCGCGGTGATGGCATCGCTTCCGGTGGTCGCGACCAAGCTTGTCTGCTTCGACACCGCGATCGTCGATCTCACCGAGGAACTGGCCGATCCGGTCGAAGTGCTGTTCGGCATCCAATTGGGCGGCGGCACCGACATCAACCGCGCGGTCGCCTATTGCGAGGACCGGATCGAGCGACCGTCCAAAGCGCACCTGATCCTGATTACCGATCTCTACGAAGGCGGCGACGCGCATGCGCTCGTCGACCGGCTTGCGCGGCTGCAGGCGATCGGCGTCAATGTGATCGTGTTGCTGGCGCTGACCGATACCGGCCGGCCGGCCTACGATCCGGCGCTGTCGGGCAAGGTCGCAGCGCTCGGCGTGCCGGTTTTCGCCTGCACCCCCGATCAGTTTCCCGACCTGATGGCGACGGCGCTGCGGCGAGAAGATATCGCCGCCTGGGCGGCGGACCAGGACATCAAGCTGATCCGGTCAGACTGAAAGCACAGGAAGCACTCGAACACCCGCTCCTGTTGAAGGCAGTCGTCCAGCGCGGAGAATGTGCGGCTGCTCGAGCTGGTCAACGCCGGGGCGTGGACCATTGTCTGGGCGCAGCAGCGTGTTCGCGCCGCGCACACAGGGACATCCGCCTGGCTGGCCCGAGCGGCAAGCGCCGTGCTCAGGTCGGCGGCCCTGCGTCGAAGGTCCGGATACGCGCCTCGAATGCCGCGCGGACTGACGCGTGGATCTGTTCGGGGAACCCCTCGGGCATCGCGTCGATCGCGCTCGAAAACGCGGCCGCTCCTCGCGCACGGATGTCCTCGACGGCCTCGCGAACCACAGGCTCGGACAGCCCGGCCTCGCGCCCCGTCTCGAAAAAGTGTCGGCCGGTGATGTCGCGCATGCGATAGTGGCGGCTGGTGCCGACCGACATCGCCAGCGTGAAGCCGTTCAGCCGGATCTGCCGCGCATCGACGCCGGGCTGGCCGGTGAGCACGTCGTAGAGCGGCGTCAGCGAGAAGCGGCCGCCGGGCTTCAGGAACAGGCTGAAATTCTTGGCGTGCCCGTCGGGCGCGCCGATCAGCCAGAAGAGCAGCTGCGCCCTGAACACGACGAGGCGATCGGCGGCAGGATCGTCGCTGCCCTGCAGCAGATCGAGCAGGGCGGTAACGCCGGGACCGCCCTCATTCTGGTATTTGGCCGCCGGCGGCCGCCCTGCGTCCAGCGGCGGTCGAAGCGCTCGACCACCAGTGTCCGGGTCTCCCCAAAGCGATGGATGACGGTACGGGCAACCGGGAGCCCAAAGCCTGCGAGCAGGGTCAGGCAATAATGCTCGTTCTCGAAGCTGGTGCTCAGGTCGATCATGCCACCGGCGGCATGGATCTGGCCGATCTGCGGCTTTAGCAGGTGCGTCGTCGGGGTCGTACCGCTCGGTTTCAGCTACCGGTCGCCCAGACGGAGAAGCGCGGTCTTCTCCTGGGCGCCCGCGACCGAGATACGAAAATCCTGCTCCCGATCGAGTCCAAGCGGCGCACGCGCAAGGTTGTTGAGGAGCGCCTCAATCTGCGCTTCATCGACGTCCTCCCCAGCAACCTCCCCGGTCTCGGGTGCCGCCGCACCATCCGGCAGTAACTGCAGGGCGCCGACACAGTTCCGGCCGATCTGTGCGAGCAGGCTATAGCCGTCGAGAGTAGCCCGCGGGCGCCCCGTGTCGAAAAGAACGCGGAATTAAACCATCTACACAGCGCGGGGCTGCTGTATAATTTCCCGTTCCGCAACGCTCGAGCAAACCCGCTCGGCCTTGTGGGAATGCTACAATGACCCCGATCGCATTGACCATCTCCGATGCTGTAAAAGTGTCGGGAATTTCTAGAACATCGATCTACGAAGCGTTGAAGCGCGGCGACCTGACCGCCCTCAAGGCGGGGAGGCGCACGTTGATCCGCCACGCTGAGCTAGAGGCATTTATGGCGGGGCTGCCGGTCTATCAGGCGGGGCTGTGAGCGGTGCTGTGCGGATGCGAAAGCTGCGACTTTGCAGCGGCGCGGGTGGCCATCAAAAGAGGCCAGCGAATTTCCTCTCTAAAACAGTCGGAAGAATCTGACGAAAAGAAAAAATCAAAATTGAAATATTTTCTTAGGGTGCGATCGTGCGCGATCTCATGGCCAAACGGCTTTGCCGAGCTTCAGCTTGCTGCATCAAATAAGCAAGCTACCCTCCCCGCGCAGGCGCGTACGCGAGGAGAGACTGTTTTTTCGGTCCAGTCCACGGATTTCTGCGGTTGTCCGCAAAAAGGTCGCGCCTCTGATCGTGCTTAATGCGTGTCGGGAAAATTTACCCCGAAAGTAATCCAATGAACGCTTATGAAATCTCAGAGCGCTTTGACATCAGCCTGTCCAAAGCGAAAAAATAGCGAAGGCCATGTCATTGCCGACGCCGAAAGGAGATGCCGGTATATGGGCCATCCGGCTTCACCTTTCCCGAGGCTGCCAATTATCGGCAAGGACATTGCTGATATTGCTAAAAGAGCCGAGTCTGCGTCGTCATCTCCGCAAATACGACGATCTTGTTTATCAGCAGCTTTACGCGCTCGGCAACGTGCAGGCAGGCGCTGCGCCTATCGAAGTGTATGCCCATATTCACGAGGCTGCGGCTGGTGATCCCAAAAGCGTCGAGATACTCATGGGATGGTTGAAGAACGTTCTTCCAACTACCCGTGTTCGCTCCCAATGGATCGCAGTGCGGCTGCTTTTCGACCAATGGCCCGACGTGCGCAGTGCCGACTTCTATCGAGTGAATTTGGCGTTGAAAAACGTGCGCGCGCGGCCGGAATTTGATGGATGGTGGGATTTTGAGCCGATCGGTTCGCAGTGGCCCGCAGTCTATTGGCGCCCACGAGTGTTTTACGATTTGTGACGGCCGAAAAAAATTGACGTTATCCCGTGAATGCTCCCGGCCGGGCGATCGAACGATCGATTCGAAGGTACCCCCCTGGCGGTGCCAAATTTGCTAAGGGGCCCCACCGCCGTTCCAGCGCGCATAGTTTTGGGGAGCGTTTATGGTAACATCGACGAAAACTCGTATTTAATCTAATAAAATCAATCGATTTTGGCGGAGCGGGAGGGATTCGAACCCTCGATACGCTTTTGACGTATACTCACTTTCCAGGCGAGCGCCTTCGACCACTCGGCCACCGCTCCGCATGTCCTGGACAGAGGGTCGCCCTAGAGCGTCGCTTGCGGCTGCGCAATCACCGATTGCATCCGGAGGCATGTGCATGGCACGCAGGGGCTATATGCCGATGATCCTTCCGCTGCTCGCCCTCCTTGCCGCATCGCAGGCCGACCCTGCACCGCTGCCCAAGCCGACCGCTTCGCAACTCGCCGCCGCCGCCCCCGCTGCGGCTTGGGGGCAGATCGATCCGGCCGATCTGCTGCTGATCGAGCTTGCCGACGGGCAGCGCGCGGTGGTGTGGCTCGCCGCCGAATTCGCGCCGGTTCATGTCGCCAACATCCGCACGATCGCGCGCAGCGGCTGGTGGGGCGATGCGACCATTTACCGCGTGCAGGACAATTACGTCACGCAATGGGGCGATGCGACCGAGAAGAAGCCGCCCGCCGCCGGCATCACGCCAAATCCGCCGGCCGAATATGAATGGCGCTGGGGTGCGCACGGGCGGGCGATCGCCAATCCGTATCGCGATGCCTATGCCGCGCGCACCGGCTTTACACCGAGCGGATGGGCGGTGGCGGGGGATGGTAAGACGCAGTGGTTGCCGCATTGCTACGGGATGGTCGGCGTTGCGCGAAATCTGGCGCCCGATACGGGAAGTGGCGGCGATCTCTATGCGGTGATCGGCCATGCGCCGCGCCATCTGGATCGCAACATTGCGGTGGTCGGACGCGTGATCGACGGGATGGCGGCGCTTTCGGCGTTGCCGCGCGGGACGGGGGGCGGGCTGGGGCTGTATGAGGACCCGAAGCAGCGTGTGCCGATCAAGCGGATCGTGCTGGTGGCCGATCTGCCCGTGGCCGAGCGTCCGACCTATCAATTTCTCCGCCCCGACGCGCCTGTGTTTGCCGCCACGCTGGAAGCGCGCGCCAATCGCGGCGGGCCGTTCTTCACCGTGCCCGCAGGCGCGGCAGACCTGTGCAATCTGATGGTGCCGGTGCGCGCGGCGACCGGGCGCTGACAGCCGCCGCCGACGTCCGCCTTACTCCGGATCGGGCGTCGCGCTGTCGTCCTGCGGTGCGGGATCGGATTCGGGCGCGTGCGCGTGCGATTGCTGCTCGACGTGAACCACCTCGCTCGGTTGCGCGTGATAGCCGGTCGCCACAGTCGCGCGGTCGGGCCGCGCCGCGACAACACCGCCGGACGCTGCAGGCGCGGTCCCGGCGGCCTGACGAACCTGCGTGACGATCATGCGTCCCTGTCCAGCGGGGCCAGCACCTTGCGCTGCCGTCGGCGCGGTGCCCGCGGCAGGCGTCACGGCGGCCGCTACGGCGCTATTCCCCGGCGCTGTGGCCACGCTATTTTTCACCGCCTCGGGCGCGAAGTGCGACTTGAGCGCCCCCGACAGCGCGACCAGCGCGGCGATCAGCCCGGTCACGGCGGTGATCAGGCCAACCAGATTGGTAACCCGCGATTTCGGTTCGTCTGCCATCTGCGCCCCCCGGCTTTCCTATCGGCCCCGTAACGATAAATGCCGCAGGAGCGCCAGGGAGCGCAAGGGGAAGGTTATTTGCCGACCCAATCGGCGATTTCACCGGCAACGGTGTTGGCCGCCTGGTTGAGCGCGATGCCGACCGGAGCCGCCGCGATCGCGCTGACCGGCACGCGCGCTTCGAAGCGGCGCTTCTCGACCACCTTGCCGCTGGTGCGGATCAACGATGCGTCGAAGGTGACGACGGCTTCGTTGGTCCCGGCATCGACGCCGAAATTGCGCAATTCGCCCGAGAGGACCGCACCGGGATCGGAGAAGGATTGCGAGGAGCTCAGCACGATCCGTCCGGTCCTGGCGGGAACGGTGTCGATCAGCAGTCGCACGAACATGCGGTTGGGTGGCTCGACCCATTGCGCGTTAGCGACATAGGCGATCGACGTCTGGCTCGCCTGTACCGGCACGCGCGTGCCCGCAATCGCCTGCGATGCGCCGGGGACCAGGATCGTGATCGTCGGCGCGGTCGCCGAGGATTGCGTCTGTCCGGCGGGCACGCTCACCGCCGAGCTGAGCGATAGCAAGGACGGCGGCGGCTTCGCCCCGAAGCTGATGCAACCGG
>JAIXZV010000240.1 GCA_027489365.1 Sphingomonadales bacterium
CGATCCGGCGCGAGCTGAAGACGCTGATCTATTCGGCGCTCACCCGATGAGCGCCCCTCACCCCCGCCCGGCCCCGGCCGGAACTGCGAACTAGGAGTTCGATTGCATGTCCGTGATTACCACCAGCCGTCAGGGCGATGTCCTGATCCTCACCTCCGACAATCCGCCGGTGAACGCGCTCGGCGCGGCGGTGCGGCAGGGGTTGGAGGCCGGAGTGAAGGAAGGCATCGCCAATGACGCGGTGAAGGCGATCGTGATCCGCTGCGACGGGCGCACCTTCTTTGCCGGGGCCGACATCACCGAATTCGGCCGTCCGATGCAGGAGCCGGGCTTGCCCACCGTGGTCGATCTGATCGAGCTGGCCGACAAGCCGGTCGTCGCCGCGATCCACGGCACCGCGCTTGGCGGCGGGTGCGAAGTCTCGCTTGGCTGCCATTACCGCATCGCTGTCCCCAGTGCGAAGATCGGCACGCCCGAGGTCAAGCTTGGCCTGCTCCCAGGTGCTGGCGGAACGCAGCGCATCCCGCGCATCGCCGGCGTCAAGCTCGCGCTGGAGATGACTGCCAAGGGTGATCCGATCCCGGCCAAGCTGGCGCTCGGTGCCGGGCTGATCGACCGGATTGCCGGGGAGGACAGCCTTGTCGCCGACGCGATCGCCTTCGCGCGCGAAATCGCCGCCGCACGCCCCCTGCCCCGCGCCCGCGAAAAGGTCGCACAGGCCGACCCGGAAGCGGTCGCAGCGTTCAAGAAGGAGAATGCCAAGCGCTTCCGCGGCTTCGATGCGCCTGCCGCGAACATCGCCTGCGTCGAAAAAGCGTCGGACGGATCGAGCTTCGAAGAGGGCATCACCTTCGAACGCGCCGAATTCATGAAGCTCATGATGGGCGTCCAGTCCGCCGCACAGCGCCACATCTTCTTCGCCGAGCGTCAGGCCGCCAAGATCGACGGGATCGACCCCAAGATTGCGCTGCGCCCGATCAAGAAAGTCGGTGTCATCGGCGCGGGCACGATGGGCGGCGGCATTTCGATGAACTTCCTGTCGGCGGGCATTCCCGTCACGATCGTCGAGATGGCGCAGGAAGCGCTCGATCGCGGTACCGGCACGATCCGCAAGAATTACGAGGCATCCGCCGCGAAGGGCCGCCTCAAGCCCGAGCAGGTCGACGCGGCGATGGGCGCGCTGACCCCGACGCTCGATTTCTCCGCGCTCGCGGATTGCGACCTCATCATTGAGGCGGTGTATGAGAATATGGAGGTGAAGAAGGAAATCTTCGGCAAGCTCGATGCGATCTGCAAGCCCGGCGCGATCCTCGCGTCGAACACCTCCTATCTCGACGTCAACGAAATCGCAGCCGCCACCAACCGCCCCGGCGACGTGCTCGGGATGCACTTCTTCTCGCCCGCCAATGTCATGAAATTGCTTGAGGTCGTGCGCGGCGCAAAGACCGAGGACGATGTGCTGGCGACCGTGATGGCGCTTGCGAAGACGATCAAGAAGGTCGCGGTTGTGGCGGGTGTCTGCGACGGCTTCATCGGGAACCGGATGCTCAAGCCACGCCAGGTCGAGGCGATGAAGCTGTTGATGGAAGGCGCCACGCCCGAGCAGATCGACCGCGTCCATGTCGAATTCGGGATGCCGATGGGGCCGTTCCAGATGAGCGATCTCGCCGGGGTCGATATCGGCTGGCACCGCGACCCGACCCGGATCGAAAGCATCCGCGACGCGCTCGCCGCCGAAGGGCGCTGGGGCCAGAAGACGCAAAAGGGCTTCTACGATTATGACGAGAAGCGGAACCCGAGCCCAAGCCCCCGCGTCGCCGAAATCATCGAGGATTTCCGCTCGAAATCGAACCTGCAGAAGCGCGAGATCAGCGACGAAGAGATCATCGAGAAGACGCTGTACACCATGGTCAATGAAGGCGCGCGGATCCTGGAAGAGAAGATGGCGCAGCGTGCGTCGGATATCGATGTCGTGTGGATCTATGGCTATGGCTGGCCGGTCTATCGCGGGGGCCCGATGTTCTGGGCTGATAGCGAGGGGCTGAAGAAGATCGTCGCTGGCCTGGAAAAGCACGGCTTTGCGGTGAGCGAATTGCTCAAGAGCAAGGCCGAGAGCAACGGGCGCTTCAATTGAAGTCAGCCATCGCCACCGCCGCCGCGATCCGCGCGGGCGAAACAACGGCGCTCGCCGAGTGCGAGGCCGCGATCGCGCGGATCGAGTCCGGTGACGGTGAGATCAACGCCGTCGTAGTGCGCGATTTCGATCGGGCACGCGCGGCGGCGCAGGCGATCGACGCCGGGCCGAAGGACGACCGCGCGCTGCTCGGCGTGCCGATGACCGTGAAGGAAAGCTTCGACGTTGCGGGTCTCGCGACGAGTTGGGGCTTTGCCGAACATGCCGATCACATCGCGGGCGAGGATGCCGTCGCGGTGCAGCGGCTGAAGGCGGCGGGCGCGGTGATCCTTGGCAAGACCAACATTCCCGTCGGCCTCGCCGATCTGCAAACCAACAACCCGAATTACGGGCGCACGCGCAACCCGCACAACCTCGACCGGGTGAGCGGGGGTTCGTCGGGTGGGTCGGCGGCGGCGCTCGCGGCGGGCTTCGTACCGCTCGAATTTGGTTCGGACATTGGCGGATCGATCCGCGTGCCTGCCGCCTTTTGTGGTGTGTGGGGCCACAAGCCGACCTTCGGGATGCTCGACACCGACGGGCATTATTTCCCGCGCACGCAGGGGTCCGCGCCCAATCTCAGCGTGATCGGCCCACTCGCTCGCGATCCCGATGATCTGGCGCTGGCGCTCGACCTCGTCAGCGATTTGCCCTTGCCCACGCCGACACCGCGCAATGTCAGCGACTGGCGCATCCTGATCCTCGCGCGGCATCCGCTCGCCGCCGCCTCCGCTGCAGTTTCCGGCGCTGTCGATGCGGTCGGTGCGACCCTCGCGAAGGCGAGTGCAACCGTTCATCATTACAGCGATTTGCTCCCCGATATTCAGAGCCAGCACGAGGATTACTTGCGCATTCTCGCGGTCGCGATGGCGCGCGGGGCCCCCGCCCCCAGCGGCCCGCCCTCGACGCCGATGATCGTCCTGCTCGATCGTCAAGCCGCCTGCCGTCGCGCCTGGCGTCGGCTGTTCCGCGATTATGACGCGGTAATCGCCCCCGCCTGGGGCACGACCGCTTTCCCGCACGACGACACACCGCTCGCCGAGCGGGTCTTGAGAATCGATGACGTCGCGACGCCCTTCCCCATGCAGCTTGCCTATCCGGGCCTCGCCACCTTCCCGCTTTTGCCTGCCACCAGCGTGCCCGTCGGAATCGATCCAGACGGGATGCCGATCGGCGTGCAAGTGATCGCTGACCGTTATGCCGACCATACCGCCATCGCCGTCGCCCGCGTGGCGCACGATCTTGTCTGGAGCCGATAGATGACCGACCTCGACACCTTCCGCACCGAAACCCGTGCCTGGCTGGAGGCGAACTGCCCGCCCGAAATGCGCGAACCCGTCCGCTCCGAGAAGGACGCCTGCTGGGGTGGCCGCAATCCTGATTTCCAGCCGAGGCAGAAGGAATGGATGGACGCAATGGCGTCGCGCGGCTGGACGGTGCCCGATTGGCCGGTTGCCTATGGCGGCGGCGGGCTTTCGCCGGCTGAAACCAAGGTTCTGCGCGAAGAGATGGCGGCAATAAAGGCGCGCAACCCGCTCAATTCCTTCGGTATATCGATGCTTGGGCCAGCACTTCTCAAATATGGCACCGAAGAGCAGAAGCTCGACTATCTGCCCAAGATCGCGCGCGGCGAAATTCGCTGGTGCCAGGGCTATTCCGAGCCGAACGCCGGATCCGATCTCGCCAGCCTCGCCACCAGCGCCGAGGATGCGGGCGACCATTACATCATCAACGGACAGAAGGTGTGGACCTCCTACGCCGACAAGGCCGACTGGATTTTCTGCCTCGTCCGCACCGACAAAACGACCAAGCAGGGCGGGATCAGCTTCGTGCTGTTCGACATGGCCTCGCCCGGCGTTTCCACCAAGCCGATCCTGCTGATCTCCGGCTATTCGCCCTTCTGCGAAACCTTCTTCGACAATGTGAAGGTGCCCAAGTCGCAGCGCGTTCATGACGAGAACAAGGGCTGGGATGTCGCCAAATATCTGCTCGGCCACGAGCGCGAGATGATCTCCGGCATGGGCCTGGCAAGTTCGGGCGGCAACCCGTTGATCGAAGGCGCAATCGCCA
>JAIXZV010000203.1 GCA_027489365.1 Sphingomonadales bacterium
GCCGGACGAGCGTGGCCGCCGCGAGATTCTCGGCATCCACACGCGCGGGATACCGCTCGGCGACAAGGTTGATCTCGATGAGCTGTCGCGCACGACCTACGGGTTCGTCGGGGCCGATATTGCCGCGCTTGCACGCGAGGCGGCGATCGAGGCGGTGCGGAAGCTGATGCCGCGGTTGAATTTGTCCGAGGGGACGATTCCGCCCGAAATCCTCGATACGCTGGCGGTGACGCGCGAGGATTTCCTCGATGCGCTGAAACGCGTCCAGCCGAGCGCGATGCGCGAAGTTATGGTCGAGGCACCGCGCGTGCGCTGGGACGATGTCGGCGGGCTCGACGATGCGCAAATCCGTTTGAAGGAAGGCGTCGAGCTGCCGCTGAAGGACCCCGAGGCGTTCCGGCGGCTGGGGATTCGCCCGGCCAAGGGCTTTCTGCTCTACGGTCCGCCTGGCACCGGCAAGACCTTGCTGGCGAAGGCGGTCGCGCGCGAGGCGCAGGCCAATTTCATCGCGACCAAATCCTCCGACCTGCTCAGCAAATGGTATGGCGAGAGCGAACAGCAGATCGCCAAGCTGTTCGCGCGTGCGCGGCAGGTTGCGCCGTGCGTGATCTTCATCGACGAACTCGATTCGCTCGTCCCCACGCGCGGCAGCGGGATGGGCGAGCCGCAAGTGACCGAGCGCGTCGTCAACACGATCCTGGCCGAGATGGACGGGCTCGAGGAATTGCAGTCGGTCGTCGTGATTGGGGCGACCAACCGGCCCAATCTGATCGACCCGGCACTGTTGCGGCCGGGCCGCTTCGACGAGCTGATCTATGTCGGCGTACCCGATCGGGGCGGGCGTGAGCGGATCCTAAAGATCCAGACCGGCAAGATGCCGCTCGCCAGCGATGTTGATCTCTCGGTCATCGCCGGGCGGACCGATCGCTTCACCGGGGCCGATCTGGAGGATGTCGTGCGCCGCGCGGGTCTCAACGCGCTTCGCCGCAGCCTGAAGGCGGCGGAAGTGTGGATGGTCGATTTCGAAGAAGCGCTGAAGGATTCACGTGCCTCGGTCACGCCCGAGCTTGAGCGTGAATATGAATCGATGAAGGCGCGGCTCAAGCAGGATGCGACGGCGCTACAACCGATCGGCTTCGTCTCGCCCGGGCAATTGCGCGCCCGCGAGGGAGATGGCTGAGGGCTCGCGCAGGGCAAAGCGGGCGTAGGCGAACAACACGAGCATCGCCGCGCCCGCGAGCAGGTATGGCAGCGAGTGCTGCACTTCGTACAGGCCGACGCCGATCGACGGGCCGAGCACGAAAGCTGCGCCGTTGATCGACGTGACCTTGCCCGCGACCGAGCCTTGCGCATTGTGCCCCACCGCAAGCGAGGCTCCGGCGGTGAAGGCCGGGCGGGTGAAGCCGAAGCCCACGCTCGCCAGCGCATAGGCGCAGGCGATGGCATAGAGCGACGTGGCGACGCCGGTCAGCGCACAGCCGAGTGCGGCGAGGATCAGCCCGGTCAGCATCATCGTGCGCGGGCGCAGGTTGAGGTTGGGGATGATCCCCCATTGCACCAGCAGCGCTGCCCCTGCGCCCATCATCAGCACGATCCCGGTCGGCTCGAGCGCTTGCGCAGGCGCGACGTGGAGCCGGTCGATCACGAGAAATCCGATCGCCTGGCCGGTCATCGCCTGGCCATGCCCCATCACCAGCCCGGCGATCATCCAGCTGCGCACGCGAGGATCGGTATAGCCGACCGGTTCGCTATGCGGTTCGGTCGCGGCGGTGATGCTCGCGCCCGAACTTTGCCCGCCGATCGAGGGATAGGCATTGGCGGCACCGTGATAGTCGGTTGGATCGGTCGCCACGCTGCGGTCGACCGGCAGGACCTGACGCACCGCGATCCACACGCCCACGCCGAACAGCGAGAAGATGAAGGCCGGACCCGCCAGCCCGATCTCGATCTGCCCGATCGAGCCGAGCAGGAGGTACGGCGCGATCGCGGGCCCAAGGATCGTGCCGAGACCGAAGGCCGAACCGAGCAGCGTCAGCGCCTTGGTCCGCTCGGCGCGCGTCGTGCTGCCCGCGACCAGGGCCTGCACCGCCGGGGGGGCCGCCGCGCCGAACGTGCCGTAGATCAGCCGCCCGCCGATGAAGCAGACGAATGCGGTCGTGCCGCCGATCCAGCCGTTGATCCCGGCGGCGAGGCAAATCCCGCAGATCGCCAGCGACACGGCGAACCCGCCCATCCCGAGCAGGATCATCGCGCGCCTGCCGTGCCGGTCCGAGCGGTGCGCCCAGAATGGGGCGGCGAGCACCCACAGCAAGGCCGACACCGAAAACGCCGCCGCCACCGCGCTGTCGGGCACTTTCAACGATCGCCCGAGCGCGGGGAGCACCGATTGCAGCGCGGTATTGCCCGCTGCGATCGTCAGCATCACGACGAACAGCAGCGTGAAGGTGCGATCGAACCGGACCGAGGGCGACGCAGGCGCACTCATTCGCGCGGCCCGAAATTGAGGCTCTTGGTGATATTATAGTCGAGCACCGTCATCACGAAAAAGGCAGCGGCCTGCTTGGTGCGGGTCCACCAGCCGGTGCGGGCGCGGTAGAGATCTGCAGTGATGCGCTCGCTCTCCGCAACCTCGCCATCGACATAGGCGCGGACATGCTGCGCAAAGGCGGCATCCTCGATTCGCAGCATCATCTCGAGGTTCAGGAACAGGCTCCGAATGTCGTAATTGGATGATCCAATATAGACGACATCATCGAGCAGGAAGAGTTTGGTGTGCAGCTTGGTCGGCTGATATTCGTAGATTTCGACGCTTTTGCGCAGCAGCCCGGCATAAGTGAAGCGCGACGCCCAGATCGCCGCGCCGTGATCGTTCTTCGACGCGAGCACGATCCGCACGCGCCCGCGCAGCCCCGCTTTATCGAGCCGCCGCAACATCGCCGGACTCGGCGCGAAATAGGCGGCGATCAGATCGACCCGCATCGCGCGCTGCAGATCGGCTTTCAGCGCGCGCGCCCAAGGCGACAGCCGCCGGGTCGGCCCGCCGAACAGCCAGCGGACCGTGCCTTCGGGCTCGCTCCAGCTCCGCAGCGCGCGGCGCAGCGCGCGCAGCGGCGGCTTCGACCGCGCCGCCCAGCGCGCCAACGCGTCAAAATAGCCGGTGATGCTGTGCGCCGCGGGGCCTTCGATCAGCAGCCCGAGATCGCGCCACGCCTGTTCGGCAGGGGTACCGAAATAGCTGTCCTGCACGTTGAACCCGCCGATGATCGCGCGCGCATCTGGCTGCTCGCCATCGGCCAGTGCAAGCTTCTGGTGGTTGCGCAACAGATAGCGCCGCCCCCAGCGCGGCACGAAGCGGCACACCGTCACACCGCCTGCGCGCAACGGATCGAAAAAATCGTGGCTCTCGGCCACTTCGCTGCCGAGGCAATAGACGATCAGTGCGACCTTCACGCCGCGCGCCGCCGCGCGGAGCATCGCCGCACGCACCATTTCGCCCGCGCGATCATCGACATAGATGTAATAGATGATCCGCAAGCTCACCCGCGCACCGTCGATCAAGGCGATCAACGCGTCCAGCCGCCGTGGCCCGGTATCGAGCAGCGTCAGCGCATTGCCGGCGATTGCGAAAGTGGGTTGGGCCGCAGGCTCTGCCATCCTCCCATGCTGTGGCGGGGGGATACGGCGCGTGCAAGCCGATTTTCTTGACTCTTCCGGCCGTCCGGACTAGCTAGCCGCCTTTCCGACATTCGTCGCACAAGAAGGAAGCCGTTCATGGCGCGCGTCACCGTCGAAGATTGCGTCGACAAGATTCCCAATCGCTTCGATCTCGTCCTGTTCGCGGCACAGCGCGCGCGGCAGATCTCGGGTGGCGCGGAACTCACGCTCGATTGTGACCGCGACAAGAACCCGGTCGTCGCGCTGCGCGAGATCGCCGAGGAGATGGTCCACCCGGCGACGCTGAAGGAGTCGGTCATCAACGGCCTGCAACGCGTGCAGCTCGACGACGAAGACGTGGCCGACGCGGTTGGCTCGCTGGCGGCTTCGGCCGAAGCGCTGCGCCTGACCGCCGCTGCGCCGCCGCGGAACCAGAATCTCGGCGCAGATTACGAAGGTTGAGGCCCAAGGCTAACGCGTAAGCGTTAGCCGAGGATCAGCCGAAACCCGGACGGCGGGGCCGTGGCCCCGACCGACACCGTGGCTTTGCCACGGCGTACGCCCGTCCCCGCACCCGCCTACTCCCGGGAAAGCGTCGCAATCGCCGCCTTCCCCAGTGCAGCGACGTCGTCCTGCGGATCGGCATGACCGCCATGTACCAGCCGCGCGACGCGCTGCAGGAGCGGTTGTGGCACGCCATTGCTCTGCGCCGCCGCGATAAAGGTCGCCTCATCCCACGGCGCGCCTGCCTTGACGCGCGCGAACAGCGTCTTGTTGACGGCGTGCAGCCCGTCGGCATTCGCACTGCGCAGCGAATCGTCCAGCGCCAGCCAGATCAGCAATCCGCATTGATAATGCAGGTCGAAATTTCCGGCTGCCGTCGCCTTGTCGAGCGGGGCGCGCGCCAGCCCTTTCGCACAATCGGTCTCGGCACTGCGCACCCGGCTTGCGACGTACGCGCGCTCCGCTTTCCCGCGCTGCGCCAAGGCGAGCGCGGCCATCGCATCGGCCCCGCCTTCGTGAATCCACGCCGCTATTTCGTCGCTAGCAGGCTTGCCGATCCTGTCCTGCTGGAAAAGATGCGCCGCTTCATGCGCGAAGAACCAGTCGAGCCAAAAGGGGGCCTGCGCGGTGACCCGGTCGCGGGCATTTTCGCCGTCGAAATGCATGAAGATCTGCCCCGGCAGCGTGCCGCCCTGGTTTGAGACATGACCGTCCGCGCGAGCGCGGGCATCGATTGAGACATAGAGTTCGGGATGGAACGACAGCGCGCCATAAATGCGCGCGAACGTGTCCATCGCGCGGGGCAGCGACTGCTTCAAATGGTCGCGTGCAGCGGGTGGCAGGCCGGGGTCGATAACCGCGATGAACCCGTCGGCCTCTTCCGGCTTGAGCGTCCCGACAAAGATGCTGGTGCCGTCGTCCCGGCTGACGAAGCGAGTCTGATCGGCGACGCGCCGCCCTTCGACGCCGATCGTCTTTCCGGTCGCGACAATGCGCATCGGCATGGCATCGGTGCCCGTACACGGAGCGCTGATGCAGGCATGGAACTGGCCCGAATGGACCAGGACGCTGCCGTCGCTGAACGGCGAGAAGGGTGCGTAGCTCTTTGGCAAAGCGCGGTAGCGCGCGGGAAGGGTGAATTGCACGACACGGAACGCGCTGCCATCGGATCGCTCGACCCGCTCGCCGCTGCCTTCCTGCGTCCAGCGAAAGCCGGCCGATTGCGGGTGCCAATCCTCCGGTCGATACCCGCCCAAGGCCTGCGCGAAATGCAACGCCTTGGTCGGTGCGGTCATTTGATAGGTGACGACGACGGTCTCATCGGGCCGTACCGCGAGGTCGAGCGCGATCGGCGCTGCGGCGTCCGGGGTCGGGCGGCTGGTCGATACACAGGATGGCAGCGCAAAACAGAGAAGAAGTGCCGTCAGGGCTGCTTTCGGGGAAGCCTGCATAATGCCACCTCATCTACGCCGGGCCGACACGGATGTGCGACGACGCTTTGCCGAAGTTTACAGCTTTGGTCTGCGCTTACAAATCAAGTGGGCGTCGCGGCGAGGCCGCGCCGTCGGTCGGGCTTTGCCCCCCGTCCGGGGCTCGGCTGGATAGCTGAAAGAGCTACGCTCTTTCAGCGCCTCGCCCCTTGAACCCCTGCGCGACGACGTACCATTCGCTCGACGCCTTGCGACTCGCCGGGGGCTTGGCATGTTTCACCGTCGTGAAGTTGCGCTTCAGTTCCGCGACCAGCGCGGTATCGGCGCCGCCTGCGAACACCTTACCGACGAACGCCCCGCCCGGTGCCAGCACGTCGATCGCGAATTCCAGCGCCGCCTCGACCAGTCCCATCGTGCGCAGCGCATCGGTCTGCGGATGGCCGACGGTGTTAGCCGGCATGTCCGACAGGACCAGATCGGGCGGACCATCGAGGGCGGCGGTCAGGCGCTCGGGCGCGACATCGGCCATGAAATCGAGCTGGAGGATCGTCACGCCCTCAATGCCATCGACCGGTAGCAGATCGATCCCGACTACCGCCGCCTTGGGCACTTGCCGCCGCACCACTTGCGCCCAGCCGCCCGGCGCGATGCCGAGATCGACGACGCGACGCTTGCCCTTCAGAAAGGCGAAGCGTTCGTCGAGTTCGATCAATTTATAGGCCGCGCGGCTACGATAGCCATCGGCCTTGGCGCGCTTGACGTACGGATCGTTCAACTGGCGATCGAGCCAGCGCGTCGATTGCGCGCTGCGTTTGCGCGCGGTCTTCACGCGGACGCGCAGCCCGCCCCCATCCCTGCTCATGACCCATTTCCCATCAGTCGCCGCAAGATGCCCTCGCGAATGCCGCGATCGGCTATCCCTACCCGTTCGGCCGGCCACAAATCCATGATCGTCTCTAAAATGGCGCAGCCCGCCACGACCAGATCGGCGCGTTCGCTGCCGATGCACGGCAGCGTGGCGCGCTGGCGCAAGTCCATCGCCGCGAGATCCGCGCTGATCCGGCGCAGCGCAGGCGCGGGCACGATCAGCCCGTCGACTTGCGCGCGGTCGTAATGCGTCAGGCCGAGATGCACGCTGGCGAGCGTGGTGACCGTGCCCGACGTGCCGAGCAAGCGCGGCATGGCGACGTCGCGCGGCAAGCGCGCGGCGAAGGCGGCCATGCTGTCGGCGACGAGGCGGCGCATCCGGGCATAGCTGGCGGCGCGCCCTTCGGCGCCGCCGTCTCGCCCGGGCGGGCCATGCCCGGCGCTTTCGGTCAGCGAGACGACGCCCCACGGCGCGCTGTGCCAGTCGAGGATCACCGGCATATCGGGGCGCGTATCGATCAGCACCAATTCGGTCGAGCCGCCGCCGATATCGAACACCAGCGCGGGCCCATCGCCCGGTTCGATCAATGCGTGGCAGCCCAGCACTGCGAGGCGCGCTTCTTCCTCGGCGGAGATGATGTCGAGCAGGATACCGGTTTCGGCATAGGCACGGGCGATGAAATCGGCGCCGTTGCTCGCGCGGCGACACGCCTCGGTCGCGACTGCGCGCGAGAGCGTGACGTTGCGGCGCTTCAACTTGTCGGCGCAGATCTTCAACGCGGCGATCGTCCGCTCGATCGCGGCATCGCTGAGCCGTCCCGAACTCGCCAGCCCCTCACCCAGCCGCACGATCCGCGAAAAGGCATCGACCACGGCGAAGCCGTCGCCCTGCGGCCGCGCGATCAGCAAGCGACAATTGTTGGTGCCGAGATCGAGCGCGGCGAAGTGCCGCGGCTCGCGTGGCCGTGCGCCCCCCTTCATCCTGGGATAGGCGTTGCCGTGGACCGGCGCCGAACGGGCAGGTCTCGCCTGCCGGTACGGCATATCGGGAGTGTCCCCCATGCCGTGTTACTCGCTTATTCTGTTCTGCCGTCGCGCCGCGCCGGATGGGCGCGTCGTTCGGTGCTTGGGACCGATCCTAGCTGATGGCCCGATAGGCGGCAAGCGACGGACTTTGCACGGGCTTGCGGTGGGCGGGTGCTTCCAGGCAGGGCACAGCCCGACGCGCCCAGCTTGACTCGCGCGGCCCGCCACCGTAGAGCGCGCGTCCGCTGATGCCCCGTCGTCTAATGGTAAGACTGCGGTTTCTGATACCGCCTATTGAGGTTCGAATCCTCACGGGGCATCCAGCGATCCCCCAAATCTCGGGCTTGCCTCACCAGCGCAGCGCGCGCGGGCCGATCGCGGTGCCGATCGCCATCGCGGCGGCCATCCCGAGCGAATACCAGGTGAGCACGAACGGTGCGGCGGTTTCGGGGCAGTGGAAGCCGTAGAGCGTCGCCGCGATGCCGCCCGCCGCCAGCCCGGCCATCGCCCCCGCCAGCCGCAGTCGCGTCGGCGCGAGGCTGCGCAGCGCGCGCAGGATTGCGACGAACACCGGCAGCGCGAGCAGCGCGACCGAAATCGAGCAACGCTGCCAGCTATGACCGAGCCACAAAGTCGGCCAGCCGTCGCGCGGTGTTGCCATGACTTGCCCGGTGGCGAGCGCGGCGAGCAGCGCGATGGGCAGTAGCAGCGCCAGCCACAACCAGCCCAAGGCCCGCCGCTCGGGCCGGGCGACCACCGCGACGCCGAACGCGGCAAGCAATCCGATCGACAGCGTATAGGCCCATTTTATCCAGATCATGCTGCCATAGAGCGCGTGCGACAGATCGGGCCGCAGTCCGAGGCCGACAACCACCGCCAGCGCCGTCACGACGCTACCGACCAATAGCGCGGAAACAAGACGACCGCCCACCGTGCCAGGGGAGACGGGCGCGACCTGCTCGGTCAGCGAATCGATCAATGCGTCGGTCGATGCCATGGTCATGATCCCAACCGCGCCGCGCCGAGCGTTGCGTCGCTCAAACGCTGTTCGAGCGTCTTCAACCCGCGGTGGACCGACACCTTCACATCGGATTCGCTGAGGCCCGCGCGCGCCGCCGCCTCCGCCACGCTCAGCCCGTCGATCTTGGTCGCGCGGATCGCCTGGGCTTGCTTGGGCGGCAGCGCGTCGAGCAAGCGGCGGATGTCGAGATAGGCGCCGCTCGCCTCCTCGAAACTCACGGTCGAAAGGATGTCGGCGAAATCGTCGATCGGCAGCGTCTGCTTGCGGCGGCGAAAATGGTCGATCATCTTGTAGCGCGCGATCGCATAGGCCCAGGCGGTGAACGGCCGCGCCGGATCATAAGTCGCACGGCGCGTGTGAATGGCGATCAAACTGTCCTGCACCAGATCCTCGACATCATCTTCGGCCCCGCGCAAGCGCCGCGCGAAGAAGGCGCGCAACACCGGGGCGAGCGCCTGCAACAGCTTGCGCTGGGCATCGGCCTGACCGGCGAGACCGCCGATCATCAGCGCTCGCAGCTCCGCTTCACCCGCGCGCACGGGCATTCCGAAGCGTCATTCGGGTGCGACCGGGCATTGGTTACGACCTCGCCTGCGGTTCCGTCCGGCATACTTCTCGGGTAGCGTCGTGCGCATGACAAGCGGCGACATTCGAATCGGTATTGGCGGCTGGACGTACGAGCCGTGGCGCGGCGTGTTCTTTCCCGAGAAATGGCCGATCAAGCGCGAGCTGGAATATGCCGCGGGCAAGCTGACCGCGATCGAGGTCAACGGCACCTATTATTCCTCGCAAAAACCCGCGACCTTCGCCGCCTGGGCGAAGGCGGTGCCCGACGGCTTCGTCTTCACGCTGAAGGCGTCGCGATATTGCACCAATCGCAAGGTGTTGGCCGAAGCCGGCGAATCGATCGCGCGCTTCACCGGGCAGGGGATCGTCGAGCTGGGCGATCGGCTGGGGCCGATCCTGTGGCAATTCATGGCGACCAAGAAGTTCGAGTCCGAAGATTTCGCGGCATTCCTGAAACTGTTACCCGCAAAGCAAGACGGCGTCGCGCTGCGCCACGCGGTACAGGTGCGGCATGAGAGCTTTTGCGTGCCGGAATTCGTCGCCATGGCGCGCGCCGCCGGGGTGGCGATCGTCTATGCCGATTCGGCCGACTATCCGGCGATTGCCGATGTCAGCGGCGATTTCGTTTATGCGCGGTTGGAGGCGGCGGTGGAGGACGAGCCGACCGGCTATGCGCCCGCCGCGCTGGATCGCTGGACCAAGGCCGCGCGAAGCTGGGCCGCAGGCGGCGCACCGGAGGACCTGCCCTATGTCGCGGACCCGGCACCGGTTCGCCCGCGCGACACGTTCGTCTTCTTCATCAACGGCGCGAAAGTCAGAGCGCCCGCCGGGGCGATGGCGCTGATCGAGCGCGTCAGCGCTTAAGGTTTGGCGACCGCAGGCGTCGGCGTCGGCGCGGGCGGCGGTGGCGCATCGACACCCGGCGCGAGAATCGCGGCGCTTTCGATCGTATCGAGCGCCCGGCGCGCGGCGATATAGCGCCGCGCCGCACCACTCCAGCTTTCGGCCTGACGTGCGCCCGGCGTGCGCGAGACTTCCGCCAGCGCCGCCTCGACTTGTCCCGCCTCGATCAGGCGGCGTGCGCGGGCCACGCGGTCGAGCGGGAGCGGCGACGGCGTGCCGGCGCGGCGCAGGACGACGAGATTGCCGATTTCCGAGCGGAGGCTTTGCCACCAGCCGACGCTCGCCGCACCGGTCATCAATTCGGGCGCGATGCCGTCGAGCCCAACGCGCAGATCCTCGAGCGTCACCGGCGCGCGCGCGGCTTGCAGCACGGTGGCGACGGCTGCGGCCTGCGTGCCGCCAAAGCGACTGCGCAACTGATCCTCAAGAAAGCCGAGATTGAGCCCGCGATCGAGCGCGCGGCGGGCGGCGAAGGCGACCATCAGCCCTTCGCTGCGCGTGGCATAAGCGGAGGCGCGCTGCGAATCACGATCGATCGCCCCGGCGCGGGTTTCGAGTTCGCCGATCTTGGCGGCCAACTCGGCTTCACGGGTCGAGAGTGCCGCGAGATCGATCGCCGGGACCGGCGCGCCCGCCTTGCTGGGGACGATCACGACCGGGGCCTGGCCATTGGCACCGACGGGCAATGTGACCGTGGCGACCGGCTTGGTGTCACCCGTGCGCGCGAATTTGTTGAGCGCGAAGGCCGCCACGCCAACCCCGACGAGGAACGCGATCAGGCCGAGCGCCACCCCCATCCGCCAGCCCATGCCGCTGGAGGCGGGCGGCGATGGTGGTGGGGTGAAGCTCGGCAGCACGCGCGGTGGCAGCGGCGGCACCGATGCGGGTTCGAGGACCGGAGGTGTGGGGTCGTCCATGCCGCCTTATCGGGGTCGTGACGCAGCCGGTCAACGCCCGCGCGTGTCGGCGATGCTCCGGGCTGCGGCGAACAGCGCGGTATCATCGGGCGTGGCGGCGCTGGCGATGGCGGCCCAACCCACCCCGGCGGCGGCGGCGACCGCCGGGCTGAACGCGGCCAGGGCGAGCGTTGCGCGATCGATTCCGGCAGTATCCAGCAGGTCCGCCAGACGTCGCGCCGCGCGCGCCGAGTGGAGCAAGGCGATCGAACCGACCAGTGCCTGCACCCGCACCGGATCGACCGGAACGGCGGCGCTTTCATAGACAGGGATGACCTGTGCGATCGGCCCGCCAGCCGACAGGGTGCGATCCCGTCCGGTGAGATGCAGCGCGCGCTTCACGCCGATCGATACCGCCAGCGCAGCGATTGCGGCGCCATCGCCACCGCCCACTGCCATGACGTCGAACCCCGCTTCGCGCGCGGCTGCGGCCGTGTGCGGACCGACCGCCAGCACCGGCAGCGCCGTCAGACCGGACAGCCTTTCACCTGCAAAACGCAAGGCGTTGGCGCTGGTCAGGATCAGCGCATCGAAATCGGCGGCGCGCGGTACGTCCCACGCCACCGTCTGCACCGCGAACAGCGGCAAAGACACGGTCTCGAACCCAGCCGCTGCAGCACGGGCACAGGTGGCGGCGTTGCCCGGCTCAGGGCGCAACACCGCCAGCGGCGCACTCACGCCGCGAACAGCCGCCGTACCGTCTCCGGCGCACGCTCCAGCAAATCGGCGGCAAGCCGTTCGGCCAGCGTGCCGTCATCCACCGCACCGCGCATCTCGCCCGTCACATGCGCGCTGCCATCCTCGGCGAACAGCTCAGCGCGAATCCAGACGAGATCGTCCTCGATCACCGCCAATGCCGCGACCGGCGAGTGGCAATCCGCCTTCAGCGCGGCGAGCAGGGCGCGTTCGACCAGCACGCACAGATGCGTCGCCTGATGATCGATCGCGGCGAGCCAGCCGAGAATCTGGTCGTCCGCTGCCCGCGCCTCGATCCCGACCGCGCCTTGCGCAGGGGCGGGCAGCATGACGTCGGTCTCGATCCCGACGCCGACATCGGGCCGACCGAGCCGATCGAGCCCCGCCGCCGCCAGCATTGAGGCATCGACCTCGCCCGCTGCGACCTTGGCGAGGCGCGTGTCGACATTGCCGCGGAACAGCACCGTCTCGAAATCGGGCCGCATCCGCTTCAACTGCGCGACGCGGCGCGGCGAGCTGGTGCCGATCACCGCCCCATGGCGCAGGCTGGCGATGCTCTCGGCACCGATCAGCCGATCGCGCACATCGGCGCGCGGCAGCATCGCGGCGATCGCAATCTCGCGCGGACGTTCGGTTTCGACGTCCTTCATCGAATGCACCGCGAAATCGACCTCGCCCGCCAGCAGCGC
>JAIXZV010000289.1 GCA_027489365.1 Sphingomonadales bacterium
AGCTGCTCGCCACCCAGGCCGAACATTTGCAGACCAGCATCGCCTATTTCCGGGTGAGCGACGCGCCCCCTGCCCGTCACGCCAGCGCGGCGCGGGCGGCACCGTTCAGCACCCCAGCGCGCGCGGCGAGCTACAAGCCGAAACTGAAGGCCAAGGCACGGCCAAAGCCGAACTCGATCGCCGATCAACAGGCGCGCGTGAACGGCTTCGCGCTCGACCTGAACCACGGCGGCCCGGACGCCGAAGACGCCGATTTCGGGAACAAGGCGGCCTGATCTCCAACCGAATGCAAGGACAGTCGCGTCACGGGACGTCGACGGAAGAGGACGATACGATGCGTGCGACGATCAAGGCCAAGCTGAGCGGGGCATTTGCGACCCTGTTGCTGCTCACCGCCATTCTGGGCGGGGTCGGCGTCGCGAAAATGGCGTCGATCAACGACCAGTCGACCGAAATGGCCGAGAATTGGATGCCGAGCATCGACGCCGTCCATCGGCTGAATACCGCGACGTCCGACCTGCGCGTCGCGCAATATTCGCACATCGCGACGACCGAAGAGGTCGCCATGCGCAAGGCGGAAGGCGAGATGGAAACGTTGCGCAGCAGCATCAAGGAGCTGCGTGGCCGCTATGAAAAGCTGATTTCGTCCGACGAAGAACGCCGCATCTATGAGCAGTTTGCCGAGAAATATGCCCGCTATGAGCGGGTTGCGGATGAAATCCTGGCGCTGTCGCGGCAGAACAAGAATGCCGAGGCGGCCAAGGCGATGGCGGACAGCCAGCCGTTGTTCGACAATCTGTCGGACGATCTGCTGAAGCTCGTCAAGCTGAACGTCAGCGGCGGGGACGCGGCCAGCACGTTGGGCGACGAAACCTATGCCGCGGCGCGCGCGCTGTTCATCGGACTGGTGATCGCCGCGATGCTGATCGGCATCACCGCCGCGATCTGGATCGCACGGTCGGTCGCGATCGGCCTGGGCAAGGCGCGCGCGGCGCTGGATGCGGTTGCGATCGGCGATTTGAACCAGGAAGTGCAGGTCTCCACCAACGACGAGATCAAGGATCTGGTCGATACGGTAAACCGCATGACCGGCAATTTGCGCGACAGCGTCTCGCTGGCCGATCGTATCGCGCTGGGCGACCTGAGTGTCGATCACCAGCCGCTGTCCGACAAGGATACGCTGGGCCATGCGCTGGTGCGGATGACGGGCAATTTGCGCGTTTCCGCAGGCGTGGCCGACAAGATTGCCGATGGCGACCTGACCATCACGCACCAAGCCGCGTCCGATCGCGACATGCTGGGCCAGTCGCTGGTGCGCATGATCGATCGTCTGCGCGGGGTGGTGAGCGATGCCACGGTCGCCGCGAACAGCGTATCGGCCGGCAGCCAGGAACTGTCGGCGAGCTCGGAACAGGTGTCGCAAGGCGCGACCGAACAGGCGGCGGCGACCGAGCAGGCATCGGCCTCGATGGAGGAAATGGCCGCCAACATCCGGCAAAATGCGGACAATGCCGCGCAGACCGAAAAAATGGCGCGCCAATCCGCGCGCGATGCCGAAGCCAGCGGGGTCGCGGTCGACAAAGCGGTCGATGCGATGCGCACGATCGCCGAGAAGATCGGTATCGTTCAGGAAATCGCACGCCAGACCGACCTGCTCGCGCTGAATGCCGCAGTCGAGGCGGCGCGCGCGGGCGAACATGGCCGGGGCTTCGCCGTGGTCGCGTCGGAAGTCCGCAAGCTCGCCGAGCGCAGCCAGAGCGCCGCCGCTGAAATCAGCCTCGTTTCCTCCGAGACGGTGAAAGCCGCCGCCGATGCCGGTGAAATGCTCGGGCGGCTGGTGCCCGACATCCGCCGGACCGCAGAGCTCGTGCTCGAAATCAGCTCGGCCTGTCGCGAACAGGATATCGGTGCCTCGCAGATCAATGACGCGATCCAGCAGCTCGACCAGGTGACCCAGCAGAACGCGAGCGCGTCGGAACAGATTTCGACGACATCCGAACTGCTCGCCACGCAGGCCGAACAATTACAGAGCAGCATCGCGTATTTCCGCGTCAGCGAGGATGCAGGCGCGCGGCGTGGTGCCACGATGACCAGCGAGCCACGCCACGCCGCGGAATCATCCAAGCCAGCGGTGCGCGTGGCGAAGAAGCCGGTGCAGCGTCCAAAACCCACCTTCAGGGCAAAACCGAACTCGATCGCCGATCAGCAGGCGCGCGCGAACGGCTTTGCGCTCGATCTGAACCACGGCGGCCCGGATGCCGAGGACGCCCATTTCGGGAGCCAGGCAGCATGAGCAACGCACAGGAATTGCAGGTCGTGACCTTCGGTCTGGGCGCGGAGACGTTCGCGGTCCCGGTCACGCTGGTGCGCGAGATTCTCGACTATCGCGAGACGTTTCGCATCCCGAACGGCCCCGACTATCTGCTCGGCCTCACCGAATTGCGCGGCGAGGGCGTGACCACGATCGATTTCCGCCTGCGCCTGGGCCTGCCGCACGTGGCACCCACCGCGAGCACACGCATCCTGGTGGTCGATGTGCCGTTCGACGGGCGGACGCTCGTGCTTGGGCTGGTGGTCGACCGCGTGCTCGACGTCAGCACCTTCGATACCGCAGACATCGGCCCGCCACCCGACATCGGCGTGCGCTGGCCCTCGCAATATCTCGCAGGCGTGGCGAAACGCCCCGATGGCTTCGTCGTGCTGGTCGATGTCGTGCAGATCTTCTCGGCTGACGAAGTTCAGGCGCTGCAGCCCGGCGCGATCGCCGCCTGAGCGTGCGATGCGACGCCCTTCTTCCCTCATCCAAGCCTGGCGGGGCCATATCCGCGGAGTATCATAGTGACCCTCGCCGCCGCTCTCTCACCATCGCTGGCGCCCCCGGGCGACCGGATCAGTGCGCATAATTTCGATAAGCTCGCGCATTATATCTACACCTATGCCGGCATCAAAATGCCGCCGAGCAAGCGGACGATGCTCGAAGGTCGGCTGCGTCGGCGGCAGCGTGCCGTCGGCGTGGAGAGCCTCGACGCCTATTGCGCGTATTTCTTCGCCGCCAACAATATCGATCGCGAGGGCGAGTATCTCATCAACGCCGTCACGACGAACAAGACCGACTTCTTCCGCGAACCGCAGCATTTCGATTACATGCGGCAGGTCGCGCTGCCGCACCTGACGACGCGCGGGTCGCAACCGCTTCGTGCCTGGAGCGTAGCCTGCTCGACCGGTCCCGAACCCTATACGATCGCGATGGTGATCGACGATTTTGCGGCGGGTCGGTTCAGCCCGAGCTACAGCATCCTTGCGACCGATCTGGATACCGACGTGCTCGAGATCGCGCGCGCAGGGATTTACCCCGCCGAAATCGCCGAACCGATCCCGCCCGCGCTGCGGCGCAAATATGTGATGGGGTCGCGCGATCCGGCCCGCAGCGAAGTGCGCATCGTGCCCGCGTTGCGCCGCAATATCGGCTTTGCCCGCCTCAACCTGATGGACGACCATTATCCGGTCGGCGACCCGATGGACCTGATCTTCTGCCGCAACGTGCTGATCTATTTCGATCGGGAGACGCAGCTCAGGGTCGTGTCGCAGATCGTCGACAAGCTCGCCCCCGGCGGGCTGCTGTTCCTCGGGCATTCCGAATCCATTGCCGGGCACGATCTGCCGATCGTCCAGGTCGCCAACACCATCTTCAAGCGGAGCTGACATATGGTCGATCGGCCAAAAAAGATCCGGGTGCTGATCATCGACGATTCCGCGATCGTGCGCCAGACGATGACGAGCGTGCTGGAAGCCGACCCCGAGATCGAGGTGATGGGCACCGCGGCCGATCCGTTCGCCGCCGCCAAGCGCATTCAGGAAGAAGTGCCCGACGTCATCACGCTGGATGTCGAAATGCCGCGCATGGATGGCATCACCTTCCTGCGCAAGCTGATGTCGCAATGCCCGATCCCGGTGGTGATGTGTTCGTCGCTCACCGAAAATGGCTCCGATACGCTGCTGCAGGCGATGGAGGCAGGCGCGGTCGACGTCATTCTAAAACCCAAGGTCGGGGTTGCCGAGCATCTGACCGAGCATAATTTGCAGATCTGCGATGCGGTGAAGGCGGCGGCGAAGGCGCGCGTGAAGGGCCGCACGGCATGGGTTGTCCGCCCGAACGCGCCGGAGAAGAAGCTGACCGCAGACGCGGTCCTTCCCCCGCCCAGCGGCAGGGCGATGAGCCGCACCACCGAAATGGTCATCTGTCTCGGTGCCTCCACCGGCGGGACCGAGGCGCTGCGGCAAGTGCTGGAGGCGCTGCCCGCCAATTCACCCGGTGTCGTCGTCGTGCAGCATATGCCCGAGAACTTCACGCGCGCGTTTGCCAAGCGGCTCGACAGCTTGTGCGAGACCGATGTGAAGGAGGCAGCGGACGGCGATCCGGTGCTGCGCGGCCAAGTCCTGATCGCGCCAGGCGGCAAGCATACGATGCTCGAGCGGCGCGGCGCGCGTTACTATGTGTCGGTGCGCGACGGGCCGCTGGTGTCGCGGCATCGCCCGTCGGTCGACGTGCTGTTTCGCTCGGTCGCGCGGGCGGCCGGGTCGAATGCGGTCGGCGTGATCATGACCGGGATGGGCGATGACGGCGCGCGCGGGATGCTCGAATTGAAGCAGGCCGGGGCCCGCACCTTCGCGCAGGACGAGGCCACGTCGATCGTGTTCGGAATGCCCAAGGAGGCCATCGCGCATGGCGGTGTCGAGAAGGTGATCCCGCTGGGCCAGATCGCGCGCGAAATGTTGCAGGCGGCGGACCGATGATGCGCGACGACCGCCGCCCCGCAGCGCCTATGCAGGAAGGACGCAATGTATTCCGCAACAATCCCTGACGTCGGCCAGGCACCGGCGAGCGTCGATGTGGCGCTCGATCTGGTGGCGAGTGGGCTGGATGCGCGCTTCGTCGATGCCGGGGCGGCACTCGCGCGCGCGTACGGCATCGTCGAGAAACTGGTGGCGGATCTGGGCGGCGTTTCGGATGCGCTCGATCGCGATGCGGCCATCCGCGCCGTCGCCAACATGCAGCAGACCGCACAGCGGCTCGAACATTTGCCCGCCACGATGGCGGCGCGCGCGGGCGCGCTCGTCACCGTCGAGGACGCGGGCAAGAGTGTGCAGGCACAGATTTTCCGCGTCGGGCGGACGCTGGAGTTCCTGCGCATCTGCGGGCTCAACATAAAGGTCGCGGCAGGCGGGCAGAACGGTTTCTCGGAATTTGCCGATGCGATCTTCGCCAAGCTCGACGTAAGCGAGAGCGAGATCGGCGGGATCGGTCGCGAGCTGCGGCATCTTGTCTCGATCATTCCCAGTGTGCTGACGATCGATCGCGCGCTCGCCGCGGAATGCGCGGTCGTGGTGCCCGATGTACCACGGCGGCTGGCCGAGGATGCGCTGGGTCTGCAGGACCATCTGAATGGCGTCGCCGCGCTCTCCGAAAAAATCGGCGCCGTCGCGTGTCAGATTCGCGCGAAACTCGGCGACGCGCTCGGCGCGATGCAGATCGGCGATATCACGCGGCAACGGCTCGCACATGTGGCGACGGGATTTCGGATGCTCGCAGCCGTAGACCCGCAAGACCGCGGCCCCGACAAGATCGACGATGCGGTCGAGGGGCACATACTGGCGCTACTGTCGGCGCAAGCCAGTGACGCGATCGATGACTTTCGGCATGAAAACCAGCGTCTCGTCCACAGTCTGCGCGCGATCGTCCCCGACGTTATCGACATGCTCGCACTGCAAAGCGACGGCGGCCCGCAAGCGCATGGCGAGGCCGCGTTTCTGGAGACGCTGGAGCAAAGGGTGGCCGAGGTCGGCAAGGTGACCACCGGCCTGCGCGATGCGGACGTGCGGTCCAATGCGCTGGGCCGGGAAACAGCGATGACCGTCGAGCGCCTGGGAGATCGGCTCAAGATCATCCATCAGGTGACCGGCGAAGTGCACAATATGGCCTGGAATACCGACCTGCGTTGCTATCGCATCGGGCGGGAAGGCAATGGTCTGGCGCGGATCGCCGCCGAGATCCGCAGCTTCGTGAGCACGCTGGAATCGATTTCCGCGCTGGTGGCGGCCGATGTCGGACGGCTGGAGGAGGCCGCCCGCGCGATCGGCCAGTCGCACAGCGAGGCGGTCGAGGAGGAGACGCTGGAACAATCGCTGGCGACGATCCGAACCGGCGCGCAGCGGATGCGCGAGAACCAGGCGCATCTCAAGGACGATGCCGCCTCGGTCGCGCAGATCCTCGACGAAGCGGTCGATGCGGTCGATTGCGAGACGACCTTTGCCGGGTCGCTCGACGCGATCATGGAGCAATTCCTGACGATGGCGCGGCCGCTGCCGGAGCCGACGTCCGATCTGGCCGAGCCCGCGCAGGCGCTGCTGGGGCAGATTGCGGGCCTCTA
>JAIXZV010000005.1 GCA_027489365.1 Sphingomonadales bacterium
AACAGCGCCCCTGCCCCGTCCTGTGCCTCCAGGAGCGCGAAGGCGAGATGGTTGGAGGTGTGACCGGGCGTCGCCAGCGCGGTGAGCGTCCAGCCTTCGCCGCTGACGCCTTCGCCCTCCGCCAGCACGCGGTCCGGCGCATAGTCACGGTCGAACGAGGCGTCCGAGCGGATCCCGGCGTCATCGAGCGCGAGTGGCGCACACCCGACGATCGGCGCACCCGTCGCGGCGGCGAGCGGGCGCGAACCGGGGCTGTGGTCGCGGTGGGTATGCGTGATCAGAATCGCGCGAACCGGCCGTCCGCCAATCGCGGCGATCAGGGCTTCGATATGGTCGGGCGTCTCGGGGCCGGGATCGATCACCGCCAGATCGGTCGTGCCGACCAGATGCACTTGCGTGCCGGTATGGGTGAAGTGCGACGGGTTGGGCGCAAGAACGCGAGACACGAGCGGTTCGAGCTGCTCGGGGACGCCGGGGAGTTGCACGCTCATGCGGTGCGAGATGGCGGGTCGGGCGGGGCTTGGCAAGGGCAACCCCTCCCCCGGGGGCATCCGGAGGGAGGGATCGCAGCGTGTAAACCCTACTGCACCCGCGCCAGATCGCTTTCGACTTCCTTGATCGCGGTGTCGATGCCCTCCAGCGCGTGCTTGCGCGCTTCCGCGCCCATGTCGGTGTCCCGCAGCATCCGGGCACGCGCGTCGCGCAGGCCGCTCAGCGCATGAGCATAGGCGTCACGCTCGATATTCGCGCTGTTCGCAGCCATCGCAGCGCCTTTGCTGGCCGCAGCGGCGATGCGATCGTTGCAGATGATGATCCGCCTTCCAGCCGCAGACTGCTCCTTGATCACCATCTTGCCATCTGGCCCGACGGGACCGCAGGCCCGCGAAGAAATCTGCGGCATCGGTGGCAGGGGGCGCATCGCTGGCATCGCGGGCATTGGCGGTATGGCGCGCATCGGCGGGACCGGCGCGATCTCGCCGACCATGGTATAGCTGCCGTCGCGGTTGAGCTTCACGTAGCGGCCATAGCGGACGACGCGCTTGCCATCCTTGGTCACGGTCACCGTGGTCGTCGTGGTGCGGTCCTCGCCCGGCGCGCGGGCGGAGGCTTCGGGCGGGGTGGGTGCCTCGGGCGACGCCGGAGCCACGCTCGATGGCGGCAGCGGCAGATCGGTCACGGGCGACGTATCCGGCGCGGTCTCGGCGGCGTTCTGGGCGCGGGTCGGCGGTGCGACCTCGCTGGCCGGGATCGGCGGTGCGGGCACAACGGCAGGGGCGAACGGCGCGGCCGCGCTTTGGTCGAGGCTGGCGAGATCAACGCCGGTCGCACTTTCGACCGTACTGCGCACCTTGGCGGCGGCAACGGTGCCCGAAGCGGTCAGGCCCAGCCCGGCGGCGGCACACAGGCTCAGTACCCCTGCCCCGGCGGCCAGCCGCGTGCGCGACGTCTTGGTCGTGGTCAGCATCCTCAGTCTCCCTTTCAGATCATCAATGGTGTGGAGGTGGCACGTCGCAGAGACGGTGCCGTTCAAAAATGTCGGGTGCGCGGCTTTCAGGATCGCACAGGCGTAGCTGTGGCGGCGCATCGGGTTCATCCCCGCCAGCACGCGGGCATCGTTGGCGATTTCCTGATCGGCCCGGAAAGCGCGAAACGCCCGCCATGCCACCGGGTTGAACCAGTGCAGCGCCAGCACGACCAACGCGATCCAATTGGCGATCAGATCGCCGCGCGCGTGGTGGCCAAGCTCATGCGCCAGCGCCAGATCGCGTTCGTCGGCGTCATACCGTTCCGCGAAATCGCGCGGGAAAGCGACGTAGCGGCGCACCACCCCGAAGGCGAGCGGACCGCTCGCGGCGTCGGTCTCGATGATATGGACGCCGGCCTGTTCGGTGCGGGTGCTCGCCCGGTTGAGCAAGCGGCGGCAGAAACGATGGTGCGCCAACGTATGCCAGCCGACGAACGCGACCGCACCCAAGCCCCACAGGATCGCCAGCGCAGGCGCCAGCACGGGTCCAAGCGTCGGCAAGGCCGGCGCCGCCGCTTCGGTGACCGGCGCGACGAACAGGACGGTCATCTGCTCGGTCGCGCGCTGCACCGGTGCCACGGCAGCCACCTGCCACCAGGATGTCGGCAATGGCGGCAACACCAGCCGCAACACGGGCAGCAGCCACAGCGCATAGGCGATCTGCGCACCAAACGCCTTGCGGACCGGACTACGCAGCAGCAGCACCGCAGCCATCAACACGGTGGAGGCGACCAGCGCCTCGATCAGCCAGGAGATCATGCTTTCAACCCCTTCAGCAACGCTTCGATCTCGGCGATGTCCTGGGCGGTCAGTTCGTCGCGCTCGGCCAGATGCGCCACCAGCGGGGTCAGCCGCCCGCCGAACAGCCGGTCCATCACCTTGCGCGATTCGCCCGCGACATACTCCTCGCGCTGTACAAGCGGCCGGTAGCGGTAGCGCCGCCCGTCCTCTTCATGCGCGATCACCGTTTTCGCCAGCAGCCGCCCGAGCAGCGTCTTGACGGTATTGGCGCTCCAGTCGCGATCGGCTGGAATCCGCTCGGACACTTCTTGCGCGGTGAGCGGACTTTCCTCCCACAACACTTCCATCACTGCATGTTCGGCATCGCTGATGCGTTCGGCCACGAGTCGCTCTCCGTAATGACTACGCCTGTAATCGTATTGATTACGACTGTAGTCAAGAGCGCCCTTTGGCGATTCTCCAACTCCCGGTAGGCTGGCGCAAAAAAGAGGAGTTGGATGTGACTTTTGAGACTTTAGCGAGCGGCCTGCGCTTCCCCGAAGGCCCGGTGGCGATGCCCGATGGCAGCGTGATCCTGGTCGAAATCGCCGCTGGCCGCATCACGCGCGTCCGCCCCGACGGATCGACCGAGACCGTTGCCGAACCGGGCGGCGGCCCCAACGGCTTGGCGATCGGGCCCGACGGTAAGCTCTATTGCTGCAACAATGGCGGCTTCAATTATGTCGATCATCCGGCCGGACTGCTGATCCCGCACGGTCAGGCCGACGATTATTCGGGCGGGCGGATCGAACGGATCGACATCGCGACTGGGGCGGTGGAGGTTCTCTATAACGATGGCGATTTCGGCTGCGTGCTGCGCGGACCGAACGACATCGTGTTCGACGCGCATGGCGGCTTCTGGTTCACCGATCACGGCAAGAACCGCCCGCGCGAGCGCGACATCACCGGCATCTTCTACGCGAAGACCGATGGCAGCCATTTGGAAGAAGTCGTCTTCCCGAGCGAAAACCCCAACGGCATCGGCCTCTCGCCCGACGGCAAGCGGCTCTACGCGGCGGAAACCTATACCTGCCGCCTGATGGCGTTCGACGTCACTGCGCCGGGCAAAGTGGACCAGAGCGTCGGGCTCGCCGGTCCCGGCATCCCGCTCTACCGACCGCCCGGCTACAAATTCTTCGACTCACTGGGTGTCGAGGCGTGCGGCAACATCTGCGTCGCGACGATCGGCGAAAGCGGCATCTCGGTCATCTCACCCGCCGGGGATTTGGTCGAGTTCGTGCCCACGCCCGACCCGTTCACCACCAACATCTGCTGGGGCGGGCCGGATCTGCGCACCGCCTACATCACGCTGTCGGGCACCGGACGGCTGATCAGCATGGAATGGCCGCGTCCCGGCTTGGCGCTGGCCTATTGAGCGTCGGCCCGCTACGGCAGCAGAATGATCAGGCACGGCGAACGACATCTGGTCCAGCGCATCGGCTGGCTCCGCGCGAGCGTGCTCGGTGCGAATGACGGCATCGTCTCGACCGCGAGCTTGATCGTCGGCGTCGCGGCGGCGGCGCAGAGCCAGAATGCGATCCTGCTGACCGGCATCGCCGGCCTGGTCGCGGGCGCGATGTCGATGGCGGCGGGCGAATATGTCTCGGTCAGTTCGCAAGCCGATACCGAGGCGGCGGACCGGGCGCGCGAGGCGGCCGAGCTGGAGGAAGACCCCAAGGCCGAAACGCACGAGCTGGCGGCAATCTATCGCCAGCGCGGGCTAGACCGCGCGCTCGCCACGCAAGTGGCCGAGCAATTGATGGCGCACGACGCGCTGGGTGCGCACCTGCGCGACGAACTCGGCATTCACGAAACGATGGTCGCGCGACCGGTGCAGGCCGCGCTTGCCTCGGCCGCGAGTTTCGCGGTTGGCGCGATCCTGCCCGTGCTGATGGCCTTCCTGTTCCGCGGCACCGCCCTGATCGGGGCGGTGGTGGTGGCGACGCTGGTGCTGCTCCCGGTGCTCGGCGGGATCGGCGCGCGGATCGGCGGCGCGAATATCTGGAAGGGCGCGATCCGCGTCCTGTTCTGGGGTGCGCTGGCGATGGCGGTGACCGCCGGGATCGGGCACCTGTTCGGCGCAAATATCTGACCTCAGGGCGGTGTTGACCGGGGTCGCCTTGACCGGCCACCCCTCCCCGCCCTAATCGGCGCGCACATCCGAAAGGGACCCGTCCGATGCGCAAACTCTATCCCGACGCCGCCGCTGCTCTCGATGGGCTGCTCCATGACGGGATGACGATTTGCGCGGGCGGCTTCGGCCTGTGCGGCATCCCCGAACGCCTGATCGACGCGATCCGCGATGCCGGGACCAAGGATCTCACCATCGCCAGCAACAATGCCGGGATCGACGGCGAAGGCCTCGGCAAGCTGCTGCGTACGCGCCAGGTCAAGAAGATGATCTCCTCCTACGTCGGCGAGAATAAGGAATTCGAGCGGCAGTATCTGGCGGGCGAGTTGGAAGTCGAATTCTGCCCGCAGGGAACGCTTGCCGAACGCTGCCGCGCGGGCGGTGCTGGCATCCCCGGCTTCTATACCAAGACCGGCGTCGGCACTTTGGTCGCCGAGGGCAAGGAAGTGAAGACCTTCGACGGAGAGGACTATATCCTCGAACGCGGCATCCGCGCCGATCTCGCGATCATCAAGGGCTGGAAGGCCGACGAGAGCGGCAACCTCATCTTCCGCAAGACCGCGCGCAATTTCAATCAGCCGATGGCGACCGCAGGCCGCATCTGCGTCGCCGAGGTCGAGGAAGTCGTGCCGGTCGGCAGCCTCGACCCCGACTGCATCCATTTGCCCGGCATCTATGTGAAGCGCATGATCATCGGCGCACCCTACGACAAGAAGATCGAGTTCCGCACGGTGCGCGAGGCGGCGTGAGCGTCT
>JAIXZV010000122.1 GCA_027489365.1 Sphingomonadales bacterium
CACCCACCGCGCGGAGGGCCGTGGCGAATTCGGCGACGCTGTGGTGCGGCGGGACATAGCCCGCCTCGAAATGGATTTCGGCGACGCGTTTGTAATTGCCGGTGATCAGGCCGTAGAGGATTTCCGCCAGCCACACCCGTGCGCGCCGGTCGATCCGGCCCATGATGCCGAAATCGATCGCAGCGATCTTGTTGCCGGGCAGCGCGAACAAATTGCCCTGGTGCATGTCGGCATGGAAGAACCCCTCCGCGATCGCCTGGCGCAGGAAGGCGTGGACGAGCGTGTCGGCCAGCTTCTGCATGTCATAGCCCGCCGCGATCAGCGCCTCGCGGTTCGACAGCTTGATCCCGTCGATCCATTCGAGCGTCAGGACCTTGCCCGCCGTACGCTGCCAGTCGATCGCTGGCACCAGAAAATCGGGCTCGGCGGTCATCGCATCTGCGAGTTCGGACGCCGACGCCGCCTCACGCCGCAAATCGAGCTCGCGCGCGGTCCAGCGTTTGAACGTCTCGATCACCAGGCGCGGGCGCAGGCGCGACAGTTCGCCGCCCATCGCCTCGACTTGCGCGGCGGCCCATTGATAGGTGTCGATCGCGCGGGCGAAATCTTCCTCGACGCCGGGGCGCAGCACCTTGATCGCGACGGTGCGTCCGTCGGTGGTGACGCCGCGATGGACTTGCGCGATCGAGGCGGCACCGACGGGGACGGGATCGATCGAGGCAAAGAGGTCGGCGGGATCACGCTGGAAGGCGCGCGTCATCGCTGCGTGGATCGTCTCGTAGGGCACTGGCGGCAGCGTGTCCTGCAGCCGCATCAGATCGGCGGCGGCGACATCGCCGACGATGTCGGGTCGCGTCGCCAGCGTCTGGCCGAGCTTGATCGCCGCCGGGCCAATCGCCTGCAGCGCATCGGCGTAGCGCGGCACCGCGGGGACGCGCGCGCCGATCCGCGCGATCCGGGCGAGGCGACGCACCGGGGTCGGCGTGTTGGGGTCACGCTCGATGCCGCGCAGCGCCCCGTGCCGCGCGAGGATGCGGCCCCATTTGAGCAGGCGCCAGACGTGAATTGCGGGGGCGGTCATGCGATGAAAGGCAAAGAAGATTGGTTCGCGCAGAGGCGCGGAGGCGCGGAGATGTGGTGCGTGTCGAACCCGCAGTCGCGCCAGCAGCCTTTTGACATTCTGCTACCAAACCACTGGAAGGTATCGCTGACGCGAGACGGTTGCAGCAGGGGAACCATCTCCGCGCCTCCGCGCCTCCGCGCGAACATCAAATCTTCCACCCCGAGTGAATCGCGACCAGCCCGCCGAGCATCGGCTCGACATTGGTCTGCACGAAGCCAGCGTCGCGGATCATGCCTTCGAAGGTCGGCATGTCGGGAAAGCGGCGGATCGATTCGATCAGATAGCGATAGCTGTCCTCATCCTTCGCCAGCAGCTTGCCGAGCTTTGGCACCACCTTGTGCGAATAGGCGTCGTACACAGCGGCGAACCCCGGCCACAGCGTCGTCGAGAATTCGAGGCAGTAGAAGCGCCCGCCGCGCCGCAGCACGCGGTTCGCCTCGCGCAGCGCCTTGGGGATGTCGGTCACATTGCGGATGCCGAACGCGATCGTATAGGCGTCAAAAAAGCGGTCGGGGAATTGCAGAACCTCGGCATTCGCCTCCGACCAAACGAGGCCGTCGATGCCGCGCTTGGCGGCGCGGTCCATCCCGACTTCGAGCATTTGCGGGTTGATGTCGGCGACCGTGATGCTCGCGCCCGATTCGGCGAGGCGGAAGGCGATGTCGCCGGTGCCGCCGGCCATATCGAGGATCTGCTCCCCGGCGCGCGGTTTCACCCGGCGCACGAAGCGGTCCTTCCACAGCCGGTGCATCCCGCCCGACATGGCGTCGTTCATGATGTCATAGCTGCGCGCCACGCTGGAGAAGACACCGCCGACGCGGGCGGTCTTGTCGGTGGCGGGGATGTCCTCGTAACCGAAGGAGACGGTGTCGGGCGCGCTGCCCGGCGCTGGGGCGGTGATCGGGTCGGTCATCCCCCGGCTCTAGCCGAGCCGCGCGCCCACGCAAACCATCGCGTGGCCCTCCACCAGATTTTCACGGCATAGCCGTTACCATCCTTCTTCGCGATCTTCTTTCCTTCGCGTGAACCCCTTCTTCTTTCTGGTGTGGCACACAGGACGAGCGTCGCGGTTCACGCGAAGATCGCGAAGGAAAGAAGGCCGCGAAGAGAAGGGTAGGGAGTTGCGGCTTCGCCGCGATCGCGCAATGACGCGCCATGCCAGAGCTTCCCGAAGTCGAAACCACCGTCCGCGGGCTGACCCCGGTGCTGGAGGGCCAGCGCATCGCGCGGGTCCAGTTGCGACGGACCGATTTGCGGCGGCCGTTCCCGGTCGATCTTGGCCAGCGGCTGACCGGTGCAACCGTCACCGGCCTGTCGCGTCGCGCGAAGTACGGGCTGGTCGATACCGATCGCGGCGACACGATGATCTTCCACCTCGGCATGTCGGGGCGCTGGCGTGTCGATCCGGCGGAGGTGCTGCCGCACGATCATCTCATCCTCGAAACCGCGACGCGGCGTCTGGCGCTCAACGATGCGCGGCGCTTCGGCTCGGTCGATCTGGTTGCCACCGCAGCGCTCGCCGATTTTCCGGCGTTCAAGGCGCTCGGGCCAGAGCCGCTCGGCCCCGGTTTGACCGCCGCCTATCTCCACACCGCGCTGGAGGGGCGAATCGCTTCGATCAAGCTGATGCTGCTCGATCAGCGAATCGTCGCGGGGCTCGGCAACATCTATGTCTGCGAAGCGCTGTTCCTCGCCGGGATATCACCCAAGCGCGCGGCGGGGAAGGTGTCGCGCGCCAAACTCGACCGGCTCGTGCCGGCGATTCGCAGCGTGCTGCTCGCCGCAATCGAAGCGGGGGGCTCGAGCTTGCGCGATTATGCCAGGCCTGACGGCGAACTGGGATACTTCTCGAAGCAATTCTCGGTCTACGGTCGTGAAGGGGAGCCCTGCGCCTGCGGGGGGACGGTGGCGCGCTATGCCGAAGGTGGGCGATCGACCTTCTGGTGTCCGAAATGTCAGCGATGAGCACCGCAACAGTTGACCGTTCAACCGCTTCTCGCTAAGGCGCACGGCTTCCGGGGCCGGGAGGTAACTCCCGCCCTTTCTTATTTACAGAATCAGAGGGCTTCATGGCGAACACGCCACAGGCGAAAAAGCGTATCCGTCGCAACGCCGCGCGGACCATCGTGAACGGCAACCGCACCAGCCGGATCCGGACCTTCGTAAAGAAGGCGGAGACCGCCCTGGAAGCGGGCGACAAGGCCGCTGCCACCGCCGCGATGGCGCAGGTGCAGCCTGAGCTGATGCGTGGTGTCGCCAAGGGCGTGCTGCACAAGAATACCGCAAGCCGCAAATTCTCGCGGCTGACCAAGCGCCTCTCCGCGCTGGCCTGACCATAACCGTTCATTGCGATCGGACATCGCCCGTCGGACACCGGTCCGGCGGGCTTTTTGTCGTGCGTGCGGCCCCGCGCGGGCTCGGCCGATACGTAAAAGAACGTATTGCGAACGCCTTTTTGATCGCAGTTGGGAAACTCAGGATTCCCCGCGATTCGCATAAAGTTCACGGAAGTGTAACGATTAAAAACGTTATATATCAGTGTTCTATAAGTTTTTTGACGCGAATCCTTGGGCAAATGCGAGTCAACCGGATTATTTCAAAAATCTGACAGGCGTTGCTCTTGCCCGACTCGCTGCGATCTTCATAACTGTCCCTCCGACGCGGCGACGATCGTCCCGCGACTCAAATCGAATGGCATTGTCAGGCGGACTGCGTTTCCGGCTGAGGGGAACTTTGTCTGTCGTATAACGCTCGTTTCGGCTGCGAAACGAGTTGAAAAACAAAGGTTTGGTATCGACGTGAGGAATGAGGGGGAGCCAATCACCGTCGCTGACCGCCTGAGCGGGAGCCACAGCCATGGCTCCGATCATGATTCGGTAACGCGCGCCTGGGGCACGGTCCGTGCTCATCTGCGCGAATCGGCCGGTGCGCGTCTGTTCGATCAGTGGTTGAAGCCGATGGCATTGGCCACTTCGGGCGAACCCGATGCCGTGCGGCTAACGCTGCCGTCGGCGTTCATGACGAATTGGGTGCGCAACCATTATGCGGATCGGCTGTTGCAGGAATTCCGCGCCGTGCTGCCGGGCGTGCGGCGCGTCACGATCGAAACCGGTGTGGCCGCCGCGCCGGTGCCGGTTCTGACCGTCGAATCGCTCCCTGCGCCCGCACCCGCCGCCCCGGCGCCCGCGGCGAAGATCGCGGAGCGTCCGCCGCTCGACCCGCGCTTCAGCTTCGACCGGTTCGTGGTGGATGCCTCCAACCGCGTCGCCTTCAACGCCGCACGCGCGCTCGCCGAACCCGGCGTGCCGCGTTTCAGCCCGTTGTTCCTCCATTCGGGCACAGGGCAGGGCAAGACGCATTTGATGCACGCGATCGGCGCGGCCTATCTGGCGGCGGTACCGGACGCACGCGTGCTGCTGATGTCGGCTGAGCGCTTCATGTTCGATTTCGTCTCGGCGCTGCGCAACCGCGATACGCACAGCTTCAAGACGCGGCTGCGCTCGGCCGATTTGCTGCTGATCGACGATCTGCAGTTCATCGCGGGCAAGGATTCGACGCAGGAAGAATTCTTCCACACGATCAACGAAGTGATGGGGGCGGGTAAGCGCCTCGTCATCTCCGCCGATCGCTGCCCACAGGGGCTCGACGGGGTCGAATCGCGGATCACGTCGCGGTTGTCGTGCGGTCTGGTCGCCGACATCAAGACTCCTGATCTCGCGCTGCGTCGTGCGGTGCTGGAGCGCAAGCTGGTCGATATGCCGGGCGTATCGGTTCCCGCCGAAGTGCTCGATTTGCTTGCCGCGCGGATCACCGCGAACATTCGCGATCTCGAAGGCGCGCTCAACCGCGTCGTCGCCTATGCGCAATTGACCGACAGCGCGATCGACCTCGAATTTGCCGTGGCGACGCTCGGCGACGTGCTGCGCGGGGCCGAGCGCCGTGTGACGATCGATGAGATCCAGAAAGCCGTCTCGGCGCATTTCGAGCTGAAGCCGGTCGATCTGGTCTCGGCGCGCCGCGCCGTGGTGGTCGCCCGTCCGCGCCAGATCGCGATGTACCTAGCCAAGCGCCTGACGACGCGCTCGCTGCCCGAAATCGGCCGCAAGTTCGGCGGGCGCGACCATTCGACCGTGATCCACGCGGTCCGCCGGATCGAGGAGTTGCGCGACAAGGATCGCGAGATCGATACGGCGGTGCGCGTACTGCTGCGTGAGCTGGAGGGATAGCGATTGCGCTGCAATTCCGGTATGGGAAGGTCCGTACTCGGAGACACGCGATGCAGTTGGCGAAGTGGGGCGATGACTTTGCGGTCCGTTTGCCCAAAGAAATGGTCGAAGCACTCGCGGCCGAGCTAGGCGAAGAGCTGGACGTGCAGGTGCAGCTTGACGGGTCGCTTCGGATAGCGCGCAAAATGACGCCTGAAGAGGCGCTTCGGGATCTGCGGAGGTTCCGCGGCATGATTCCCGCAGACTTCAAGTTCGACCGCGACGAGGCGAATGCCCGGTAGCTTCTTCGATAGCAATGTCCCATTATATCTGGCGATCGACGACGCCGCGAAGGCCGATCGGGCCGAAGCGCTCATGGCGGGCGGCGGCGTTGTAAGCGTTCAGGTCCTGAACGAAGTGGCAAATGTCGCGCTACGCAAATACGGGTTCAAGCCTTCGCAAGTCCGACGCTTTGTCGATCGGATGCGCCGCATCGTGACGGTTATTCCCGTTACGACAGAGACCTACGATCTCGCCCTCCACGTGCATGAGCGGTATCACTTCGCCTTCTACGACGCCGCGATCATCGCTGCCGCGCTCCTCGCCAATTGCGACACGCTGTGGTCGGAGGACATGCACCACGGTCTCGTCATCGACGGCCGACTGACGATCCGCAGTCCGTTCGTTTAAACCTGCAACCCCACCGCCGCCTGCGCCTTGGCGAGCGTCGGAGCGGCCAGCACGCGCGCCCGCGCTGCACCATCGGTCAACACCGCACTCACCGCCGCGCGATCCGCCAGCAGCGCGGTCAACCGCTCCCGGATCGGCGAGAGCGTCGCCACCGCCAGATCGGCGAGTGCCGGCTTGAACGCACCAAAGCCTTGCCCGGCGAACTGCGCGAGCACAGCATCGGGCGTCGATCCTTCGAGCGCTGCATAGATCGTCACAAGGTTCTTCGCCTCGGGCCGCTCGGCGAGCCCGGCAACCTCGCCTGGCAGGCCGTCGGCGTCCGACTTCGCCTTGCGAATCTTGCCCGCGATCTGCTCGTCCGTATCGATCAGGTTGATCCGGCTGGCGTCGGACGGATCGGACTTGGACATCTTTCCGCTCGCATCGCGCAAACTCATGATGCGTGGCGCGGCCTTGGAGATCAGCGGTTCGGGCAGGGTGAAGGTGTCGCTATAATCGGTGTTGAACTTCACCGCGATGTCACGCGCCAGTTCGAGATGCTGCTTCTGGTCCTCGCCCACCGGCACGTGCGTCGCCTGATAGAGCAGCACGTCGGCGGCTTGCAGCACCGGATAGGTGAACAGCCCGACGCTCTGGCTCTCGCCCTTCTTGCCTGCCTTGTCTTTCCACTGCGTCATTCGGCTGAGCCAGCCCATCCGCGCGGTCCCACCCAGAATCCAGTGCAGCGCGCTATGTTCGGCCACACGCGCCTGGTTGAACAGGATCGAGCGCTTGGGGTCGATGCCGCAGGCGAGCAGGGTCGCCGCCATCTCGGTGGTGTGCGCGTTCAGCTCCGCCGGAATCACCGGCTGCGACAAAGCGTGCAGATCAGCGAGGAAGAACAGGCAGTCCTCGCCCGCCGCCATCGAGTCCTGCATCGCCACCCATTGCTTGATCGCGCCGAGGTAATTGCCGAGGTGGAGGTTGCCCGTGGGCTGGATGCCGGAGACGACGCGCATGGGTTATTCCTGAACGGGTTTTGAGGTGGTGCCGCGCTTGCGCAGCAACGCCTTGAGATCGGCGATGCGATACGCGCGGGTGAGGAAACAGGCCACGACATAGATCGCCATCCCCGCGCCGACCAGCACCCCGAGCGCGGCATAGCGGTAGACAAGCGGCCCGCCGAGATATGGATCGAGCAATTGCTTGCACGCGAATACCGTCGCGCCCATCACCACCGCCGCCAGCGCGAGGCGGGGGACACGCCGCCGCAATTGCGCATCCGCGACGAAATGCCCGCGCTTGGCGAGTGTTGCGTAGAGCATCGCGACGTTGACGGTCGAGGCGAGCGCCGTCGCCAGCGGCGGGCCGACATGGCCGATCGTCGGGATCAGCGCGAGATTGCCGACGATGTTCACGACGATCGACAGCATCGCATAGCGCACCGGGGTCTTGGTATCGCCGCGCGCATAATAGCCCGGCGTCAGCACCTTCACCAGCACATAGGATGGCAGCCCGATCGAAAAGGCACTCAGCGCCCAGCCGCATTTGCGCGCATCCTCGGGCGTGAAGCGGCCATATTCGAACAGCCCGCGCACGATCGGTTCGGCCGCGATCAGAAACGCGACGGTGGCGGGCAAAGTGAGGAACAGCGCGAGCTCGATCCCGCGATTCTGCGTGTCCATCGCGGCCTCGTCCTGGCCGGTCGACAGCAGCTTGGAGATCGTCGGCAGCAGGATCGTGCCCAACCCGATCCCGATCAGCCCGAGCGGAAGCTGGTTCAGGCGGTCGGCATAATAAATGTAGGTAATCGATCCCGAGGCGAGCAGGCTGCCGGCGAGCGAGGTCGAGATCAGCAAATTGATCTGCGCTGCCCCCGCGCCTGCCGCCGCCGGGACGATCAGCCGCAGCATCTCCCGCACGTCCGCGTCGAGGCGTGGCATCCGCAGGCGCATGTCGACCCCGGCGCGGTGGCACGCCCAGATCAGCCACAGCAATTGCAGCACGCCGCCGGCGGTAACCGAAATCGCCTGCACCCGCGCGGTTTCATATTCGTCCGCGCCGTGGAACACCCATAGCCCGACGATCATCGCCAGGTTGAGCAGGATCGGGGCCGCAGCATTCACCCAGAATTTGTCGAGCGAATTGAGGATTCCGCCCAGCAGCGAGGCAAGCGAAATCAGCGCGAGATAGGGGAGGGTGATCCGCGAGAGCGTGACCGCAAAGGCGAATTGCTCGGGTGTCGGATGCTGTCGCGCAAAGCCGCCCGAGAGCAGCCACGTGATCGGATAGGCCGCCAGCAACAGCGCGACCGTGAACACGATCAGCACCGGCAACAGCACCGCCAGCGCGCGCTCGGCAAAGGCATAGCCGCCGGCGATCCCGTCGGGTCCGGCGGCCTTTTTGTTGAACATCGGGATGAAGGGGGCGGAGCAGGCCCCTTCCGCGAACAGCGCGCGGAACATGTTGGGCAGCCGGAACGCAACGCCGTTGAACGCGTCCGACGCGAACCCCGCGCCGACATAG
>JAIXZV010000262.1 GCA_027489365.1 Sphingomonadales bacterium
CCATTTATCGTACCTGCGGAGAAGGTTGAACCGGGATCACGGTCGGATCGGCAGCGCTGTCCCAGCCGCCGCCGAGCGCGAGATAAAGCTGCACCAGCGCCGTGGCGCGGTCGGCCTGCGCTTGCGCCAAGCCATTGCGCGCGGTGAGCAAGCTGGTCTCGGCGGTGTTGAGCGTGGTGAAATCGGTCAGACCGGCGCGATACTGGCTGCGGGACAGGATCGCACTGTTGTTCGCCGCATCGAGCGCGATGGTGAACTGCTCGGCGCGCCGCTTGGCACTATCGAGCGCGGCGACCGCATTTTCCACATCCTCAAGGCCCGAGAGGACCGTTGATTTGTACAGGGCAAAAGCCCCATCGGCCGCTGCCTCGGCACCGCGCACTTGCGAGCGCAGCCGCCCGCCGTTGAAGATCGTCTGGGCGAGGCTGGCAAAGGCCTGCCCCGCGATCGTTTCGAACAAATTGCCGATCTTCGAAGCATCGGTCGAAATGCTGCCGCTGAACGACAGTGCGGGATAGAGCCGCGCCTTGGCCACGCCGATCTGCGCGGTCGTCGAGGCCAGGCGTCGCTCGGCCGCACGCACATCGGGGCGCTGGCGCAGCGTATCGACCGGAATCCCGATCGAGACACTCTCGGGACCCGCCGGAATCGGCCGCGTTTGCGCGAGTTCGGCTTTAAGCGCGCCGGGTGCCTGTCCGGTCAGCACGCCGAGGCGCGACACGGCGCTGTTGTAGTTCTGCTCGATGGTCGGGATCGTCGCAGCGGTGCTCGCGCGCTGCGAGCGCGCCTGTTCGGCATCGATCGAGGAGACGAGTCCGGCCTGCACGCGGAAACCGGCAATCTCCAGATTGTCGTCCTGAATGACGAGCGAGCTTTTGGCATTGGCCAATTGCGCCTGGTACAGCCGCGCCAGCATGTAATTGCGCGCGGTTTCCGCCTCGGTCGACAATTGCACCCCGGCGAAATCGAAACCCGATGCCTCAAGCTGCGCGCGGCTCGATTCGACCCCGCGGCGCAGTTCGCCGAACAGGCCAGCCTGATAGGAGACATCGAGCCCGGCCGAAAAGGTGTTGCCCGATCCGCGACCGGTGATGACGGTCGCGCCACCCGGCAAGGTCGTCGTGCCCCCGACGATGCTTTGCGAGCGCGTATAGCTGGTCGAGCCGCTCACCGTCGGTAACAATTGCGCGCGCGACTGGATCAGCGATTCGCGCGCCTGCCGCAGCCGCGCGACGGCTTGCGCGATGTCGAGATTGTTCGCCCGCGCGCGCTCGACGATGCTGGCGAGCAGCGGGTCGTCGAACGTCGTCCACCACTTCGTCAGGTTGGCCTGCGCCCGCGCATCCGCCGCAACCGAATAGCCATCGGGCACGCCGAGCGTCGCAGGGGCGGCCGCGCGATAGTCCGGCCCGACCGTACACCCCGCCATCGGTAGCGCAACGGCAAGCAAGGCGGCAATCGGGCGGAAACGGGACATAGTGTTCCTCTGGACTAGTACACTACGCGCGGTCCAACGATATTTTGTCGTAAAATGTCGCGAGCGACGGTTACTCCATTTCCAAAATAACCGCATCGACCGCGAGGCTGTCGCCCGGTGCCGCGTTGACCGACTTCACCACCCCCGCCTTTTCGGCGCGCAGGATGTTTTCCATCTTCATCGCCTCGACCACGGCGAGCGGTTGCCCGGCCTCGACCTTGTCGCCCGCGCCGACATCCAGCCGCATCAGCAGCCCCGGCATCGGGCACAGCAGGAAGCGCGACAGATCGGGCGGAATCTTCTCGATCAAATGCTGTGCATAGGGCGCGACATGCGCGGGCAGGACGCGGGCTATATGCGTCGCGCCGCGCGTGGTCAGCTTGAAGCCGGTACGGGTACGCGCGATGCGGACGGTGAGCGGGGCATCGTCGAGCTCGGCCTCCACGACGCGGTCGCCCGGCGTATATTCGAGCGCGATGTCGATATCCGCATCGTCGACCGTGATGCCGCGCGTCGAGATCGCGACGAGGTGCTCAGCCCCGCCGATCTTGACCGACCATTCCGACGGCGGGCGCAACCGCTTGCCGAGCTGCCCGTCGGTCCGCCGCGCGCGATCCGCCTCGGCGGTCGCGGCAAAGGCGGCGATCGCGGCAAGTGCCTCGACCAGCTCGGGCGACGGCGGTGCGCCGTGGAAGCCGTCGGGATATTCCTCGGCGATGAAGCCCGTCGTGATGTTGCCGCTGCGGAAGCGCGGGTGCTGCATCAGCGCGGACAGGAAATCGATATTGTTGCCTGGTCCCACGATCTCGAACCGGTCGAGCGCGTCGATCTGCGCATCGATCGCTTCTTCGCGTGTCGGCGCCCAGGTGATCAGCTTGGCGATCATCGGGTCGTAGAACATCGACACCTCGCCGCCCTCGCGGACGCCGTCGTCGACGCGGGTGTAGACGGCGTCCGTGCCGATATCCGTCACCCCAGCGAAAGCTGGGGTCTCATGGTTCAAGGGTGCCGCGTCAGCAGCGGGAGACCCCAGCTTTCGCTGGGGTGACGATTTTGGCGCACGATACGGCGTCTCGCTCGATTCCGGCGGATTATACCGCACCAGCCGCCCGATGCTCGGCAGGAACCCGCGATACGGATCCTCGGCATAGACGCGATTCTCGACCGCCCAGCCGCTCAGCACCACATCGTCCTGCGTAAACCCAAGCGGTTCCCCCGCCGCCACGCGGATCATCAGCTCGACCAGATCGAGCCCGGTAATCGCCTCGGTCACCGGATGCTCGACTTGCAGCCGCGTATTCATTTCGAGGAAGTAGAACCCCTCGCCGGTCGTATCCGCGCCCGACACGATCAGCTCGACCGTCCCCGCCGAATAATAGCCCACCGCCCGTGCCAGTGCGACCGCCTGCTCGCCCATCGCCTTGCGCATCTTGGGCGTCACGAACGGCGACGGCGCTTCCTCGACTACCTTCTGGTGCCGCCGCTGGATCGAGCATTCACGCTCGCCGAGATAGACGATGTTGCCGTGCTGATCGCCCATCACCTGGATTTCGATGTGGCGCGGGGATTCGATGAACTTCTCGATGAACACGCGGTCATCGCCGAACGACGCCAGCCCTTCGCGCTTGGTCGCCTCGAAGCCTTCCCGCACGTCCTGCTCGGAATAGGCGAGGCGCATCCCCTTGCCGCCGCCGCCGGCCGAGGCCTTCATCATCACCGGATAGCCGATGCCCGACGCGATTTCGACCGCATGATCGGTACTGTCGATCTCACCGAGGAAACCGGGGACCACATTGACCCCCGCGTCGCGCGCGAGCTTCTTCGATTCGATCTTGTCGCCCATCGCCGCAATCG
>JAIXZV010000223.1 GCA_027489365.1 Sphingomonadales bacterium
CGATCACTGCCGCCGCGGGCTTCAACCCGGCCTGGCGGCATTTGATGTCGAAGAACTTCTCCGCCCCCAGATCCGCGCCGAACCCCGCCTCGGTCACGACATAATCCGCCAGCCACAAGGCCGCGCGCGTCGCGATCACCGAATTGCAGCCATGCGCGATATTGGCGAACGGGCCGCCATGCACGAACGCCGGCGTGCCCTCGAGCGTCTGCACCAGATTGGGCTTGATCGCCTGCGCCAGCAACACCGCCATCGCACCATCGGCCTTCAGGTCGCGCGCCGTCACCGGCTGCTTCCGGCGCGTGTAGGCCACGACGATCCGCCCGAGCCGCGCCTCCAGATCGTGCAAATCGCTCGCCAGGCACAGGATCGCCATCACTTCGGAGGCGACGGTAATGTCGAACCCGCTCTCGCGCGGGAAACCGTTCGCGGGGCCACCCAGCGACTGGGCGATATCCCGCAACGCCCGGTCGTTCATGTCGAGCACGCGCCGCCACACAATCCGCCGCACATCGATATCGAGCGCATTGCCCCAGTGAACATGATTGTCGATCATCGCCGCGAGCAGATTGTGCGCCGAGGTGATCGCGTGGAAATCGCCGGTGAAATGGAGGTTGATGTCCTCCATCGGCGCCACCTGCGCATAGCCGCCGCCGGTCGCCCCGCCCTTGGTGCCGAAGCACGGACCAAGGCTCGGCTCGCGCAAAGCGAGCATCGTCTTGCGCCCGGTGCGATTGAGCGCATCGGCGAGCCCCACCGAGGTGGTCGACTTGCCTTCGCCAGCAGGCGTCGGATTGATCGCGGTGACGAGGATCAGCTTGCCTTGGCGGCCGGTCGCGGGGAGGGCGGCAAGGTCGATCTTCGCCTTGAAATGCCCGTACGGCTCGACCGCCTCAGGCGGAATCCCCGCGCTGGCGGCAATGGCGCCGATCGGTTGCAACGTAGCGGCGCGCGAGATTTCGATGTCGGTCAGCATGGACGGGTCCTATCAAATCCGCCCCCGCAGGGGGAGGGGGACCGTGAGCATTCAGCGAACGGTGGAGGGGGCGGGCCGCACACGCAACCGCTGCGGATGTGGCCAGCCCCCTCCACCATTTCGCCGGAAGAGGCGAAATGGTCCCCCTCCCCGTGCCGGGGAGGATTTACCTATGGCATCGTCCAAGCTAGAAGTTCCCAAAATGTTCCAGCGAGTTTCAGCATGACCGGATCGACGATTTCCCTGCTCACGGTGGCCGCGTTGCTGATCGGCCTCGCAGTCGGCTGGTTCCTCGGCGGACGTGGCGTGGCGCAGGCCCGCGCCGACGCGGCCGCGCGTGAGGCGGATTTCAAGCGAGCGATCGTCGATCTTGCAGGGGCCGAAGAACGCGCCAAGGCCGCCGAGCAATTGCGCTACGATCTCGCCAGCATCCGCGACGAGCGCGATGTCGCGCGGTTGGAGAATATCGAACTGCGCACCCACGCCTCGGGTTTCGAGGCCCGCTTGGCGGAAATGCGCGACGCCGATGAGGCGCGGCTGAAACTGGTGCGCGAGACCCACGAAGCGCGGATCGCCGAACTGCTCCACGCCAAGGAATTGCTCGCCACGCAATTCGCCGAAGTGTCGAACAAATTGCTGAGCGAAGCGCAGGAAAGCTTCCTGAAGCGCGCCGACGAACGCTTCCGCCAGTCGGAGGAAACCGCAGGCCAGAACCTCAAATCGATGCTCCAGCCGGTGAGCGATCGCCTGCTCAAATATGAGCAAGCCGTCACTGCGGTCGAAAGCGAGCGCAAGGGCGCGTTCAGCGAGCTCAAGGGCCAGATCGAGGCGATGCGGATAGGCCAGGAAAAGGTCTCGACCGAGGCGGCCAAGCTCGTCAACTCCCTGCGCAACGCACCAAAATCCCGCGGCCGCTGGGGCGAGCAACAGCTCAAGAACGTCCTCGAAAGCTGCGGCCTGTCCGAACATACCGATTTCAAGACCGAAGTGTCGGTGTCGGGCGGCGATGAGGGCGGGCGGCTGCGCCCCGATGCGATCATTACCATCCCCGGCGGGCGCAGCCTGATCATCGACGCCAAGGTGTCGTTGAACGCCTATCAGGACGCATTCGGCGCAGTCGACGAGAACGAACGCGCGGTCGGCCTCGCCGCCCACGCCGCCTCGATGCGCGCGCATATCAATGGCCTCGGCAATAAAGCCTATTGGAGCCAGTTCGCCGACGCGCCCGATTACGTCATCATGTTCGTCCCAGGCGAACATTTCCTCGCTGCCGCGCTGGAGCATGACAACGAGCTGTGGAACTACGCCTTCGACAAGCGCGTGCTGCTGGCAACGCCGACCAATCTGGTCGCAATCGCACGGACCGTGGCCTCGGTCTGGCGGCAGGAGCGCCTTGCCAAGGAAGCGCGGCAGATCGGGGAGCTCGGCAAGGAATTGTACGATCGCCTCGCCAAGGCAGCGGGCGATCTGCGCAAGGTTGGTGGCGGGCTGACCAGCGCGGTCAACAATTACAACGCCTTCGTCTCGTCCTTTGAGAGTCGCGCGCTGGTGACCGCGCGGAAATTCCGCGACCTCAACATCGAAACCGGAGCGCGCGAGATCGACGACGTACCCCCGGTCGAAGCACTCGCGCGCTATGGTGATGCGCCCGCATTGATCGCGGACATGGGAGAGGCACCGAATAAGCCAGCCGATTCCGACGGTTGACCCGCTGGGTCGCGTCGGCAATGCACCAGGGCGGGTTTTGTGGGGGAACGGCTGGTGCGAATGATCATGATGGCTTTGGCAGCCTCGCTCGGGGTGTCGGGCGCTGCGGCACAGACGGCCAAGCCGCAGGCGGATTTCGCCACGCGCCTCGATGCGGTACGCACGACTCTGACCGTAGATGCCGCCGGGCTGCACGGGCCCGGCGCTGCGGTCCTTGCCAAGGCACTGTCCGAATCGCGCTACGTCTTGATCGGCGAGGATCACCTCTCCCGTGAGATCCCGTCGTTTACAACCGGCGTCTGCCGCCTGATGGCCCCCGGCGGGCTCGATGCCTTCGCGGTCGAGATTGGCCCCGAGGCAGCCGTCGTCGTCAATGCCGCGCTGCGCCGCCCGGACCGCGCGAACCGCATTGCCGCCTTCGCTAAAGGCCATCCCGATGCGTTCGCCTTCCAGAACGGTGCCGATGAAAGCGCGATGGCCGCAGAGTGCGCCCGGGCGGCAGGTCCGCGTTTCCAGATGTGGGGGCTCGACCAGGAATTCTTCGGCGCGCCCGGCTATCTGTTCGAACAGATGCTGGCGGCGAAACCCGGGCCGCGAGCGCGCGCCGCGATCTTGACGCTCGCGGCCTCCGATCGCGCCGCCACGGCAAAGGCGTTGCAGTCGGGCTCGCCGGGCGACCTGTTTCTGTTCCACATGACCGACCAGCAGATGGCCGATGCCGCGAAAGCGGTCGCGCGTGACGGTGGCCGCCGGGTTACCGAGCTCTTCGACGGACTGGCCCAAACACGGGCGATCTACCGCGCGCAGAATAGCGACGGCTTCGCCTCCAACGGCCAGCGCGTGCGGCTGATGAAGCGGACCCTGATGCGCTACCTCGCGCAGCGGCCCGGTTCCCCGCGGCTGCTCTTCAAATTCGGTGATGTCCATATGGCCAAGGGCATCAACGCGCTCGGCCAGCGCGACGTCGGCAATTTCGTCGCCGAACGCGCGGACGGCGAGGGGGCGACCGCGCTCCACATCGCGGTCTACGGCGCGAAGGGTGTCCACGCGCTCTACGCCGGAGTCGGCCGACCAGCGCGGACCGAGCCGTTCGTCATGACCGAGGACGCCGACTATGCCTGGCTCAAGGACGCGCTGTCGCTCCGCGATGCCGCCGGGGCGAGCGGCCAGTGGATGCTGGTCGACCTCCGACCGCTGCGGGCGAAGCCGCCC
>JAIXZV010000409.1 GCA_027489365.1 Sphingomonadales bacterium
CCCGGTGGTGCTGCCCGAATATCGCGATCACGGCCCCGCCAACCATCCCTATGTCGCGATGGAAGCGCTGTTCGAAGCGCTCGACAGCGACGAGATCGTCGTCACCGGCAACGGCAGCGCCTGCGTCGTGAGCTTCCAGACCGCGCGCCTCCAGCAGGGCCAGCGGCTGTGGACCAATTCGGGCAGTGCGACGATGGGCTATGATCTGCCCGCCGCGATCGGCGTGTGCGCTGCGACTCGGAACGCGCGCCGCGTGATCTGCATCACCGGCGACGGCAGCATCATGATGAACCTGCAGGAGATGCAGACCATCGCCGGTTACGGCATGCCGGTGAAGGTGTTCCTCATCAACAACAACGGCTATGTCTCGATCTTCCAGACGCAGCGCAATTTCTTCAACGGCGTCGAAGTCGGGGGCGGTCCGAAGAGCCATGTGACCTTCCCCGATTTCGCTAAAGTCGCCGCCGCATTCGGTTTCGCCTACCGCCGCGCCGACGGGCATAACGATCTTGCCGCAGCGATCGCGGCGACACTGGCGAGCGACGGCCCCGCGTTTTGCGAGATCATGGTCGATGAGACGGTGCCCTATGCGCCAAAGCTGGGCGCCAAGGCGCATCCTGACGGCCGCATCACGTCGCCGGCGCTCGAGGATCTGTCGCCATTCCTGCCGCGCGAGGTTCTGCAGGAAAACATGGCGATCCCGCTGCTGGAGGAATCGTGACCGGAGCGGTGGCGGACGCGCGCAGGCCCTTGCGGTTCCTGCTGGCGGGTACCGCCAATACGGCGCTCGGCCTGTCGATCTATCCGCTGCTGTTATGGGGCGTCCCCGCGCTGCATGGGCGCTATCTGCTGGCGCTCGCCATCGCGCAGGCGCTGTCGCTGTGCTTCGCCTTCACGACCTACAAAGTGGGGGTGTTCCGCACGCGCGGCAATCTGCCGCGCGAATTCGCCACCTTTTCAAGCTTCTACCTCGTCAATTACGCCGCGAACTGGGCGGCGCTGCCGTTCCTTGTCGAGGTCGCGGGGCTGCCCCCCGTCCCGGCGCAACTCGCTTTCACTGCGATCCTGATTGTCGGAAGCTGGTTCTGGCACAGCCGCGTAACGTTCCGGAGGATCCCGAAATGACGCTTGCGACGCTGCGCGATCGCGATTGTCCGATTTGCGGTTCGGCTCATGCGCGGGCCGAGGTGATCAGCAGTAAACGGGCGGATTACCTGCCGATCGGCGATCTCAAGCCGTTCTGGTTCGGTATCGAGAAAGCGCGGTGCTTCTTCAGCTATCATCGCTGCGGCGAATGCGGCTTGCTCTACAATCCGATCTTTTTCGGCGAGGCGCAACTGGGCGACCTCTATGCCGCGATGCCGCCTAACATGGTGTCGGTCGATGGCAATGCGATCGCGGCAACGCAGCGCGGCTATTTCGATGCGGTCGCGGCGGCGTGTCCCCTCAACGGCGATTATCTCGAGATCGGGCCGGATGTCGGCTATATCGCCGGCGAGGCGGCGCGGCGCGGCCGTTTCGACCGGTTCTGGCTGTTCGAGCCGAACCGCGCAGTCCACGCCACCTTGGAAGCAGCCGTCGCAGGCCAGCAGGCGCATATCTTCGCTGGCATGTCGAGGCTCGACGAAGTTCCCGATGGCAGCGTCGGATTGGCGGTGATGGTGCATCTGCTCGACCATCTGCTTGATCCGGTCGGTATGCTTACGGCTGTCCGCCACAAGCTGCGCCCCGGCGGAACGCTGATGCTGGTGACGCACAACGAACGCTCGCTGCTGCGCCGGGTGTTGGGGCCGCGCTGGCCCGCGTTCTGCCTGCAGCATCCCGAATTGTACAACCCCGCCACGATCCGGCGCGCGGTGACGCAGGCGGGCTTGGCCGACGTGACGATCACGCGCAGCCGAAATGTCTTTCCGATCGATTTCCTCGCCCGTCAGGCGGGAGCCGCGCTCGGCGTGCGGACGGGGTGGATGCCGCTGCCCAGGCGCGCCATCGGGCTGCGCCTGGGTAACATCATGACGCTCGCGCGCCGCTCGACCGATCAGGCCGCCGCGGCGTCGGTCGAGCGGGTCGAAATGTCGGCATGACGGACCCATCCGGCCGTCCCCGTAACGGCCGATCGCGCGGGCGGATCAGCCGAGCGGGTGCGACGCTGATCGGGCTGCTCCTGCTCGCGGCCGGGTTGCGGCTGTGGCATCTCGGCTTCGGCCTGCCGTCGCTCAACGATCCCGACGAACCGCTGTTCGTGATGAAGGCGCTCGACATGCTACGCGGGCATACGATCGATCCGGGCTGGTTCGGGCATCCCGCGACGACCTTGTTCTACGCGCTGGCGGCGATCTTCGCGCTCGTGGCGGCCACCGGGATCGCGGCGGGGTGGTGGACCTCGGCGGGCTTCGCTGCTGCCGTCTTCGCCGATCCGGGCTTGCTGATCGTGCCGGGTCGGCTGCTGATGGTCGCCTGCGGACTCGCCTGCGTCTATCTGACGTGGAGCATCGGCAAGCGTGCGGCGGGGCCGCGTATCGGGCTGATCGCGGCCGCGTTGCTGGCGGTGAATCCGCTGCACATCGAACTCTCGCAGATCATCCGCAGCGATATGATGGCGACCGCGTTCATGCTGCTCAGCACGCGCTTTGCGGTTCTCGTGTTCGAGCACGGGCGGCGGCGCGACATCGTGCTGGCGGGCGTCGCTGCCGGGTTAGCCTGTGCGACGAAATGGCCGACCGCCATCGCCTTCGGCAACGTCGAATGCGCGATCCTGTGGCTCGCAGCGCGCGACCGACGGCGGCTGCTCGACCTGCCACTGGCACCAGTGGCTGCGGCGGTGACCTTGATCATAGTGTCCCCGTTTCTCGTGATCGACCACGCGATCGTCGTGCGCGACCTGTTGGGCGAAGCCCGGCCGTACCATCTCGGCTCTACGGGCGGCGGGTTCGCCGCGAACCTGCGCTTTTATCTCACCAATGTGCTCGGCGGATCGTTCGGCCCGATATGTGTCGGGCTGGCGGCGATCGGTTGCGTTGCCAGCGCGCGGCGCTTCCCCGCGGTGGCGGTGGCGGTGCTGCCGGTCGGGGTCGCCTTCCTGATCGCGATCAGCGCGCAGTCGCTGCTCTGGGAACGATGGGCGGTGCCGGTATTGCCGTTCGTGGCGTTGGCTGCAGCGGTCGGCATCGACCGGGTCGCGGCGCTGCTGCCACGGCGGCTGGAGCGGGGCGCGATCATCGCAATCACAGCGGCGTCTTGCGCGATGATGGTCTATTGGAACGGCGCGCGTACGCGCGAACGTGCGACCGACACGCGCCAGATCGCCACGGCATGGCTGGCCGCGCATGTCGATCCGCAGCGCTCCGTGCTGATCGAGCACGCCGCCTTCGATCTGATCGGTCGGCCCGGTCGATTGCTGTTCCCGATGGGCCGATCGGGCTGCGTCGACATCCGCGCGATGCTGGCGCGCAAGCCGAGCTACGCCAAGGTCGAAACGGCGCGTGCGGGCAGCGCGATCGTCGATATCGGCAACGTCCCGCCAGCGCTCTTGGCGAGCTGCCGTGCCGACTATGCGATCTTCACCCATTACGCCCGCTATCAGGCTGAGCGTGCACGGTTCCCGGAGCAGGTCGACAGCTATCGGCGCTTGGCGCGCGGCGGCACGGTGCGGGCGATCGTGTCGCCCATTCCCGGCGAGCGCGGCGGCCCAATGGTCTATGTCGTCCAAATGGCGCGGGGCGACTGATGTAACGATTCCGCGACGGCACCGCGCATTCAGGCCGAGACGGGACCATCCGCGCTCCGCCACGGGAAAACTGCACGTTGGCAGTGTAGTCGGTACGGGCCGAGCGTGAAAATACGTTCAGGACGCGGGCAGGGGGCTGATCGCGCCGGATCTGAAGTCTGCCCGGCTCCCCCGCGTCGATGGGCCCTGTACGCGGATCGGTCACAGCGTGCCCTCGATCTGGCCAGTCCGAACTTGCGCAAGCCTGCGTTCGATGACCTTGCGAGCGTGCCCCTGCGGCGGCCGCAGATCTGACGGTCAGTCCCCGACGATTATGACCTGTCTGGACCTCGACCGACCGATGAGGATCCGTATAAACGCCCTGGTCTGGCTTAATCACCTTCAAGACACCGCAGAGCCACCAGAGATTTGGTCTCGCCCAGGAGTATTCGATGCGTCTCGCCTTCGCCCTCATGATCTTGCCCCTGACCCCGCTGATCCAGGCAAGCGCGCCACCGCCGCTCCAGGCCGCTCCCGCCGCAGCCGCCACCCAGGCGCAGGACGCCGCACTGCTGCAATTCCTCGACCGCGCCTATGACGAGCAGCTGGCGCTCAGCCCGGAGAGCCAGACGCAGCTCGGCTTCAAGACCGATTACGACAAGCTCGACGATTACACCGATGCCGCCGCCGTGCGCGCGCGGGCGCTGGCCGAGCGGCAGTTGAAGGCGATGCGGGCACAGTTCCGGCCAGAGCAACTGGGCGAGAGCGCGCGGGTCAGTTATCGCCTGTTCGAATATCAGGTCGAGCGCGAGGGCGAGTCCTTCCCGTTTCGCAAGCTGCGTTTCCCCGTGTCGACCAACGGCAGCCCGGCGGGCGACATTCCCGTGCTGCTGATCAACAACCACAAGGTCGACAGCGTCGCTGATGCCGAGGCGTACATCTCCCGGCTGCGCGACACCGAGCGCGTGATGCGCGAGGTCGCCGCGACGATGCAGGAGCAAGCGGCTGCGGGAATCATCCCCAACAAAGTCAATTTCGCGCCTGCGCGCGCCGATGCGAAGGCGGTCATTACGGGCGCGCCGTTCGACACTGGCCCCGATTCCACCGTCATGGCGGATTTTCGCAAGAAGGTGGGCGCGCTAAAGGTGCCCGAGGCGACGAAAGCGAAGCTTCTCGCTGACGCCAGCGCGGCGCTGACCGGGCCGTTCCGCCGCGGCTACGACGTGCTTTTCGCGGCGCTGGATGCAATCGAACCGCTGTCCAAGGGCAATTTCGGCGCGTGGAGCCTCCCGAACGGCGCAGCCTATTATGCCGACCGGCTGAAGGGTTCGACGACGACCGACCTGACCGCCGACCAGATCCATGACCTCGGCCTGCGTCAGGTCGCGGCGATCCGTCTGGAGATGGAGGCGATCAAGCAGGAGGTCGGCTTTGCCGGCACGCTGGAGCAGTTCTTCGACTCCATCCGTACCGATCCGAAGTTCAAATATCCCAACACCAGTGCCGGCCGCGAGCAGTATCTGGGCGATGCCCGCGCCGTGATCGCGTCGGTGATGGTCGCCGCCCCGCGCTATTTCCGGGTCCTGCCCAAGGCACCGTTGGAGGTGCGCGCGGTGGAGAAGTGGCGCGAAGGCACTGCCTCGACCGCGTTCTACAATCCGCCCTCCGCCGACGGATCGCGGCCGGGGATCTATTACGTGAATCTGGTCGACATGAACCAGACGCAGAGGGTGCAGGTTGCCGGCATTGCCGCGCATGAGGGCGCACCGGGCCATCATTTCCAGATCGCGCGGCAGCAGGAGCTGACCGGCATCCCGAAGTTCCGCAAATTTGGCGGCTACGGTGCCTATATCGAGGGGTGGGGCCTGTATTCGGAACGGCTGGCGAATGAGATGGGCGTGTATAAGGACCCCTATGCGCGGTTCGGTATGCTGTCGCTGCAAGTCTGGCGCGCCATTCGGCTGGTGCTCGACACGGGAATTCATTCCAAGCGGTGGACGCGTGAACAGGCCGTAGCTTATTTCAAGGCGAACAGCTCGGTGTCGGAAAAGGACATCGGGCGGGAAGTTGACCGGTATTTCAACTGGCCGGGCCAGGCGACCAGCTACATGGTCGGGCAGCTCAAGATCGCCGAGCTGCGCAAGCGCGCAGAACAGGAGCTCGGCCCCAAATTCGACATCCGCGATTTCCACGAAGCGGTCCTGAGCCAGGGCGCTCTGCCGCTCTCGGTGCTGGAGGAGCAGGTCAACCGCTACATCGCGGCAACAAAGGCGAAATAGGGCGGGGCATACCGGTGCCTCCCGATATCGGACTTTCGTCCTTCGCCGGCTCGGCATGGCGGTCGCACTGGGGTTGACGACCGTCATTGGCACCATGGGGCCTCCCATTTTCTATGGCGCGCAAGTATAACAAAAATCTGGTAGGGGCTCAGCCTTCGATTTCGAATCAACTTGTCTGGGATTGACACCGGGGTTACTCTCCACAACGCTATGGCCTCTTCCGCTCCCTCCCCCGCGCCGACGCCGTCGCAGCCGCCGATCGAGATTCTGTATGCGGTGCCGGTTGGATCGGTGGTGCCCTGGTATCCGCCGCCCAGCGCGATCGCGACCGCCGCCGATGGAACCAGGACGATCACCTTCCCGCCGGGATTCGTGATGTGCGACGGGTCTATGGTCAGCGATCCGGACAGTCCGTTCGATGGGATGGCGCTGCCTAATCTGGTCAATCGCTACGCGCTCGGATCGGGCGGCAATCTCGGGGTTGGCGATTCCGGTGGTGACGCGACGTTCAACACCGCCGGATGGAGCAGCCCGGAGGTGGGCACCTCGCCGACCGCCGCTCAGCAGAGCGATGATCAGTTCAATTACATTATCCAGGGCACGAAACCCAACGCAACGTGGCGTTACGTCCTTACTGGCGATGATGGGATCAACGACGGCAATCACCATCACATCTTGGCGGCGAACAGTTTCCAAGTGCCGGCACCGGGCTTTGTCGCGTTGATCATGATCATCCGGATCAAATAGCGATGGGCTTTGCCCGCCTTGCCAAGCCCGCAGGTCGCGCGGCCCAGGCGGTATCGGCCCGAACTCCTAGGACACCGCGCGCCGATGGCGGCCCGAGTCCGCGCGGCTTGGGCTTGTGCGTGGGCGGGGGCGGGGGTAATCGGACCGGTCTGCCTGACGGTCTCAAGGCCGGATTGGAGGGCTTGTCGGGCCTGTCGATGGATGCGGTGCGGGTGCATTACGGATCGGCCCGCCCGGCGCAGATCGATGCGCTGGCTTATGCCGACGGAACCGATATTCACCTCGCCCCGGGGCAGGAACGGCACTTGCCGCATGAGGCCTGGCATGTCGTGCAGCAAGCCGAGGGGCGGGTGTTCCCGACGGTCGACCTCGGCGGTACCGCGATCAATGACGACACACGCCTTGAGCGCGAGGCCGATCGGATGGGTGATGCGAGTGTCGCTTATGGCCGTAGCCGGGGGGCGGCGGAGCGAGGCACCGTGGTGCCCTCGGCAGGCCCGGTGGCGGCCCCTGCGGGGGGCGTCGTACAAGGCAAGTTCACCATCGACGATGGGCCGCTGAAGGGCGATTATGACGGCAAGACCACGAAGGCGACGAACAACCTGATCGTCGAGACCCGGAACGAGATTGGCGACGAACTGGGCGTCGGTTGGGTCGGCACGGTCCGCGACTGGGCCGCCAAGGAAGTAAAACGTTTCACCTTCGCGGATACCGACGCCTATTATGATCGTCTGCGGGCTGAGCACGAAAAAGAAGAGAAAGAAGGGAAGGTGCGTCCGAATTTTTCGTCGGGCGCCTACAAACTCGCCAAGATCGCCTACGGACTGCAGACCGGCAAGGACGAGTCGGACATGAAACCCTCCGATCTCGATCTGGCGATGCCGCATCGCTTCCCCTTCGGGGCGATCAAGCGGAGCACCGAACTGTTCCTCGACGGCACCGAGGACGGTGACGATCTCGATCGTTGGTCGGGGCGGCTGGAGGTTGCGAGCGCCAAACGGCTCAAGCGCAATGAGCCGAAAATTACCAAGAAGATCCAAAAGGTCTATTATAGCAAGGAGGTGGAGAGTCAGATTTCGAAATTGCGGAAGGCGCGTAAGAACCTGAAAGAGGCAAAGAAAAATGGCGCAAAGCTAACGCTGCATTCGCCTGAGACGCAGGAATTCATGAAGGCCGCCAACGATATGCACGGGAATATCCCCGGTTTCGGCCCGCATACCAAGATCAATATTCCGGTGAGCAACCGCATCCATTTCAATTTCGACATTCCGGATCAGTGGGATGGCAAGACCAAGGTGCCGATGAGTCCGGGGTCGGAACAGGCGGCGCTGATGTCGCCGCATCGCTCCGAATATGCGCTGGATAAGACCGGCAAATATGTGCCCACCACCGGTGGTGAGATGATGTCGATCGATCTGATCGAGGGCTTTGAGCATATCGATCAATTCGGCTCGATGACGACGATCGACCCGAACCTGTTCAAGCGGTACGATTAGCTTTCGAAGCGCAGATCGAGCGTCACCCCCTCCAGCAGGGCATCGTCCAGAGCGGCATCGAGCTCGGCGCGGCGCGCCGTCGGCACGGCGAGGTTATACACGCCCAACTCGTCGCGATTGGATGCACCGGCCGTGATCGCGCGCGGGTTCAGCGGAAATGGGGCCAAGCGCGCGAAACCGGGCATGGGCCAGGCATTGTCCGCCGCGAACACCGGCGGCTGCGCCAGAAATTCCGTGCCCGCCGACAGCATCTGGAGAAGCTGGGCATCGGCCGCGGTGGCGTTGGCCGCGTCTGTCGTCACGCTGACGTCGCCGGGCTCGGTACAGACGCAATAGTCGGCGATCGGGGTGCCCAAGACCAGATAGCGCAGCATCACGTGGCGCGCGCCGATGCCGCTCAACTTCCCGCAATGCGTGCAGCGTGCGATCGCAAAACCGGGCGGATCGAGCGCGAGCGCGGTGCTGAGGGCGGTATCCGCCGTCGCATTGGCACCGCTCAAATAGTGCAACTCGGCAACATAACAATTGGCGAAGGTCGCGTTTGCCGAACAGGTGAGCACGCCCGCGAACAGCGAATCGAGTGCCTCCAGCCCGCCCGAAATCTGCGCACTGCCCATCAGCGTGGTCCGCACGATGCGAGCGTCGAGCAGCGGTGCGATCAGCACGGGAGTCGTCATGGTGCCGGGCGGCGTGTTCAGCGGGCTGAGCGCACAACTCTCCAGCGCCAGCGTGCCCGCGACGCGCGTGAAATCCAGCGGTGCGGAGATCGTGCGTTCCAGCACGATCCGCGCCGCGCCGCCGAACGGAGGCAGCGGCGGGGGCGGTGCGGGTGCGGGCGGCGGCGCGGGCAGGATCGCGCTACCGCTCGGCGGTGCCAGCGTCATGTCGCTCAAGCTCAGGTTGAGGTTGCCGCCGTTGAGCCAGATCGCGCCGCGCAACAGAATCGCGGCCATGCCGACCGTGCCCGAGGTCCCGGATGATGTCGGTCCGGTCAGCGTAAATGATCCCGGGTTGGAGACGATCAGCACGGCCTGGCTGCCCGGCGCGGAGGTAATCCACAGCGTGTCGCCGGGCGGTGGCGAAATCACTTGCGCGTTGATGTAGCGTGTCGCGCTCGATTGCATGACCAGCACGGTGAAGGGCTGCGGCGCGCTCTCCCACAGGCTGAGTTGCGTGACGATCCAGCCGGTATTGCCTGCGTCGTACAGCGTCACCGCGCCGGTCGGGGTCGGTACCCCTGCGCGCGGACCAACCCCGCCGACCGCGCCGGGCAGGGCGATGCCATAATCCACCGCCAGCGCCGCCGGAGCGGCCCAGGCCGCGGGCCAGCTGAATACCCCCTGGTCGGGATCGATCGTCACCGCAGGGACCAGCCCCAACTGCCAGGCGGGGGCGGTTGGGGCCATTGGCGTCTGGCTGGAGGCGGGCGCAACGATCACCACGCGCGCGCCAGCCAGGCAGGTGAAGCAGTTGGTCAATTGTTGCGCGAGCGCTTGTTCGGCGTCCTGCGGGGTCACCACGGTGGCCGCCAGCGGCAGGTGGACATTCAGGACCTGTCTGGTCGGCGCGGTGAACGTCATCGTCGTTCCCGGTGGCGCGTCGGTCAGCAACGCCAGCCGGGTGGCATCGAGTGGCAGCGTCGCCGCAGCGATGCCGGTACCTGCGGTGCCGCTCAGCATCAGCGGATCCTGGCTACCGTTCACCGGCAGCAGCGACAGCATCGCGCTCGGCACGGTCGCCGGAACGATCAACAAGGCGTTGCCGAGCGAGCCCGCGATCAACCCATGCACATCGGCTTCGCTGACCTGCGTTCCCGGCGTCACAACGCATGTGGTGATGGCGTTTTGCAGCAGCGTCACCAAAGCGCTCATCGCCGGGTTTGCGGGCACCTCGATCGTTAGCACCGCATGGGCGTCGCCATAATTGAGATTGAGCGTCGTCGTCTGCGCGGTGATCGATGGCGGGTTGAGCGTTCCGCCCTGCAGCAGCGGAAAATCGGGGGCGGGTGGTTGCAGCGCGGCGACGCCGAGCGGCATGGCGCGGACGCCGTCGGGACCGAGCGTCGTCCAGTTCGATGTCGCGGTCTGCCGATAACGGATCACAAGCCCGCGCTCGGGGCCGTAGAGCGGCGCGTTGGCGGGGCCGGTTCCGGGAATCGTCCAGACGCGGTTATACTGTTCGAGATCCGCCGCCAGCATCGCCGTCGTCAAACGCACCGGCAGCGCGGTGACCGGCGGCGCGGCCACCCAGTCGAGCGGCGTGTTGGCAAGATTGTAGAGCGGCTGGGCCAGGCCCAACGGATTGAACCGGTAGGTGCGCGGGGCCCCCGCCCCGATGGGCGTCACACCGGTCATGGCAAAGCTCGGCAGGCGCCACACCCGCAACAGGCCGTATGATGGGGTGGTGGATGGGTCCGACGGATCGCCTGGCTCGGCATCGGGCAACGGCCAGCTTGCAAGCGGCGTCGCCGCGTTCGGCGCGTACAGCGCATACCAGCCGCTGCCGTCGCGCACCCGGCGCGGGATCGCGGCGGCGATACCCTTGCGCCGTCGGAACCCGAGCGTATCGGCCACGAGCGCACGATGTTCGGGGCGGACCGGCTCCGCGATCTCAAGCCCCAATTGCGCGGCGACATAAGGGATCAGCTCGGTCGGGCAGGTCTGGATGAACCAATCGTCCTCCAGTTCGACGATCGCGTCGCCAATCTGTTCACGGACGTGATCGAATACCTTGGACAGCGCCAACAGCGGATAGCCCTGCGCGATGTCCGCCATGCGAAACACCGGGGGCAGCAGTTCATACAGCGGATCGGGAAGCGGCGCGCCGTTGTGCTGGCTGCTGGTGTCGGTCATTGGCCATCTCCGCCAGCGGTATCGCGCGCGGCGAAGGTCACGGCGTCGGCATCGGCGCTGATGTAGAGAATTTGCGCGCCGGTGATGGGATTAAGCTGCGCGGGCCGGGGTGCCAGCACCTCTTGATCGGGGATCGGCTGCGGCTGCCCGGCCGTTGCGGCCGGCGCGGCAGGCGAACTGCCCTCGGTCGGCGCCCAGAGTTGATCGACGCCGGCCGCTTTCACATTGGGCACCGCCTGGACGATCCGCGCGATGTCGCTGGCGCGCACGATCTCGCCGAACGCCATCACCGACAGGGCATAAGCGGCGCCGATCGCCTCGCCGATCGATTGCTGGATCGCGTGGATGTCCGACCCCGCATCCGCGCGAAACCACCCCGTGACCTTGAAGGGCTGGGGTTCGAACGGCAGCAGCCGGAGGTCGAGCCGTGTCGCCATCGCGGCCTGTACCGCGGCGGTCAGCGATTTGAACGCGGGCGAAAACATGTCGGGCACGCCGTTGTTCGGCTCGGCCAGTGTCAGCAGGAAAATCGTCCGGTGCGCGTCGTCGATCGACGTCAGGTCGGCCGATCCCACTTCGGGGCGGTTGAGCACGAACGTCACCATGTCGCGCCGCGTGATGATTCGCCCCAGATCGCTGACGCCGGTCGAAATCTGTCCTCGCAGCGCGCTGCGCGGCGGGGCGCCGATCCCGCCGCTCGCCGCGACCGGATTGAGCACGCCCTTGATTCCGCCCACGGCGGTCGGCGGTCGCGTGATGCTGCCGGCCGCGACATTGCCGCTCGCACCCGCACCCACGCGGTAGGTCGCCGTGATGTTGTCGGCACCGGTCGGCGGGCGCAGGCCGTGCACGCCATCGCCGAAGGTGATCTGCGCACGGCCCTGCGCATCCTGGGTCAGTTGATAGGCGCGCGCATCCGGCCCGCAGTCGCCCAGCGCCTGCACGCGCTGCCAGATCGCGCCATTGACCGTGACGGTCAGTTGCGGCGCGATCGTCCCGTCGGCTTCCTCCAGCCAGGTCAGCGGTGCCTGTTTGAGCAGGAATTGCTGGAACGGTCGTTGCCCGTCACCGCTGCCCAGCACTTCTCCCGCGACCGTGCTGCCCTGCGTCACTTCGACGACATTGCCGTACACGATGGTGGTGGTGCGATCATATAAATAGCGCAGCGGCTCCTGCAGCGTCACTGTCGTGGTGTTGTGCGCGGCGGATTTGACGATCGCCTTCACCGTTACCGGCTCGCTTTGCACGGGCCGGGTGAACAAAGCGAGCTGCGCCGAGGTGACGTTCCCGATCGTCGTGCCGTTGCCGGAGAGATAGTGGAACGCAGAACGCGGGTGCCCCTCCGGATCGGTTTCGAGCGAGAGATTGCCCGTGTCGGGAATGTTAGCCCACCACCAGTTCTTGTCGCGTTGGGGGATCGGGCTGTAAACCATCGTCAGCGTATTCGGTGGCAAGGTCGCGCCCCCGATCAGCGAAACGCCGCCGAGCGTCAGCGCCAGCGGCGGGTTCCCCGCCAGCAACAGCGCCTGGCCGACGCTGATCTGGTCGATCAGCCCGGTTAGTACCAAGGTGCTGTCGTTCACTGCGTCCTGGCCGATCGGGGTGTTGCCCGGTATCGGGGCATTGTCGATCGGCGGCGCCAGATGGAGCTGGCGGCTTTGGGTATAGACCAGCGCCTGACGCCGCGCATCGGAATCGGCGGGCGGCGGGGCCTCGACATACAGCATCGCGGTGCACGTCGATGCGCCGCTGCCATCGACCTGACCACCAAAGGCATAGACACCGTGATTGGCGAGCGGGATCGGGTTTACCCCGGCGGTCAGCGCGACCAGATTGGGATAGCTGGGCGACGGCAGCGCCATCGGCAGCGGATAGACCGGCTCACCGCCTGCGCCGCTGAGCGGCACGATCTCATAGGTCGAAGCGGTATCGCCCCCCAGTATCAGCACGCCTTCCTCGACCAGCACCGCACCTTGCGCACGGCGCGGGGTGGACAGGTCGGTCCAGGCGGCGAAGGTGAAGTTGGTCGAATCGAACATCGTGGTGGTGGCGCTGGGGGCCATCGTCCAGTCGGTCGCACCCCCCGCCAGCAACACCTTGCCGTTGGGCAGGACCGTCGCCGAATGCATCGCGCGCGGCGTCTCCATCGCGGCGATCGTGGCAAAGGCCTGTGCCGCGATATTGAAGATCGCGGTCTGGGCGATCGGCCAGATCACCAGCGATTCGAACGGGGTCGTTCCCTGAAAGGCGCTGAAGCCGCCCGCGATCAGCACATCGCCGCTGGGCAGCAACGTCGCCGAATGCATCGCGAAGCCGCTTTCCAAAACGGTGGTGATGGCGGTGAAGGTCTGCGTCGCGGTGGTGAAGCTCTCGGCGGTGGCGAGGCACGGCACCCAGATCGCCTCCACTCCCGGTGGGTCGTAGAGCAGCGGCGGAAAGCTGAAGCCACCCGCCAGCAGCACCGATCCATCGGTCAGCACGGTCGCGCTATGGCCGCAGCGCGGGGTGGTCATGGTGTTGCCGACCTTGCGGAAGGTGCGGCTTTTGGGATCATAGACTTCGGCGGTGTCGAGCACGGCATAGCCGGCATCGCCCAGCCCGAAGCCGCCAGCATAGAGCACCGTACCGTTGGCGAGCAGCGACAGCGTCGCGCCGATCCGCGGCGTGATCGGCGCGCCGGTACTGGTCGATAGCCCGGTGGTGGGATCGAAGGTCCAGGCAAAGGCGGTCATGGCCGTCGTCGCGGTCGGGAACGGAGCGGGCGTCGTCGCGCCGACGATCAGGATCGTGCCGTCGGCAAGCAATATGGTGCCGACTGGTGCCAGCGTGAACGGCGTGGTCAGCACCGGCCCCGGTAGCGTCTGGAAAGTGCCGACATCGGCATCGAGCGCCACCACCGCACCGGTGTAGCTGGCTGGCTGCAGCGCATTGAGCCCGCCGGTCAGCAGCAGGAAGTCCTGCGCCAGCGGCGCGAACGCGGCATAGCCTTGCGGGGCTGGCAGCGGCGTTCCGACGATCCCCGGGGCCAGCACCGCCGCAACATCGAAGGGAATACTCGCCCCCGCCGTCACCGCAAACGTCTCGACCGATGCAAGCACCGTCGTCCCAGCCACACCCCCCGCCACCGCGACCTTGTCGCCGGTCAACAATGCGGCGGCGTGGTTCGAGCGTGCCGTCGCGAGTGGCGGTGCCGCGAAGAAAGTCGGGATCGCCGTTGGTGCCGCGTCGGCCCCGGCGGCATAATCGGCGAAGGCTCCGATTAGCCAGTCGTCGGATACCGCGGCGGTGGCGGATTGGCCGCCGACGACAAGGACGCCCATATTGTTGGGCAAGGGGACTGCGACCTGATCGTACCGCGCACTGCCGGTTACGCTGCCCGCCTGGATCGGATAGGTCTGGCCGGTCGGTTGCCAGTCGACGGTGTTGGTAACTTCCGCATCGTTCCACACCGTGCCGATCGCTCCGGGTGGCGTGACCGATCCCGGCGGCATCGCGCCACCGTCATGCCCGCCGACGAAGATCACGGTGTTGGCCACGGGCGGGACCGCTGGCCCGCCGCCATCGGCTGCGCTTTTCACCACCGGACAAAGTGTCGCGCTGTGCCCGGCGCGCGCTTTGGCGAGGTCCGCATAGGTCTGCCAGCCCGGCGTCGCGGGATCGAACACTGCTACCGATTTGGTCGCCTCGAGCGCCGCGAACAGCGCTTCCATCGTCATGAACGGCTGGTTCTGCGGCAAGGTCAGCCCGCCGCTGACCATGATGCGATTGTTCGGCAACAGCGTGGCGGCATGGGCGACGCGCGGCACGGCCAGCGGCGTGCCGGCAACGGGCGTGAAACGCATCGTCGCGGGATCGAGCACCAGCACGTCCGTCGCCAGCGACCAATCCTGATTCACCCCGCCGATCAGATAGACCATCCCGCCGACGATCGAGGCGGTGTGGAGGGCTCGGGGGTGGGGGAGGGTGTCGATCTGGCGAACCAGTTGGTCGGTGGGATCGTAGAGTTC
>JAIXZV010000060.1 GCA_027489365.1 Sphingomonadales bacterium
CGCGCGATCGGCCGTGACAACCGCCGCCTGCCGGTCCAGCGCCAATGCCATACAGGCGCGGTCGGCAAGCGAAATATCTTTACCGACAAAACCCGGCTTCAATTCAGCCGCAATACGCGCTTGACGGGAATCGAAAGGTTCCACGGTGATCTCAAGTCGCCGAACAGCGGCACTGGCCGCTTCACTATCGTCTGGTTTGGCCGAAAATTTTTCCAAGACCTCGGTCATGTTGACAGCGGATATCAATGCACCGCGCGCGAAACCGATCGCCGCATCGGCACCGCGCTCGTCGAGCAGGATCGCCAAGACTGCAGATGCGTCAAGAACGCAGATCATCCGTTGGTGCGGTCCCGCTGCCAAGCCGAAAATTCGGCATCCTCCTTGGCAGCTTCCGCGCGCCGCTCCGCGATGAGTTCATCGACGACACTGCCGCTCTTGCCGGCCGGACGCATCGCCCGAAACGCCGCTTGGACCTCCCTGACGACTTGTCCGTAGGTTTTCAGTTCGAGGCTGCCATTTTCGCCACGTTCGAACACGAGTGAATCGCCATCCTTGATGCCGAGTTCGCGGCGAAGTTCGGCCGGAATCACAATTTTACCACCGGTAATGACTTTCGCGTGATAGGTCATGGAGCACCTCCTGATACCCATCACATACCACAAGACCTATTCCGCTGCCACCGCCTGCGCTCCGGCCAGTGCCACCGCCGCGTCATGCGCTTCGATCGCCGCCGCCTTTTCCTCGACCAGCTTGACGATGTGTTCGAGCATATCCTCGGAATTGACGGTGTGATCGGTCACGCCCGACAGGTACACCATGTGCTTGCCATTGCCGCCGCCGGTGAGGCCGATGTCGGTTTCGCGCGCTTCGCCGGGTCCGTTGACCACGCAGCCGAGCACCGAGAGGCTCATTGGGGTCCGAATGTGCTGGAGCCGTTCTTCGAGCGCCTGCGCCGTGCGGATCACGTCGAAGCCCTGGCGCGCGCAGCTCGGGCAGCTCACAACGCGGACGCCGCGGTTGCGGATGCCGAGCGCCTTGAGGATTTCGAAGCCGACGCGCACTTCATCTTCGGGCTCGGCCGAGAGCGAGACGCGGATCGTGTCGCCGATGCCGAACCCCAAAAGCGAGCCGATCCCGATCGAGGACTTCACCGTCCCGCCGACGAACCCGCCGGCCTCGGTGATGCCGAGATGCAGCGGGCAATCGACCATTTCGGCCAATTGCTGATAGGCGGAGACCGCAAGGAAGAAGTCGGACGCCTTCACCGCGACCTTGAATTCGTGAAAATCATGATCCTGCAGCAGCTTGATGTGATCCATCGCGGATTCGACCAAGGCATCGGGGCACGGCTCGCCATATTTTTCGAGCAGATGCTTTTCGAGCGACCCGCCGTTGACGCCGATGCGGATCGCGCAGCCGTTCGCTTTGGCGGCGTCGACCACTTCCTTCACGCGCGCGGCCGAGCCGATGTTGCCAGGGTTGATGCGCAGACAAGCGGCGCCCGCATCGGCGGCTTCGAGCGCACGCTTATAGTGAAAATGGATGTCGGCAACGATCGGCACGCGGCTGGCGCGGACGATCTGTTTCAGCGCGGCGGTGCTCTCCACATCGGGGCAGGAGACGCGGATGATGTCGACCCCGGCATCCTCGCAGCGGCGGATCTGGTCGACCGTCGCCTTCACGTCCTCGGTCGGCGTGTTGGTCATGGTCTGGACGCTGACCGGCGCGTCGCCGCCGACGGGGACAGTGCCGACCATGATCTGGCGGCTCTGACGGCGGTTGATGTCGCGCCACGGACGGAGGGACATGATCGATTTCCTCTGGTTGCGTGCGCGCTATAGCGCCGTTGGCGGCCAACCGAAATAGCTTGCGATTGGACGAACGCGACGGGTCGTCTAAGGCCGCGCGATGGAACGGCACTTCGGTCTCGACTGGTTACGTATCGGCGCGTTCGGCCTGCTGATCCTGTATCACATCGGCATGGTGTTCGTGCCTTGGGGATACCATGTCAAAACCGCGCAGCCGCAGGATTGGGTGGTGCTGCCGATGCTGGCGCTCAATAGCTGGCGCTTGCTGCTGCTGTTCGTGGTGTCGGGCTATGCCAGCCGTGCGCTGCTGGGGAAGGGTTCGGGCACGGCGGGGTTTGCGGCGAATCGCACCGCGCGGCTGATCGTGCCGTTGCTGTTCGGAATGCTGGTGGTAGTGCCGGTGCAGCCGTGGATCGAGCTGACCACGCAGCGTGGCTATACCCATGATTTCGGCTATTTCCTGCTGCACGATTATTTCCGCTTCGGCAGCGTTAATGGCGTGATCCTGCCGACGTGGCAGCATCTGTGGTTCGTCGCCTATCTGTGGACCTACACGATGCTGCTGGTGGTGCTGGTCGCGCTGTTCGGCCGGTTGCAGTTGCAGACGCTGTTCGACCGGCTGTTCGGCACGATCCTAGTGTGGGTGATCCCCGCCGCCTGGCTGATCGTGGTGAGCGCTTGGCTGTTTCCGGGCATCGGGCCGACCAACACGCTGGTCAATGATCTGGTGTCGCACGCGCAATATCTGCCGGGCTTTTTGTTCGGCTTTGCCCTCGCCGGATCGCCCGCTGCCCTGGCGGCAATGCGGCGGTGGTGGCCGTGGGCGCTGGGCGTGGGGCTGCTGTGCTACGGCGTGGTCGTGGCGATCGAGATCGAATGGCCCGGCAGCACGACGCCGAGCTGGCCGTGGGGTATCCTGTTCGCCGCCGCGCGCGCGCTGCAGGGGTGGAGCATCATCGTCGCGCTGATTGGCCTCGCCGATACCTATCTCAACCGCGATCACCCGTGGCGGCGCGTGCTGACCGAGGCGGTGTTTCCTTTCTATATTATCCACCAGACGATCATCGTCGGGGTCGAGGGCGCGCTGCTGCCGCTCGGGCTGCCGGCGGTGGTGGAATTCCTGATCCTGCTGACGACGACGGTCGGCGGGTGCTGGGCCTTTTACGTGGTCGGGCGCGAGATCGGCTGGCTGCGCCCGCTGATCGGCCTGCGCCCGCGCGATCGACGGGAGCGGAATGCATGAGCTGGACGATCGTAGTGCACGGCGGCGCGGGGCAGATGACGCGCGCGAGCGTGACGCCAGAACAAGCCGAGGGCGCGCGTGAAGCGCTGGGTCGTGCGCTCGATGCCGCCGCCGCGATCCTGCAGGGCGGCGGCGCGGCGCTCGACGCGGTCGAAGCGGCGGTGCGCGTGCTGGAGGACGATCCGCATTTCAATTCTGGGCGCGGCGCTGCGCTGACCTATGACGGAGTCGCCGAACTGGATGCGGCGATCATGGACGGGCGCGATCGGAATGCCGGTGCCGTGGCGGGCGTGCGCGCGACGCGGCATCCGGTGAGTCTTGCGCGGGCGGTGATGGCGCACAGCCCGCACGTGCTGCTGAGCGGCGCGGGCGCGGATGCCTTTTCCGAAGCGCAAGGGTGCGAGCCAGCGACGCAGGACTGGCTCGCCTTGCCCGAACGCCGCGCGCAACTGGCCGAGATGCTCGCGGGCGGCGGGGCATTCGACGTCGATATGAAATACGGCACGGTCGGCGCGGTGGCGTGCGACGAACACGGCCATGTCGCCGCCGCGACCTCGACCGGCGGGGTGACGGGCAAGCGCTGGGGCCGGATCGGCGACTCACCGCTGATCGGGGCGGGCACCTATGCCGATGACCGGGCGGGCGCGGTGTCGTGCACGGGTTCGGGCGAGTTCTTCATCCGCGCGGGCGTGGCGCATGAGATTTGCGCGCGGGTGCGCCTCGCAGGCGAATCGCTGGACACGGCGGTCGCGGGCGTGATCGCGGAGGTAACGGCGCTTGGCGGATCGGGCGGCATCATCGCGACTGGGCCGCAGGGCGAAGCGGTGTGGCATTTCACGACGCCGGGGATGTACCGCGCACGGCTTACCTCGGACGGCGGACGAGAGATTGCGGTGTTCGGCGACGAATAGTGTCCCCGCTTTCGCGGGGATGACAACACGCGTAGGGGGACCGCATGATTCGTCCCCTCCCCGCTTTGCTCGCCGTTGCGCTCTTCGCGACCGCCTCCCCTGCCGCTGCTTATTGGGAATATGGCCATCAGACGATCGCACAGATCGCCGAGGCCAATGTCCGGCCCAAGACGCGGATCGCGATCCGGGCGTTGCTGGCGCATTCCGATCTGCTCGATACGCCCGAGTGCAAGGCATCGACCATGACCGATGCGAGCGTGTGGGCCGATTGCGTCAAGCCGCTGAAGGATGCCGACGGCAAGTCGCGCTTCGGTTTTGCCTATTCGTGGCATTATCAGAACGTCAGCATTTGCCGCCCGTTCGACCTGACCACCCCGTGCAAGGACGGCAATTGCGTGTCGGCGCAGATCACGCGCGATGTCGCCTTGCTCAAGAACAAGCGCGCCTCGCTGAAAGACCGGGTTCAGGCGCTGGCGTTCCTGATCCACTTCGTCGGCGATCTGCACCAGCCGCTCCATGCCGGGGACAAGGATGACAAGGGCGGCAATGATGCCAAGGCCGATTACGGCCTGTACGGCCCGGCGCGGCTCAATCTGCACAGCATCTGGGACGGGTATCTGGCGGAGCGCGCGATTTCGTCGCCGCCGCCGTTGGTTCGCCGCTATTCGGCAAGCGTGCGCGCAACGCTCGGGGCTGGCACGGTCACCGACTGGAGCCGCGAGAGCTGGCAGATCGCGCATGACACCGCGTATGGCAGCGTGCTGTCCGACCCGTGCGCGCCGACCCCTGCGCGCCTGAAGCTCGATGAGGCGACGATCGCGAAGCTGGTGCCGGTTGCTCGGCTGGAAGTCGAGCGCGGCGGGTTGCGGCTGGCGAAGCTGCTGGACGAGGCGCTGGGGTAAACGCCCCACCCGCCGTTCGCTTCGAGCGTAGTCGAGAAGCCGGGATAGAGCGCCCTGCTCGGGTTTCTCGACTTCGCTCGAAACGAACGGTGGTTTCTGTCAGTCCGATTTGCCTGAGCCGTTCACGAACCCCACCACCGCTGCCGCGACATCGGGCGAGATCGGCAGCGTCGCATCGGCATAGGTCGCGATATTGGCCATGCGGTCGTCGCTCGCCACAGGGCGCAGCACGTGATTGATGCCGGGGAGCAGCGTCAGCACCGCCTTGGGCTGCGCGCGCTTCAGCGCTTCGGCATCGGCGACGCTCACCTGAATATCGCGCGTGCCCTGCAGGATCAGGACGGGCAGCTTGACGCTTGCGATCAGCTTGGCCGGATCGTGCGACATCAGATCGATCCAATAGCCCTGCAGCTTGTCGGCAAAGAGCGGCTGGATTGGCGCGGGGAGCGTGGCCTGCGGCACGAGTTTGCCTGCCTCCAGCGAATCGATCGCGCCGAGGGCCGGGGCGAGGATCGGCGCGTTCATCGGGTTGGCGTTTAGCTGTTCGCGCAGCACCGTCCCCATCGGGCGGCCGATCGCGCTTACCAGGATGATGCCGCACAGCCCCTCGGGCCGCTGCGCCGCGACCAGAGCGACCATGCCGCCTTCGCTATGGCCCAGCAGCCAGACGCATTTGCGCCCGGTTTTCGCGCGCGCGACCTTGCTCCACGCCTGGACGTCGTCGGCATAGCCGCCGGTGGTCGCCGCATTGGGATCGGCCACCGCCGCGCGGCTGCCGAACAGGCCGCGCTTGTCGATCCGCAGCGTCGCAATGCCCTTGGCGGCGAGCGCCTCGGCAAGCTGCCGGTACGGGCCGCCCGCGACGCCCAGCGGACTGTTGCCGTCGCGATCGGTCGGGCCGGAACCGGGGATAATCAGCACGAGCGGTCCCTTGGGATCGGGATCGAGCAATGTGCCCGCGAGCGATCCTTGCGGACCCGGCGCGGTGAGCTCGACCGGCGTCGGTGCGGCTGCGACGGGTGATGCGGCGAGCAAGGCCGCGATGGCGAGCAAGCGGATCATTTGTCCAACCCCCAATGCCAGCGCCAGCCACCCTGCGTCTTGCGGATGCAGATCGTCAGGAACGCGGCCGCCAGCGCCACGCCGACGACGAGCCGGGCGATCGGGACGGGCATGAAGCGGATGTCGAGGAGCAGCAGCGCCGAGAAACCGAGCGTCAGCGCCCAGCCCTGCCACGTCACCGGCGTCGCGCCGATGCCGAACAGCTTGGGCACGAACCAATAGTCGGGTTCGGCCCGGAAATGGTCGATCACATCGTCTTTCGTCATGTGCCGTCCTCCGTCTTGGCGGGGCGCCCACGTTTGGGGGCCTCGCTATGAGCAACCTTCACCCCCCGCTTGGCGAGCGC
>JAIXZV010000306.1 GCA_027489365.1 Sphingomonadales bacterium
CGCGGCGCACATCGCCACTTCGTACGATCGCGAAGCGGCGGGCTGGGGCGCGCCGCACGGCCCGAGCTGGAAGATGATCGCCGATCGCCCGTTCGTCGCGGGCGGGTTCGTCTGGACCGGCTTCGATTATCACGGCGAACCGACGCCCTATGACTGGCCGACCACGTCGAGCGTGTTCGGCATCCTCGATCTGTGCGGCTTCCCCAAGACCGCCTTCGGCCTGCGCAGCGCGCAATGGATCGACGATGCGCCGGTCGTCAGCCTCGCCCCGCATTGGACCTGGCCGGGGCGCGAGGGGCAGACCCTCGATGTCGTGGCGATGAGCAATGCCGAGCAGGTGACGCTCAGCCTCAATGGGCGCGATCTCGGCACGCAGGCGGTTGACCGGTTCCTCGGCAACAGTTGGAAAGTGCTCTACGCCCCCGGCCGCATCGAAGTCGTCGCGCGGCGGGGCGGGCGGATCGTCGCGCGCGCGGCGCACGAGACCGCCGGGCCAGCGGTCGCACTGCGCCTGACGCCTGCACGCAGCATGATGGCGGGCGATGGCGAGGATGTGCAGCCGGTAACGGTCGACGCGATCGACGCGCACGGGCGGCATGTGCCGACCACCAATCTGCCGGTCGATGTCACGGTGCAGGGTGCGGCGATCATCGGGCTCGGCAATGGCGACCCCAACAGCCACGAGCCCGAACAGTCGCCGCCCGACCACGGCGCGCGATCGCTGTTCAACGGCCTCGCGCAAGTGATCGTCCGTGCCGAGACCGGGCGCGGGCGGATCGTCATGACCGCCCAGGCCAAGGGCCTTGCCCCGGCGCGCCTGACGATCGACCGCCTGGCGATCGATCCCCCCGCACAAGTCCCGGCGATTATTCCGCAGCAGCGGATCGCGCAATGGCGCCGCTCGACCGGGTTCGCCACCCGTCCCTCGCCCGATCTCGCCCCGCGGGACGGTGATAACAACAGCTGGGCGTTCGTGCGCAGCGGAACCCCGACTCCGGCCGAAGCGGTCGGGCGCTGGCGCGTCTATCGCGCGGCGATCAAGCCGTGGCGCGCGGTGGTGGCGCGCGGCGGCACGCTGCGCTTCGCCACGATCGCAGGCCGCGCGGAACTGTGGGTCGATGGGCAGCGCGTCGCGACCAAGACCGACCTCGCGCCGGGCGAACTCAACGCAAAGGTCCCCGCTGGAAGCGGCGCGCGTCAGATCGCCCTGCTGATCGAGGCGGAGGCTGGCGCAGCGTCGGGCGTGCTCGGGCCGGTAACCTTGGCGGCGGCGGGGTAAGCGCTGCGCTCGCGAGCGCCCTCCCTCCGTTCGTTTCGAGCGTAGTCGAGAAACCTGGCACAGCGCCTGCGGCTGTTTCTCGACTACGCTCGAAACGAACGGAGCGGGGAAATTCTTTGGCCCTACCGCCGAAGGCTCAGGCGGCGGTCAGCCGCCCGAGCATCGCCGCGTCGCCGAGCAAATGCACCACGCCGGGTGCCGGGCGTGCGACCCCGTGCAGGTCCAGCGCCGCCAGCGCAGCCTCATCCGCCTTGCCCGCATCGCGCAGGAGTATGCGCAAGCGACCATGATAGCGCGCAGTCTCGGCGACGTTGCCGACCCCGCCCAAGGCGGCGAGCAGCGGTGCCGCCAGCGTAACCGTCGCCTCGGACACCGCCGTCGGAGCCGGTTCCGCTGCCGGAGCACCATCCCCCAACGCCAGCGCATCGCGGATCTCGACCGAGACGACATCGGCAATCGGCCCGAGCACGACTTGCAACGCCGTCGCCGACGGCCGGATCAGCCCGCGCGCACCGAGGGCCTTCAACGCGGCATCATCGACTGCGGCCTGATCGCGCACCACCAGCCGCAGCCGCGTCGTACAGGCGTTCACCGTGGTGAGGTTCGCCGCCCCGCCGAGCGCCCGTGCAAACGCTGCGCCGCGCCCGCCCGCGCTGACCGGCTGCGCCCCAGCGGGTGCTTCGACCAGCGCCTCGCGCCCCGGTGTCGGCAAATCGAAGCGGCGGATGAAGAAGCGGAACAGCCCGTAATACAGCAGGAAATACACCGCCCCGACCGGCAGCAGCAACAGCGGGCGCGTCGCCTTGCTGTAATTGAGCACATAATCGAGCAGCCCGGCCGAAAAGCCGAAGCCGAGCTTCACCCCGAGCACGTCCATCACCGCCATCGACAGCCCGGTCAGCAACGCGTGGATGCCGTACAGCAACGGCGCGATAAACATGAAGCTGAACTCGATCGGCTCGGTCACGCCGGTCAGCGCCGAGGTCACCGCCAGGCTGAACAACATCCCGCCGACCGCCTTGCGCCGATCGGGCGCAGCGGCATGATACATGGCGAGGCACGCCGCGGGCAGACCGAACATCATCACCGGGAAGAACCCCGCCATGAAGCTGCCCGCGCTCGGATCACCCGCGAAGAACCGCCGCAGATCGCCGGTCGTGCCGTGCCAGTCGCCGACCACGAACCAGGCGACGTTATTCAGCACATGGTGCAGCCCGGTCACGAGCAACAGCCGGTTGAGCACGCCGAACGCGAAAACCCCCGGTGCCCCGGAACTGGTCGCGGCGACGCTCAGCGCATCGATTCCACCGCTGATCGTCTGAAAGCCGAAACCGACCACCATCGCCAGCGCCAGCCCGGCGAGCCCCGCGACGATCGGCACGAACCGACGGCCGCCGAAGAAAGCCAGATATTCCGGCAGCTTGATCGTCGCGAAGCGATTGTAGAACATCCCCCCGACGAGCCCTGAGATAATCCCGATCGGCACGTCGAGCCGCGCCATCACCTTGGCCTTCCACGCCGCCGTGGCGAGATCGACCGACGCGCCGGTGAAGCCCGTCACCGCTTCGGGCGGCACGGTGAGCAGCGACTTGCCCGCCTCGGTCGTCACCAGGAAGCAGGTCACCCCGGCCAGGCACGCCGCACCATTGCCGTCGCGCGCGAAACCGGTCGCCACGCCGATCGC
>JAIXZV010000138.1 GCA_027489365.1 Sphingomonadales bacterium
CGCGATCGCGAAGACGAAGGGGACAAGGCGCATGTCGGCATAGGCCGATCCGAACACGATGCGCGGCAACAACAGATAGACCGTCAGCAGAAACAGCGCCGACAGGCCAAGATTGCGTGAATATTCGACAGCCGGGTCGCGAAAGCCACGAAACAGGATCAGCGCCAGCACCGCGACCGAGGCAACGTCGAATCCAATCCAGCGATCGCGCAGCGCCATCGTCGCGTAGCTGATCTTAGCGCGCCAATTGAACCAGTCGGCGGTCTGCCCGGTGACATGTTCGCCGCTGCGCCACGCGATCATCAGCACGATCGGCAGCGCGAGCGGGATGCAGCCGAACCCGGCGCGGACCCACGCCTTGATCCAGCTCAGCGGCCCGCGATCGGTGCGCGCGTCATGCTGGCGCACCATCTCGCCCGAGAAAGCGAGCACGCCGAGCACACCCCAGCCGAACGTGTGGCACACCCACAAGGCGCACGACAGCGGCACGAAGATCGCTGCGCGCAGCCGGAACCGCCCCTGCCGCGCAAGACGCAACCACAAGGCAAAGGCGTTGAGCGCGATCGCCATCGCCAGCGCGAAATTCACGAAACCGAATTGGAACGGGTAACTGTACGCGAGCGGCAACGCGAACAAGGCGGTCGGCGGGATGCGGCCATGCACTTCGCGCGCGATCCACAGCAGGCCCGTCACCATCAGCGCCGGGATCGTCATGACGATCAGCTTGACCGCCAGTTCCAGCCCGAACAGCGGGGCGAGCGGGATGATGAGCAAGTCGATCCCGAGATTGCCGATCAGCTGCCAGTTGAAATTGTACCACTCGAGCAGCCAGGGATATTGATCGTGCGACAACTGGACGCGGTAGCGCCCCATATGGCCGGGCAGATCGACCAAAGGCGGGATCTCGGGGCGGAGCAATGGCACCATCGCGATCAGCGCCATGACCGCGACGAACCAGCGCGTCTGCCACCAATGCAGCGCCGGGCCGTCGTCTGCCGCGTTCGATCCGTGAATGTCCGCCCCGTTCATCTGCGGCTCTTACCGCGCGGGTGGTTCCGGAAACAAGCCGGGTTCGACGGCGAAGACGCGGAGTGCGCGATCGGATGACGCGATCGGGCGAAGCCAGGCCGGCGCGCGGCCGACCCGCAGCGCGCTGGCAAACGATCCGGCGGGGGCGTCGGCAAAGGCATCGCCGCACATCGCGACATAGCGCACATGCCATGCCCGTGCGATCGCCGCACCCTGCGCGGGATCGCCGAGGAAGAAACGATAGACCGCCAGGTTGCCCGCATTGTTGCGGTGATAGGGCGCGCCGACCACCAACAGCCGGGTCGCACCGATCGCATAGGCACCGAGATCGAGCGGCGCGAGCAGCCGTCCGGGCGGCAGCTTAGCGAGACCGGCGAGCGCGGCGGGATCGGTGCAGCTGCCCTGCGGCAGGTCGGCGGGCGGCGCGGGCGGGCCTGCCGTGGCGGGCACCATCGCGTGCGCCGCGAGCGGATAGAGCATCCCGGCCGAGGCGATCCAGGCGCTCGCCAGCCAGGCCGATCCCCGCGCCCGTGCAGCCGCGATCACCGCCGCCAGCCCGGGAGCGGCGAGGATTGCACCGGCATAAGCCCCCCGAAGCTGCGCGATGGTCAGCAGCAAGGCCGCGAGCTGCACGATCAGCAACGCACCCCAGCGGCCGTCGCGCGTCGCGTAGAGCCGCCACGCACTCGCCAGCAGGCCTGCAATCATGATCCCGGCATAGCCGATCGCGGTGGCGAGCGGGGCGGCGAACAAAGATTGCGCCTCCCCGACCTTGCCCAGCCACAGCCGCACCAGCAGCGGATCGACCATGCCGTAGGGCGCGATACATTGCGGCGCGACCAGCACCATGCCGACGCCGATCACCGCGGCGATGATCCCGCCCAGCACCGCGCGCGTCAGCGGCCGGGCGATGTCGCGCGCGGCGAGCGCCATGCCCATCGGCGCGAAGGCGGCGATCACACCCGCGCGCCACGCGATCATCGTGAAGCCGTCGCACCCGGCGTAATTCCAGCCGTTGGTACGAAAGACGATCGACGCGGCGAGCAGGCCAGCGCCGACGCCAATGCCGAAGCCCATCATGCGATCGTCCGCGCCGGAGCGCGCGCGCAGCCATTCCAGCGTCATCGCGACGCCCGCCGCGACAATCAGCGGCGCGGTCTCCATCCCGATGACCAGACTCGCCGCCGCCGCGAGACCGGCTGCCAGACCCGGCTCCATCGCCGGACGCGAGATGAGCGAGCGCACGACGATCAACAGAAGCACGATCTGCAGCCCGTGATGATCGATCCGGCCGGGCAGGAAGATCGTCGTCACCGGAAAGGCGACCGCGGCCACCACGATCGCGGTCCGCGCGAGCGGCGCGCCACCGAGCACGCGCGCGATCCGCGCGACCAGCATCAGCGCGGCGGCGAACAACAAGGTCGGCCACACGATCACGGCGACGAGCTCGGCCGAATGCGTCCCGACGAGCGGGGCAAGGCTGCGGATGATCGCGCCCGGCACCAAACCGGGCAGGCGCGACCAGTGCATCGTCAGGCCGGGCGCCGCGCCGAGCCGGTGCTGCGCCAGATCGGCAAAGTTTTGTCCGCCGAGCCAGTCGCGAATCTGCTGGAGGCGCATCACATCGTCGGTGTCGGGCAAGCGCAGCGCCGACAGCGCCGCCCAGTCGCGCCACGCCCACGCCGCCGCCATCACGACCGCGAGCGCAAGCGCGCACAGCACGTCGCCTAACCGGGTGCGGCGGAGGTCGTCCAGGTCCATGCGACGCATGTACCGGCACGCGGGTTAAGGTGTGGTTAGGCCGCGCTTTCGTCACCCCGGCCGTGTGCCGGGGTGACCTATCGTTACCGATCGCGCCGCCCGAGCAGACGCAGGCGGAGCGCCTGGAGTTTGATGAACCCAGCCGCGTCGCGCTGATCGTAGGCGCCCTGATCGTCCTCGAAGGTCACGACCTTCTCGGAATAGAGCGAATAAGGCGATTTGCGCCCGGTGACGTTGACCGAACCCTTGTAGAGCTTGAGCCGCACCGTGCCCGTGACCTTGGCCTGGCTATGGTCGATCGCCGCCTGCAGCATCTCGCGCTCCGGCGAGAACCAGAAGCCGTTGTAGATCAGCTCGGCATAACGCGGCGCGAGTTCGTCCTTGAGATGCGCGGCACCCCGATCGAGCGTCAGTTGCTCGATACCGCGGTGCGCGAGGTGATAGATCGTGCCGCCCGGCGTCTCATACATGCCGCGCGACTTCATGCCGACGAAGCGGTTCTCGACCAGGTCGAGCCGCCCGATGCCATGCTTGCGGCCCAGTTCGTTGAGCGCCTCCAGCAGCGTGGCCGGCGACATGCCGACGCCGTTCAAGGCCACGCCATCGCCGCGCTCGAAATCGATCGTGATGATTTCAGGCTCGTTCGGCGCGTCCTCAGGGTTTACCGTGCGCGAATAGACGTAATCGGGAACCTCATCCCACGGATCCTCAAGCACTTTGCCTTCGCTCGAGGTGTGCAGCATGTTGGCGTCGGTCGAGAAGGGTGCCTCACCGCGCTTGTCCTTGCTCACCGGAATCTGATGCTGTTCGGCGAATTCGATCAGCTTGGTGCGGCTGGTCAAATCCCATTCGCGCCACGGTGCGATCACCTTGATGTCGGGTGCCAGCGCATAATAGCCGAGTTCGAAGCGGACCTGATCGTTGCCCTTGCCGGTAGCACCGTGGCTGACCGCATCGGCGTTCAGCATCTTGGCGATCTCGATCTGGCGCTTGGCGATCAACGGCCGTGCGATCGAGGTGCCCAGCAGATAGGTGCCTTCATACACCGCATTGGCGCGCATCATCGGGAACACGTAGTCGCGCACGAACTCTTCGCGCAGA
>JAIXZV010000197.1 GCA_027489365.1 Sphingomonadales bacterium
CGCCAGATAGAAGAGCGCCACCGCCAAAAGGAAGCGGATGATCACAAATAGCGGCCGAGCGTGGTGAGCACCGCCTGGCGCGCGGCAAAGGTCGCGAGCAGCGCGAAACCGACCGGCAGCGCCGCGAGCACGATCCAGTCGCGCGTCCCGAGACTCAACCCGGCGAGCAAATCCGACCCCAAGGTCGCGATCTGCATCCCGACCAGCGCGATCACGCCGATCGCGAGCACCGTACCGATCACGCCGCCGAGCAGCGTGTCGATCGCGATGCGCCGCTGAAACAGCCGCGCGACCTGCACGTCGGTCGATCCCAGCATGTGCAGCACCTCGATCGTATCGCGGTGCGTCTCAAGTCCCGCGCGCGCGGCGAGAATCACCACCGCTGCCGTTGCCGCAGCCATCAACAGCACTAGCGCGGCGGCAAGCCACGTCACCATCCCCATGAAATCGCGCACCGGTGACATCCAGCTTTCGTGCCGGTCGATCCGCGCCGCGGGTGCGACCGCGCGCACGGCCGCCCCGACCCGCGCAACCGCCGCCGCGCCGGTGTCGCGCAGATCGACGTCGATCATCGCCGGAATCGGCAAATCGGGATCGGCCCCATCCGCGCCGAGCCAGGGGCGCAACAGCGTGGCAAGCTTGGCATGATCGACCGCCACCGCGCGCGTGACGACGGGGCTCGCGCGCAACACCGCCAGCGCGCGCGCGGCCTGGTCGCTGCGCTGCGCTTCGCTCGGTTCGACAATCTGTACCGTCAGCCGCCCCGCCAATTGCCGGTCGAGCAACGCCGCGGCACCGAGTGTGGCCAACCCCAGCGAGGCGGCCAGCGCGGTCAGGAACAGCATGATCGCCATGATCCACGTCATCGCGCGCGTGCCGCGGCTTTCATCGAGCAAGCGCCGGTCGGCCGCCGAGGCGATCATCGCCACGCTCATTCCGCATTCCCCGTTGCATTGGGCGGCGGGAAGCGCAGCGATCCGGTCGGATCGAGCAGCCGCCCCTTGTCGAGCCGCATCATGTGCGCATTCTGGATCCGCCCGAGCAAATGGAAGTCGTGCGTCGCCACCACCACCGTCGTGCCGAGCCGGTTGAGCGAATCGAACAGATGCAGCAGCCGCTCCGCCATGTCGGGATCGACGTTGCCGGTCGGTTCGTCCGCGACCAGAATTTCCGGGCGGCCGATCACCGCGCGGGCGATCGCCACGCGCTGCTGCTCGCCGCCCGACAGCGTCGGCGGCTTGGCGTCAATCCGGTCGGACAGGCCGACCCAGGCGAGCATTTCGCGCACCGGCGCATCGACGTCGCTTTCGGGCACGCCCGAGACGCGCAAGGGGAGCGCGATATTGTCATAGGCCGACAGATGCGAGACCAGGCGGAAATCCTGAAACACCACGCCGATCCGCCGCCGGAAGCCGGGCAGGCGTGATCGCGGCAGCGTCACCGCATCCTCGCCGAACAGCCGGATGCTGCCGCGCGTCGGGCGCTGCGCCAAATAGAGCAGCTTGAGCAAAGAGGTTTTGCCCGCGCCGCTGGTGCCGGTCAGAAAATAAAAGGCACCGGTCGACAGCGTGAAGCTCACGTCGGATAACGTTTCCTGACCGCTGCCGTAGCGAAGCCCCACGTTTTCGAACTGGACGATATTCGCCATGGCGGCGCGCAATGCTCGCTTTAGTGTCTGATGCCCCGTAGCTGCATCGCACGATCCGAGCGGCTGCGACAAGCACGCAGGTGCGCGAACCCCTTGCGCACGCTTCGAGACAGCGCGTAGATTCACCATGTTGCCAGCGCTCGCGAACGGAGCCAAGACGCACCGATGATCCTCGAATGCACCGAGTGCCACACGCGCTATCTCGTCCCCGACGCCTCGATCGGGCCGGACGGACGCACGGTGCGCTGCGCCAGTTGCAAACATAGCTGGTTTCAGGCGGGCGTGCCGGTGCTCGATCTGGTCGCGCAGGCGGAGAGTGCGCCCCTCCCCCCGCCGCCGCCACCTGTCCCCGCGCCGGTCGAAGCCGCACCGCCACCGCCGCCATCGTTCCAGGGCGGGCCAGCGGCCGAGATCGCCCCGCCCGGCTCCTATCCCGATTATGACGCGTTTGCGCACGAACCGCCCTTCCGCCCGCGCCGCAACCCGGCGCGGCGCTGGACGGTGGCGGCGTTTGCCGCGGGCACCGCGATGCTCGCTGCCGTCGGCGGGCTCGCCTATTGGGATGCACCCGGCTTCGCGCGCGACCTGTTCCGCCCGGTCGCGCCGACGCCGCTCAAGCTCATCGGTACGGTTGACCGCCACACCTTCAATGGCAATGAGATTTTCGCGGTCAGCGGCACCGTGCTCAACCCGACCGACACGCGCCAGCCGATTCCGGACATCCGGGCCGATTTGCGCGATGCGCAGAAGCGGATCGTGTTCAGCTGGATCATCCGGCCCGAGGCAGCGACGCTGGCGCCCAAAGCGTCGGTCCAGTTCAACAGTGCGAAAATCGATGTGCCGGTCAACGCGCGGGACCTGGCGCTCAGCTTTTCGGGCGAAGCCGCCAACTGATCTGACCGAAGCGCGCGCCGTGCAGCACGGCCGCCGCCACCATGCCGAGGCCCGAGGCATAGACCAGCCCGATCGGCCCGACCCCGCCCTGCACGAACAGCCAGCCCGCCCCGCCGGTCACCACGAAAAACGCCGCGATGCTGTTGACCCCCGCCACGATTTGATCGCCGAGCGAGCGTAGCGCATAGACGAACACGACCTGCACTCCGTCGAACAGGATGAACGGCGCCCACACCGGCAGCATCGCCAGCGCGACGGCGTGCACGCCCCCCGCCGCCGGAAACGCCGCGACGATCGGCCCGCGCGCGACGACGATCACCACCGCCAGTAGCGCGGTGAACAGCGCCGCCAGCCCCGCCGCGATCAGCGTGCGCGGGATCGCCTGCGCGGACGTCCCCTCACCCACCGCATTGCCGACACGCACCCCCGCCGCCGAACCGAGGCCCAGCGCGACCCCGAACGTGACGTTGTGCACCGAAAACACGATCTGAAAGGCATGGGCGGTGACTGGCCCGAAGCCGGTCGACAGCGCGATCAGGATCGAGAAACCGGCCAGCTCCAACGCCGAGGCGAGTGCCGGGATCGCCCCGAAGGTCGCCAGCCGCACCGCGCCGGGCAGCGCCGCCGCCCAGGCCGCCCCCGACAGGTCACGCACGCCGCGCTCCCCGGCGCGCGTCGTCGTCCAGGCCGCACCCAGCATCAACACCGCGCCGATCGCCGAGGCGGTCGCGGTTGCCACCGCCGCGCCAACCGCCCCCAGCGCGGGGAAGCCAAGATGCCCGCCCGACCACGCCCAGGCGAGCAACGCATTGAGCGGCAGGATCGCCAGATTGACCACCATCACCCGCCGCGGCCGCGCGATCCCCTCCAGAAAGAAGCTCGCCGCGATCATCGTCAGCTGGAACGGATAGGACAGCGCCATCACCCGCACGACGCGCGCCGCCGGTTCGACCAGCACAGGGGCCACGCCGATCCCGCCGAGCAGCGCTTCGGCAAACACCCCGAACCCCAGCGCACCGACCAGCCCGAGCACCACCGCCAGCACCAGCCCCGCGCGCAGCGTCGCGCCGGTCCTGGGCAAATCCCCCGCCCCATCGGCGCGCGCGGTGAACACCAGCGTCCCCGACAGCCACGCCAGCCCCGCGACGATCGTCACGAAGGTCAGCGCGCGACTCGCACCCAAGGCCGCGACCTGATCGGTCCCGGTGAGGCCGACGACGACGATGTCGGTGACGCTCAGAATCGTCCAGTTGAGGCTGGTCAGCATCACCGGCCACGCCAGCGCGAGCAAGCGGCGCGTCTCGGCGGACCAGGGCGAGCGGTGGGTTGCGGACATCCCGCGCGTGCTACCCGGAACGCATCCTTGCCGATAGGGTACGATTGGCGTTGCGCCCCGCCCAAGCCTTTGCTAGGGGCGCTCGCCTACCAGCTGCCGGGCGTGCCCGGTGATGTTACGTGCGGCCGTGGCGGAACTGGTAGACGCGCAACGTTGAGGTCGTTGTGGGCGAAAGCCCGTGGAAGTTCGAGTCTTCTCGGCCGCACCACTTTTTTCTGAGGGACCCCTTATTGTGCCGCTGTCGCACACTGCGCCATCGCGTCACTTTAGCATGGCTCGGCGCGCGCTGGTGGCAATCGACGTCATGGACTCCGGGCCGAATATCAGGAACAAGCTGACCCAAAGTAATTTACAGCGATGTTCCGGGCAAAATGCTTAAACGCTATCAGTACATGATCTTTGCGGTTGCCGGATGCTTAGTAGTTATCGGGCTATCGGTATCGCTTTGGTGGTCTCTAGATCCCAAACAGGTAGCCTTAAGTGGAAACACTGCCGTAGAAACTTCAAGCGCCCAGGAGCGTAAAGAGCTTATAGAGTGCGGTTCAGCCCAAATCAGACTTCTTCCCAGACCGGAAAGAGCAGAAAAAACTAGGTTCTGCGAGCGCTCAACCGATGACCGTCAACAACAACGGAACAGCTACATACAAGCTAGGCGCAGCGCTGACGCTGCAGACGCACAAGCGATGTACGCTTTCCAGCAAACAAGAGGTGCCGCCATTGGGGCCAGCCTTGGCCTTGTTACAATGCTAGCTGCTATTGTGGCAGCGATTTATGCCGGGTTGGCGGCGCACCATACCAGACGCGGAGCTAATGCTGCACAGGGTAGCGCTGAAGCATTTTTAACCGTCGAAACTGCGAGACTCAAAGTGTCTATCGCAAATGGCCACGAGATTCGAGATTTTCGTATTTACTATCCCTTTCAGATTTCGAATATGGGGCGAACCGCTGCCACGGTTACGTCCTTAAGAATTTGGATGAATTCGTATCCCCACTTTGGTGGCGACAACGGCACAATATCGGTTGCCCAAGGCATGATCGTTAAACCCAACGAGATAGTGCCTGTCGAGGATGGCTGGACCCACGTCAATCATGCAGGATTCGGTCCGCCGCCTTTCCCATATTTGAGCGGATATTTGGAATACGAGACTGTCTTTGGCGAGACGGTAACGACATATTTCTCTTACTTGATAAGAGACGATCTCACGCTTGAGGCAAATAATGCCGATGGCTGGCCAACGCGCGATAAGATTGAGCGCAAAAAGAAGTTTATAGAAAATTGAAACTCTTAATACCTCTAGTCTGAGAGCATCCGAAGCTTGTACCGTTGCGTTCGCATCGCGGCAGGGGGGCTGATCGCAGTATGTAAATTTCAGTAGCCGCCACAACCGTTCCCCTTCGCGGTAGCCCCAACCGCCCGCCGGTGGCATGCAATCCCAAACATCACCGCACAGGAGAGCCAATCATGACCGACCCGATCCCGCAGCACGGGCTGCAATTGCTGTCGCGCGTCACCGCCGAGGGCAAGCTCGAAGTGTCGCTGGTCGATCAGCCGATCGCCGATCCGCGCGACGATCAGGTCGTGGTCAAGGTGCTGGCGACCCCGATCAACCCGTCCGATCTCGGCCTGTTGTTCGGCGCAGGCGACCTTTCCACCGCGCAGGTCTCGACGCGCGACGGCCATCCGCTCGTCACCGCCGAGGTGCCGGCGCCGGGGATGCGCGCGATGGCGGGGCGGATCGGCGAGGCGATGCCGGTCGGCAATGAAGGGTCGGGCGTGGTGATCGCAGCGGGCGCTTCCCCGGCGGCGCAGGCGCTGCTCGGCAAGACCGTCGCGATGCTCGGCGGGGCGATGTATGCGCAATATCGCACGCTGCGCGTCGCCGATTGCATGGTCCTGCCCGATGGCACCGCGCCCGCCGACGGTGCGTCGTGCTTCGTCAATCCGCTCACCGCGCTCTCGATGACCGAGGTTATGCGCCGCGAAGGCCATAGCGCTTTGGTCCACACGGCGGCTGCCTCCAACCTCGGGCAAATGCTGGTCAAGATCTGCGCGAAGGACGGCATTCCGCTCGTCAATGTCGTGCGCAGCCCGGCGCAGGCCGATCTGCTGCGCGGCATCGGCGCAGTGCATGTCGCCGATTCGAGCGCGCCCGATTTCCTCGACACGCTGACCGCGATGCTGGTCGAGACCGGCGCGACGCTCGCCTTCGATGCGATCGGCGGGGGCAAGCTCGCCGGGCAATTGCTGAGCTGCATGGAGGCCGCCGCGGTCAAACGCATGACGACCTACAGCCGCTATGGCTCCGACACGTTCAAGCAAGTCTATATCTATGGCGGGCTCGATCTCGCGCCGACCACGCTCAACCGCAATTTCGGCTTCAGCTGGGCGCTCGGCGGGTTTTTGCTCACCCCCTTCCTGGTCAAGATCGGGCCGGAGGCGGTGCAGGCGCTGAAGGACCGCGTCGTCGCCGAACTGACGACGACCTTCGCCAGCCGCTACACGCACGAAATCTCGCTGACCGAGGCGCTCCAGCCGGAGATTTTCGCGGCTTATGCCAAGCGGGCGACGGGGTCCAAATATCTGATCTGCCCGCACAAGGGCTGATGCGCAGGGGCGACGGCTAGATGTTAGACGTCGTCCCCTCATCCCGTTCGTTTCGAGCGAAGTCGAGAAACCAGTCCCGCGCGCTGCGCCCGTGTCTCGACTTCGCTCGACACGAACGGATGGGGTAGACACGCTCTTTCCCGTCAGCCGAAATCGGCGGCCGTCGCCATCGCCCCCATCCGCGCGCAAATGCCGTGGAACTCACCAACCATGTCGTGGATGATCGCGCGCGCGCTGCGGACTTCGTCGATCAGCCCGGCGCTCTCACCAGCAAGGCCAACCGACGCCTCCATGTCCCCCGCAAAATACAGCTCCTGAATCCGCGCGAAGATGTCGGCGGGCATCAGCCCGGCTTCGTGGATCGCGGTGGTGCGCGCGGTTTTCAGCGCGCGGATGCACGGCGTCGATTTGGTGTTGAGCATGAAGGTGCCGGTTTCCTTGGCGTCGAGGATCGCTTGCTTGAAGCCGGGATGCACCGGGCTTTCCGCCGACGCGACGAAGCGCGTGCCCATCTGCACCGCTTCCGCGCCCAAAGCGAACGCCGCCGCCATGCCCTTGCCGTCGCAAATCCCGCCCGCCGCGACCATCGGCACATCGGTGACGCGGCGAATCGCCTGGAGCAGGACCAGCGTCGAGACTTCTTCCGGGTTCTTGAACCCGCCGCCCTCGCCGCCTTCGACGATCAGCCCGTCGACCCCCGCCGCGACGCTCTTCAGCGCGGCGTCGACCGTAGGCACCGCGTGATAGACGACGATCCCGGCGGCCTTGAGCGGGCCGACGAACTTCGCCGGGCTGCCCGCCGAAGTAGTCACGAACTTCACGCCCGAGGTGCAGATGAAATCGAGCATCGCTTCGTCTTTGAGGAAGCGGATCGGCAGGTTCACGCCAAACGGCGCGTCGGTCAGCGCCGCCATTTTCAGGATCTCGGCCTGACAGATCGCGGTTTCGCCCGACGATGTCTCGATGATGCCAAGCCCCCCCGCCTCGCACACCGCCGAGGCGAGCGCCGAGCGTGCGATCCAGCCCATCGGTGCCTGGACGATCGGATAGCGCGCGCCGGTGTGGGCAAGGAAACGGTTCATGATGGGCACCCTCTCATTCTGTTTGTGTGATTGTAGCGTGGAATGGCGGTGGTGCTATAGCGGCGCAGCAGGCCGGTATGATCCGCCCGCGCGTGAAGGCCGACGCTTTTGAAACCTCCCATTATCCGTAGTGGCAGCGCCGTCCCGACCGGTCGCCTCGCCCGGCTGTCGCGCTTCGGCGGGCTGGCTGCGGGCGTCGCGGGCGGGATGATCGGCGAGGGCGCGCGGCAGCTTGCCAGCGGCAAGCGCCCGGCGCTCGGCGATCTGCTGCTGACGCCAGGCAATATCGTGCGCGTCACCGACCGTCTTGCGAAGCTGCGTGGCGCGGCGATGAAACTGGGGCAATTGGTGTCGCTCGATTCGGGTGAGTTGTTGCCGCCGGAGCTGAGCGAAATCCTCGCGCGCTTGCGCGCCGATGCCGAACCGATGCCTGATCGGCAGCTGGGCGCGGTGCTGGCGGCGGAGTGGGGCGCCGATTGGAAGAGCAAGCTCTCCGCCTTCGACGCCAATCCGATCGCCGCCGCCTCGATCGGGCAGGTCCATCGCGGCCGCACCCGCGACGGGCGGCCGCTCGCGATCAAGGTGCAATATCCCGGCGTTGCAAAGAGCATCGACAGCGACGTCGACAATGTCGCGACCTTGCTGCGCCTGTCGGGGCTGGTGCCGAAGGAACTCGACCTCGCCCCATTGCTCGCCATCGCCAAAGTGCAATTGCGCGAGGAGGCCGATTACACGCGCGAAGGGGCGTGCCTCGCCCGCTTCGGCACGCTGCTCGCGGGCGATCCGCATTTTCATGTCCCCGATTTCCTGCCCGAGCTGTCGACGCCGACGATCCTGACCATGTCCTATGCGGCTGGCGTCCCGATCGAATCGCTGACCGATCGCCCGCAGGCCGAGCGCGATGCGGTGGCGGGGCGGATGCTCGATCTGGTCTTACGCGAACTGTTCGATTTCGGGCTGATGCAGACCGACCCCAATCTCGCGAATTACCGCTACGACGCGGCGACGGGGAAGATCGTGCTGCTCGATTTCGGCGCAACGCGCGAGATTTCGCCCGAAATCGCCGACCTCTATCGCCAGATGCTGCGCGCAGTGCGCGATGGCAACCGGGCGGCGGCGCTCAAGGCACTGGAAGCGTTCGGCCTGTTCGATGCCGGCACCAGCGCGGCGCATAGCGACGAAGTGCTCGCTTTGTTCGATCTCAGCGCCGGCATGTTGCTGCAGGAAGGGAAATTCGATTTCGGCGATGCGAGCTGGATCAAATCGATGCGCGGGCGCGGCCTCGCGCTCGCCTCGGACCGGACAATGTGGCGCGTGCCCCCGGCCGAAACGCTGTTCGTGCAACGCAAGCTCGGCGGCAGCTATTGGCTGGCGGCGCGGCTGAAGGCGCGGGTCGATTTGCGCGCCTTGCTCGATCGGTATTTGTAGCCGCTACCAGAAGCGGCTGCCGGGGATGCCCTTGAACGGCCCGGCGACCGCGCTGGTGATCCAGCCGCCGTAAAAGCCGCCCGGCTGCGGCACGACCGTTTCGCCATCCACGCTGCACCGGTCGAATGCGCTCGCGTAAAAGGCGACATGATCGCGCAGCATCGCAAAGGGGCGCGAGGGGTTGGGATAGCTCCAGCCGACCGACGGGAGCGTCTCGTCCTCAAGCACGACGTCCCAATAGACCGCTTGGCCCTTCCATTCGCAGAACGAACTGCCAGCGCCGCGCCGCAGGATTCCGGCGCGGATGTCGGCGGGCGGGATGTAATAGCTGGGGGGATGGCTGGTTTCGAGCGTGCGGATCGCGCGGCGGGTATCGGCGAGAATCAGCCCGCGATGCTCGATCACGACATGCGCAGGCGTCGGTTCGCACATCGCCGGGCGCGGAAAGTCCCAGACGCTTTCCTGCCCCGGCAGAACCGGATCCGGGGTCGGCCAGGTCATACGCGCTCCCATTTCCGTGCCAGACGCTGCATCCCTGGCCGAACGCGCAGGAACAGCAGATACAACCGCTCCAGCCCCGCCAGCACGAACGGCACGCGCGCCGCCAGCCCGAGCGGGCGCAGCAGCGGAATCGCGCGCCACATCGCCGCAAACGCCGCCGCGCCCGACAGCAGCACGCCATTCTCGCGCGCGTGAAAGCGGGCGAGCAAGTCGCCACGATCGATCGGGCAAGTCGCATCCTCGGCCGCGACATCGATGAAATCGATCGCCCCGGCCCGGTCGAGCCGCCGCATCACCGCGATCTCGCGACGGCACAGCGGGCAACCGCCGTCATGCCACACCGTCAGCCGGGGAGTTGCGCGCGCGTCCATGCGAACGCTATCGCACAGGCGCGCGGCTAGCCCAAGGCGGCCAGGACGCTTCTATGATCCGCGAAATTGAGCGCAGCACGGCGCAGGAAGGCGTCGATCACGGCCATATCGACCGCGCCCGGTGCCGGCGGATGCGGCGCGCCGTTGGGAAATTGGCCATATCCCGCGAACAGGCAGTGCCACGATGTCGCGGCGTAATAGCCCGCAATCCCCTGCCGCGCGATCTCGGCCTCCAGATCGTCGCCAGTGAACCAGCAGGTGATGATCGCCTTGAGCGACTCCGACAGGCGATCGTTCGCGGCATTGTCGCGCCAATAGGCGGTGTCGCTGCGCCGGTTCATCCGGTAATGGCACACGATATAGTCGCGGATCCCGTCATAGCGCGCGGCGATCCGCGCGTTGAATGCGGCACGGTGCTCGGGCGTGAAGCCGCCCGCCTGATACGCCTGGATGAACCCCTCAACTGTCGCCTGCACGATATGCAGCGCCGTCGCCTCAAGCGGTTCGATGAACCCCTGCGACAGGCCGACGGCAAGGCTGTTGCCCGACCAGCTCTCGGCGACGCGCCCGACCTTCATCGACAAATGTCGCGCGGTCCCGTCATCGCCCACGCCGAGATGTGCACGCAACTCTGCCTCGGCCTCATCCTTCGAGCAATAGCCCGACGCATAGACATAGCCATTGCCGGTGCGGCTGGTCAGCGGAATGTCCCATGCCCAGCCCGCTTTCAGCGCCGTCGCGCGCGTGGCGGAAGCGGTGCCGGTCGGATCGGCCGGGGTTGGCATCACTACCGCGCTATCGTTGAACAGATTTTCGCCGAACGACACGAACGGCACGCCGAGCGCGGCCTGGTGGATCACCGATCGAAAGCCGCTCGAATCGACGAACAGATCGCCCGCGATGCGCTCGCCGCCTTCGGCGATGAGAGCCGTGATCGCCCCTTCCGCCACCGCAGCCTCGACGATGCGGCGTTCGAGATGCACCACGCCGCGCTTGGCGGCATGGGTCCGCAGGAACGCGCCAACCAGATGCGCGTCGAAATGATAGCCGTACGCTGGCCCCAGCGGAAACGACTCGGCCGCGATCGGGGCCAGCCGCTCCGCCGCCAGCCGCGCGGGCAGGAAGAAGCGGTCGGGATGCGCCCAGACATCCTGCCCATGCCGCCGCCGCCTGGTCGCATCGAAAAAGGCGGGGGCGGTATGGAGATCGAGCGGGCTGGGGAAGGGGTGGAAATAGCTTTCGAAACCCGGTCGATCCGACCAGCCGTGAAACGCGATACCGTTCTTGTAGGTGGCGTTGCAGACCGGCATCCACTCGGCCTCGGCGATTCCCAATCGATCGAAGAACGCCTTCAACTGCGGGGTCGATCCTTCGCCGACGCCGATGATGCCGATCTCGGGGCTTTCGATCACCGTAACGGTCGCGCTCGGCCAGGCGTGCACGAACAGATTCGCCGCCATCCACCCCGCCGTGCCGCCGCCGAGAATGACGATGCGCAGGCCAGCGGGCAGCTGTGTCACCGAAGCAGCCAGCCGAACACCGCGTCGAGCCGCGCCGCCCAGGCATTTTCCTCATGCTCGGCGCCGGGATAGGCGCGGCTTTCGAAATCGCGGCCCTTCTTCCACCCGAGGCTCGCGACATCCTGATCGATTAGCGCCTGGAACGGCGGGTAAGCGGCGTCGAGCGTCTTGTCGCCATGATCCATCCACAGCCGCCGCCCCGCCGGTTTGCCGAGCTTCTGCGTCAGATAGGCCTTCCACAGCGCCGGGCGCTCATCGCCCGGCACGAGTTGCAGCGCGAAGGTCAGTGGCCAATGCGTCGATACGCACCCGGCGCGCCCGAACACCTTAGGCCGCTCGATAAAGGCATAGCAGGACATCAGCCCGCCCATGCTCGACCCAACCACTGCGGTATGCGCGGCATCGCGGCACGTGCGATACGTCCGGTCGATCATCGGTTTCAACTCGTCGGCGAGGAAGCGCAGATAGGCATCGCCGATCAGCAGCCCCTTGGCGCTCTGGTCGATCTCGGCGCGCAGCTTGGGCGAGGCGTCGGCATAGAGCCTTTGCGGGAAATACTGGCGATAGCGCGCCGCACCCGGCTGATCGACGCCGACGATGATGACCGGCGCAATCTTGCCCGCCGCGACCAGCCGCAGCACCGCTTTGTCCGCTGCCCACACCTTGTCGAAGTTCGAGCGCTTGCGATCGAACAGATTCTGCCCGTCGTGCATGTAGATGACGCCATAGCGCCGCTTACCCGCATCATAGCCCGGCGGCAGCCAGATCGTCACGCGCGGCGGCGTGATGTTGACCGAAGGCGCGGCGTCGATCGTGACGAAGCGGCCCGCATCCTGCGCTGTGGCGCGGAACGGGATCAGCAGCGCGAGCAGGCACAGCACGAAAAACACCGCTTCCCCGGCGAAGGCCGGGGCCCAGTTGCGCAGGCCCTGTTTGCGAAGCGCAACGCCCGAAGCATCGACGCCGGAGAACTGGGCCCCGGCCTTCGCCGCGGAAGGCAGGGGGCAGAACATTATTTCTCCGCCGCCACGAAGCGCACCGCCATCCCGCCCCCCGGCGCGAGCGGCAGGCTCAGCGTGTCGCCACGCTTCACCGCTTTGCTCTCGATCACCATCGCGTGGCGTTTGTCGGTGCGATAATCGGCATCGGGCGCGTCGCGATAGATTTGCGCGGTATAGCGTCGCCCGGCATCAAGGAAATCGAGCGAGACCGAAAGCGTCCGAGCATTTTCGTCGGTCACGCTGCCGAGATACCAATCGTCGGATTTCCGATCCTTCCGCGCGATCGTCGCATAGTCGCCGACTTCGCCATTCAGCACGCGCGTGTCGGACCAGTCGGTCGGCACGTCGCGGATGAACTGGAAGGCGGGCATGTGCCTGGCGTATTGCTCGGGCGTATCCGCCGCCATCACGACCGGCGAATAGAGCACGACATAAAGCGCCAATTGCTTGGCCTCGGTCGACAGCAGGTCGCTGTCGTCCGAACCTTTCAAGCTCAGCACGCCGGGGGTGAAATCCATCGGCCCCTCCAGCATCCGGGTGAACACCAGATTGGCCTCATGCTCGGGCGGGTTCTTGCCCGGCCAGCTATTATATTCCATCCCGCGCGAGCCCTCGCGCGCGACCCAATTGGGATAGGTACGGCGGAGGCCCGTGTCCTTGACCGGCTCGTGCGCATCGATCGCGACGTGGTATTTCGCGGCGGTGGTCACGACGCGTAGGTAATGGTTCACCATCCACTGCCCCTCATGCCATTCGCGGTGCTGGCTGCCATCGGCATCGACGCGCTCGATCTCGGCGGCATCGGTGACGTACCCCGTCTTCACCACCGGAATGCCGTGGTCGCGGGCATAGCCGAACGCGCGGTCGAGCTGGCTGTCATAATGGCTCGCCGATCCGCCCGTCTCGTTATGGCCGATCAGATACACGCCCTTGGCCTTGGCGTAGCGCATCAGCTCGGCGGCATCGAAATCAGGCGTCGGCGTGTCGAACTGCATCGCATTGCCATTGCCGAACCAGTCGCCTTCCCACCCGACATTCCACCCCTCGACCAGCACGCCGGGAATGCGGTTGGCGGATGCGAAATCGATATAGGTCTTGACGTTGGCGGTGGTCGCGCCGTGCTTTGGCCCCGTCGCCCAGGTCCAGCGGCCCGAGATCATGTTCCACCACACGCCGACGAACTTGCCGGGTTTCACCCAAGCGACGTCACCCAGCTTATTGGGTTCGTTGAGGTTGAGTTCGAGGTGGCTCATGTAAAGCCCCGGCGCATCGTCGGTGATGATCAACGTGCGCCACGGCGTCGTGAACGGACCCGTCCGCGTCACCTTCGGCGCGCCCGAACCCGGCGTCAGCACCGCTTTGAGCGTATTGCTGTCGCCGACCTTGGCCACCGCCATGCCCGAATAATCGATCAGCGCCGCTTCGTGCAGCGCGACATGCGTGCCGCTCGCCAGCTTCAGCGTGATCGGCGTGGCGGCAGTGCCGACCGCGCGCAAAGCGGTGCGGCTGTAGAGATACTCCTCGCGATTCCATTCGAACGCAGGCTTCCACCAGGCGGTCGCGTCCGAGGCGAAGGCGAATTGCGTCAGTTCCTCGGCGATGTTGACTGGCTTGCCGCCCGGCTGTTCGGGGAATTCGTAGCGGAAGCCGACGCCGTCATTCTGGATGCGGAACACGACATCGAGCGTCCGGCCGGGCGCGCTGGTTTCCTGCAGATGGACGCGCAGTTCATTGTGATTGTCGCGGATCGTCGTCCATTCGCCCCACGGCTGGGTCCAGTTGGTGTCCGACGCGGCGCGCGTGACCTTCGCGATCTGCAAATGGCGGTCGAGCTTGGGGGCGTCGGTGAAGAGGAAGCCCAATCGCGACGGCGCGACGATCGTTTCGCCCTTGCGCGTAATCGCATAGCTCGCATGGCCCTCGCCATCGGTCGCCACCGTGACGACGATGCTGCCATCGGGCGAGGTGGCGGTGACGCTCGGGATCGCGGTGGCGGGTTGCGGCTTGATCGTCTCGTTGGTGACGACCGGCGCGGGAGTAACCGCCTTGTCCTGCGCGGCGGCGGCACTTGAGCTGAGCGCTGCGGCGAGGGCAAGCAATTGGGTCGTCTTCATTACATCACCCTTTCGGCGATCAGCGCGGCATGGCCGCCGAACTGCCAGTCTTCGATCGTGTTCACGCTGGCGACGATGCGCCACGCGCCCGGATCGGCCGGACGCCACGCCAGCGGTTCGGCCCCAAGGTTGAACACGCACAGCAGCGTCTGCGCGGGCGTACGCCGTTCGAACACCAGCAGCGTATCCGCCGCCTCGAGCACATGAATGTCGCCGCTCTGCAACGCCGGATGCGCGCGCCGCAGCGCCAGCAGATCGCGCGTCAGCTTGAGCATCGACTCCGCCGCCGCCTCCTGCACATCGACCGCGAGGCTCCCGTGATCCGCACCGATCGGCAACCACGGCTCGACACTCGAAAAGCCAAGCTGCGGCGCTTCCGCCACCCACGGCATCGGCGTGCGCGCGCCGTCACGGCTCAGCGTCAGCGGCCAATTGGCGATCGCCTCCGGATCCTGCAGCCGATCGAACGGGATATCGACCTGCGTCAGGCCGAGCTCTTCGCCCTGATACAGGAAGATATTGCCGCGCAGCGCGGTCAGCAGCAGCATCTTGAGTCGTCCGAACGCCGCGCGATGCTCGGGCCCCGCCCAGCGCGACACGGCGCGCGGCGCATCGTGATTCTCGAACGCCCAGCTCGGCCAGCCCATGCCGGGCGTATCGGGCCATTGCTCCACCGCATCGCGCACCAGCGCCGGGGTGAGCGCGGGCGCGTAAAGGAAGTTGAAGCCATACGCGCTGTTCAGCCGCCGCTCGCCGCGCGTGAAGCTCTTCATCTCCACTTCCGCCTCGGCCCCGCCGACTTCGGCCACGGTGAAGCAGCCGTCATAGCGATCGATCAGCGCGCGCAGCCGTTCGAGGAAGAGCGGAATGTCGGGGTGCGACTGGTTGTGAACGTGGCGCTGGAAATCGAACGGACGGGTGCGCACGCCATTCGTGGCCGGCGCGGGCGGATTGTCGCGCAATGCCGGATCGCACATCGCGAAATTGATCGCGTCGATGCGGAAGCCGTCGACGCCGCGGTCAAGCCAGAAGCGCGCGACATCGAGCACCGCATCCTGCACCGCGGGGGTGTGGAGATTGAGCTGCGGCTGCGCGCTCAGGAAATTGTGCAAATAATATTGCCCGCGCCGCGCATCCCACGTCCAGGCCGGGCCGCCGAACACCGATTGCCAATTGTTGGGCGGGGATCCGTCGGCCTTGGCATCGGCCCAGACGTACCAGTCGTGCTTGGGATTGCTGCGGTCGGCGCGGCTTTCGGTGAACCAGGCGTGCGCGTCCGACGTGTGCGAATAGACCTGATCGATGATCACCTTAAGACCAAGCGTGTGCGCCCGCGCGACCAAAGCATCGAAATCGCCGAGCTTGCCGAAGATCGGGTCGACCGCGCGATAATCCGACACGTCGTAGCCAAAATCCTTCATCGGCGAGGCGAAGAAGGGCGACAGCCACACGCCATCGACGCCAAGCGCTGCCACGTAATCGAGATGTGCGGTGATCCCGGCGAGATCGCCGATCCCGTCGCCGTTCGAATCGGCGAAGCTGCGCGGATAGATTTGATAGATCGCCGCGCCGCGCCACCACGGGCGATCGGGCTGCGCTTCGGGCAGGGCGTCGGGAGTTTGCAGCGGCTGAGCGGTCATTGCGCGGTACAGATCACATAATCGAGGGGAGGGACGGTCACGGAGAGGCTGCCGGGCGCGCTCGCCTTGGGCGCACACGTGCCGTGGCGCGCGACGAAATCGGTCGAGCGGGTTTCGACCAGCACTTGCGCACGGACCGGCGCGGTCGAGGTGTTGAACGCCAGCAACACTTCGCGGCCCGTATCGGGATCGAAGCGCGACACGGCGAACAGGCCGGGCTTGTCGCCATAAGCGCGCAGCACTTGCTTGCCGCGACGCAGGGCGGGGAGTTCGGCGCGCAGCTTCGCCAGCGTCGCGATCGCGCGGTACAGCGGATGCGCGGTGTCGTAACTGTCGGTGGCGGTCGTTTTCGCAGTGCCGAGCAAGCGGTTATCGTTATAGGTCGCGACTTTGCTCGCGAACATGTCCTCGCGCGCGTCCTGGTCGCCGCCCTTGCCGACGAAGCCCTGTTCGTCGCCCGAATAGATCGTCGGCACGCCGCGCAGCGTCAGCAGCATCGCATGGCCGAGGATGACGCGTTGCAGCAGCTCGGCGTCGCTCGCCTTGGGAAAGCCGCGCTTGACGAACATCGCGAACCGGCCCGCATCGTGATTGCCGAGGAAGGTCGGCAATTGCATCGCTCCGCCCGCCCCGCCTTCATACAGCGGATCGGCGAAGAACAGCCGCCGCAGCTCGTCGGTCCCCGCCCCGCCGCCGACGGTATCGACCACCGCGCGGGCAAAGGCGAAGTCGAGCACCGCAGGCAGACCGTCGACACGGGTATGCGTGGCGAGCCGCGCCGGATCCATGTCGCCGGTCGCGACCTCGCCGAAGATGTGGAAGTTTGGAATGCCCTTGGCCGCCGCGCGCGCCTTCATCGCGGGGACGAAGACTTGCCAGAATTCGGGGTTCACATGCTGCGCGGTGTCGATGCGGAAGCCATCGACGCCGAAGCGATCGATCCAGCCGCCGAAGATATCGATCATGCCCGCCACCACGCGCGGGTTTTCGGTCATCAGATCGTCGAGCCCGGAGAAATCCCCGAGCGTCGAACTCTCGCCCGAAAAGGTCGAATCGCCGCGATTGTGGTACAAGGTGATGTCGTTCAGCCACCCCGGCGTTTTCACGCGCTCCTCGCCCTTCGGGACATAGGGCGTGTAGGCGTAAGTCGGATCGGTCAGCTTCGCGAAATTGGCCACGCTTCCATAGCTGTGCCCGGCAAACCCCGGATTGATCGCCGCACCGGTCACGCCGCCACGGCGCTGGTACGGATAGTCCCCGAGACCGCGATAAAGGCAATATTGGTCGGGCACGCATTCGCGATATTTGATCACGTCGGCGGTGTGGTTGACGATGATGTCCATATAGACCTTCATCCCGCGCGCGTGCGCCGCATCGACCAGCGCCTTGAAATCGGCGTCGCTGCCGAGATGCGGGTCCACGCGGGTGAAATCGGTGATCCAATAACCGTGATAGCCCGCCGATTCCTGCCCCTTGGCGCCCTGCACCGGCTTGTTCTTGAAGATCGGCCCGACCCACAGCGCCGTCGCGCCGAGCCCCTGGATATAGTCGAGCCGCCCGATCAGCCCCGTCAGATCGCCGCCATGATAAAAGCCCTTGGCGGTCGGATCGAAGCCGGTGACCAGCCGATCGCCGGACAATCCGCCGCGATCGTTGGCGGGATCGGCATTGGCGAAGCGATCAGGCAGCACGAAATAGATCACTTCGTCCTGCGGCAGGCGATCGCGATAGGCGGGTCGAGCCTCTTCCGGCGCGGGGGCAGGTGGTGGCGCGGCCACCGCCGGGGTGGCGACCGATGCCGCCGCCAGGGTCAAAAACGCTGCGATCATGCCGATTGCCTCACCTGTTCGCCCATCATCGCCGCGATGAAGGCATGATGCGGCGGCAGCGCCCCCGCTTTCAGCGCGCACGCCTTGCGCAGCGTATCGAGATACGGCCCGAGCTCACGCGCATCGACATTGTCGGCGAGCGGCGACCAGCCGCGCGGTTCGACCCCCTGCCCGAGCATCACCTGCCCCCAGCTGTCGTCGAGGAACAGTTCGTCCTCTTCGCGCATGAACGCGCCCGTTTCGCCGAAGATCGCCAGCTTTTCCTGCAAGGTTGCAGGCAGCGCCATCGTTCGGCAATGGTCCCAGAACGGCTCGCCGACGCGGTCATTGGCGGCGTAATGCAGCACCAGGAAATCGCGCACGCGCTGCCATTCGATCTCGGACAGGCGGTTGAACGCAGCGCGCGATGCGGCGATGTCGGCGAGATTGCCCGACAGCAAATTGAGCAAGCGGCCGATGCCCGATTGGACGAGATGGATGCTGGTCGATTCCAGCGGTTCCATGAACCCCGCCGCCAACCCCAACGCGACGCAATTGTGCGCCCAAGGGCTCTTCCGCCGCCCGGTGGTGAAACGGATCGGGCGTGGATCGGCGAGCGGCTTACCCTCCAGATTGCCCAGAAGCGTCGCGCGCGCTTGGTCGATCGTGGTGAAGTGCGAGCAGAACACATGCCCGTTGCCGGTGCGATGCTGGAGCGGGATGCGCCATTGCCACCCAGCCGAATGCGCGATCGATTGCGTATACGGGCGCAAAGGTCCCGCACTCTCGCACGGCACGGCGAGCGCGGTGTCGCACGACAGCCATTGCGACCAATCCTCGAACGGCACGTCGAGCGCCGCGCCCAGCAGCAGACTGCGAAATCCGGTGCAGTCGATGAACAGCGTGCCTGGCGCCGAGCGGTCGCCATCGAGGTGCAACGCGCGGATATCGCCGCTTGCGCCATCGCGCGCGACCGATTCGATCATCCCCTCGATCCGCCGCACGCCGCGTTCCTCGGCATACTCCCGCAGCATCTGCGCGAAGAGCGTCGCGTCGAGATGATAGGCATAGGCCAGATCAGGCAGCGTGCCGTCGCTGCCGTCACCGATCGCGAAGCGGCCGAGCCGCGCGGCGGCGACGTTCGCACTGTAATCGCCATAATCGCCCGCCACGCCCAGCGCGCGCCCGCGCAGCCACAATTGGCGGAAGGGGATCAAGCCGACCCCGCGCCCAACCTGGCCGAAGCTGTGGATATAGCTCTCACCCGGCCGCCGCCAGTCGACGAATTCAATGCCCAATTTGAAGCTGGCATTGGTGCGGCGCAGGAAATCGGTCTGGTCGATCCCCAGCCCGATCAACAGGTTATGGATCTGCGGGATCGTCGCCTCGCCAACGCCGATCGTGCCGATCGCATCGGATTCGACGAGCGTGATCGATGCGGTATTGCCCAGGAACCGCGCGAGCGTGGCCGCGGCCATCCATCCCGCCGTTCCGCCACCGGCAATCACGATTTCCAGCGGGACGGGGTTCGGCATGACCGGCCTTCAAAGATTTCGGAGCCTTGCCGATACGTCCGGCAAGGCTCCGATTGCCATCAGAACTTGTAGGTGAAGCCCGCGACGAAGCGGCGTCCATAAGTTTGATACTTCAAATAGGACAGCGGATCGGTGGTGCCGAGCGTGGCCGAGCGCGTATTGCTCAGGTTCTGCCCCTGCACATAGAGCGACAGACCGTGCAGCTTGGACGTCTCCTGGAAGTCATAGCCGACCTGTGCGTCATAGATCGTCTCCCCCAGCACTTGCTGGCGATCGAGACCACCGCTGTAGAGCGCGAAGTCGCCGAGATATTTCGAGCGATAGCGCGCGCTGCCGCGTACGTTGATGCCGTTCTTTTCATAGAAGGCGGTGAGGCTCGCCACCCACTTCGAATAGCCCGGGATCGTCGTCGTGGCGCCGTTGAAATCCTTGACCTTGGTCTCGGTATAGCCGCCGCCGCCGGTCAGGCCGAAGCCCGACAGCGCCGGGGTGAAGATGTCGAACGGCAGCGTCCCGGCGACTTCCGCACCATAGACGTGACCGCCGCTGGTGTTGACCTGGCTGAACAACAACCCGACCGGCGAGGTCGGCAGGTTTGCCGACGGGACGGGTGGGAAGCCGGTGTAATCGAAGTTGGTGAAACCATTCGCGATGTAGGAGGTGATGTCCTTGTAGAACAACTGCAGCGCGACATAGCCCTTGTTGCCGAAATACTTCTCGACGTTGAAGTCAACTGCCCACGCTTGGTACGGGCGCAGCCGCGGATTGCCGCCACTGCCCGAATAGATGATCGGCGAACGCGTCGTATCGACCCCGTAGGTGATCACGTTGTTGAGATCGGGCAGACGCGCCCGCATCATCTGCTTGGAGGCGGCCAGGCGGAACACGAAATCGCTCGCCGTACGCAGATTGAGGTTCGCGCTCGGCAGGACCATCCAATAACTGTCCTTCACCGTCGCGAAGGCGGCACCGGTCGAAGTGACCGAAGTATGCTGCGCCTGCACGCCGATATTGCCGGTCAGGACGCTCGACCCGAATTGCCCGTCAAGCTTCGCCATCACATAGGGCGTGACGACATCTTCCTGCACGCCGTAGCCCTTGGTCGAGCCAAAGGTGTTGGCGTTGTAGACGAGCACACCCTTCGACACCAAGGTGCGCGGATCATAGGCGATGATCGTGCCGAGCCCGCGGCCCAGCGTGACCGGCGACAGCAGAATGTTCGACGGGATCGCCGCGGTCAGCGCATTGTTCGGCGGGCTGAGATAGCCTTCCTGCGCGCTCAGCGTCTTGGAGCGGGCGGTGTAATCCACACCGGCCTTGATCGACTTCAGGAACCCACCGATGTCGCGCTCGATCTCACCGCGCGCCTCGACCAGATCATCCTTGGTGCGACGGAGATTTTCATACCCGGCCTGCACCGGCGAGCCGCTCCAGCCTTCGACGTCGGTCAGCACGAGCGCCGGGTTGGTGCCGTTGTAATTGCTGGTGAATTGCGGGCCTTTCGGCGTCGTCTGGTACGAGACGACCGCAGTCGAGAACGGCAATGCGCGGCCGAGACCGGCGGTCGTCTGAATCGACGTGTCGGTACGATCGGTGCGCGACCAGCTGAAATCGGCCACCGCCTTCCAGCCGTTGTGATTGTCCCACGCACCGTTGACGCCGAACGCATATTGGTTGGCGACACGGTCATTGGCGTAGTTTTCGATGAGCGGCGTGCCCGCGATCGTCGCGCTTGTCACCAGGCCATTGGCCGAGGTGACGTTCGAGATCGAATCGCGACCGCAGCCACCGCCGCAGTTGAACGGCATTTCGAACCCGCGCTGATCGATCCGGTCGGCAAAGTGCGAATAGAAGCCATCGATCGTGACGCGCAGATTATCGTCGAGCTGCCCCTGAACCGTGCCATTGGCACCAAAGCGCTTGAGCTTGCTGGTCTCGACCCAGCTCTTGATCCCGTTCATGCCCTGCGCGCCGCCGGGATAGCCACCATAGCCCCAGGCGTTGAAATCGTCGGTCTGATACGGCTCGTCGGTATAGGCGACCGACAGCGCCACGCCGACGCGGTCATCGGCGAACTTGTCGACGAAGGTGCCGTACGCGCGGTATCCGGCATTGCTGCTGTTGGGGTCGATCTTGCCGCCGGTGTAGGTGCCGCGCGCGCCAACCGCGAGGATGCGCTTGCTGACATCAAGCGGACGGATCGTGCGCAGATCGATACTGCCTACCAGCCCGCCCGCAGTATGATCGGCCTCGGCGGTCTTGTAGACATCGACGCCGGCCAGGATTTCGGAAGGGTATTGGTCGAATTCGACTGCGCGGCTGTCGTTGGTGGTGGTCTGCTGCCGCCCGTTGAGCGTGGTGCTCGAGAAATCGGGGCCGAAACCGCGGATCGAGATGATGTTGGCGCGGCCAGCGTTGCGTTGTGCCGAAATGCCCGGCAGGCGCGCGATCGACTCCCCGATGCCATTGTCGGGCAGCTTGCCGATATCCTCGGCCGAAATCGATTCCACGACGGTTTCGGAATTCTTCTTCTTCGCGGTCGCGCTGCGCAAAGCCGCGCGGAAGCCGGTGACGACGATGTCCTTGCCGGTGTCATCGGCAGCAGGCGCATCGGCGGCGGCCGCGGGCGCCGTCTGCGCCTGCGCCGCGGTCGCGCCGAACAGCAGCAGCGCGGCGCCCAATGCGCTCATGCTGGTGCCCAAGGACAGGGTGTTGCGGAATTGCGTCGCCTCACGGCGCGTCGATGCGATCATGTTCTCTCTCCCCTTTGGCTCCACGGCGTCTTCCGCGCGGTGAGCGTCTCCCGAGCGTGATTGCGCCCGGACAATTGCAAAGCCAAGGAAACGGCATACGTATTCAGGGCTGGCCCGGCAGGGGACTTTCTTAAGCGTCGGGCTAAGCGTACACCGTCTCATGCGACCGGAAGCCCGGCGCCGATCAGGCTGAGGAGCCGCTTGCGCAGATGGCGCTGAATGACAAACCGACGTCTTTCGATATTGCGGCGCTGGCCGGCGTTTCGCAGCCGACGGTGTCGCGCGCGCTGCGCGGCGATCCGACCGTCAGCGCGGCGACGCGGCTGCGGATCGAGGCGATCGCGCGGCAGCTCAATTACAAGGTGGACAAAAACGCCTCGAACTTGCGACGCGGCAGCACCAACACGCTCGCCTTGCTGTTCTTCGAGGATCCGACCCCCGACGATTCGCTGATCAACCCGTTCTTCCTGGCGATGCTCGGGTCGATCACGCGGACGTGTGCGCTCCGCGGCTATGATCTGCTGATCTCGTTCCAGCACCTCTCCAACGACTGGCACGTCGATTATGAGGACAGCCGCAAGGCCGACGGGATCATCCTGCTCGGCTATGGCGATTATGAGGAATATCGCGCGCGGCTCGATCAATTGGCGGCGCAGAACACACATTTCGTACGCTGGGGATCGGTCCGGCCCAACCAGGCCGCCGACGCAACCGTCGGCTGCGACAATGTCCGCGGCGGGCGCGACGCGGGGCGGCATTTGATCGCGCAAGGCTGTCGCAAAATCGCCTTTCTGGGCGAGGCGTCGAGCCATTATCCCGAATTCGAGGATCGCTATCGCGGGCTCGCCGAAGCGATTGAAAAGGCGGGCCTGACGGTCGATCCCGCGCTGCAAGTCGATGCGATCACCACCGAAGCCTCCGGCCATGATGCCGCCGTCGCGCTGCTGGCGCGCGGCTGCGCGTTCGACGCGATCTTCGCCGCGAGCGATCTGATCGCGATCGGTGCGATGCGCGCGCTCGCCGAGGCAGGCCTGCGCGTGCCCGAAGACGTCAAGATCGTCGGCTTCGACGATTTGCCCGCCGCCACGCTCGCGCACCCGCCACTCACCACCGTCGCGCAGGATTATCGCCGCGCGGGCGAATTCCTGGTCGATACGCTGCTCGCGCGGATTCGCGGCGAGACGACCGAGACCGCGATCCTGCCGCCGCGCCTCGTCGTGCGGGGATCGAGCGGCATACGTATTCATGGCGACTGACGCCGCGTTCCCGGCCACCAAAGCGTACCAGAATGATAAAAACGCAGGGGATGGATCAGTGAACGAACGGCCGCGCCAGTCCTTTGCCGGGCTGTGGAACATCTCGTTCGGCTTTTTCGGCATCCAGATCGGCTTCGCGTTGCAGAACGCCAATATGAGCCGAATCTTTCAAACGCTGTCGCCCGGCGATCCGGACATCCTAAACAAGCTTCCCGCACTCTGGGTGGCGGCACCGCTCACCGGGCTGCTCGTCCAGCCGATTATCGGTCACATGAGCGATCGCACCTGGTTGGGCCGACTTGGGCGGCGGCGCCCCTATTTTTTGAGCGGAGCACTGCTTGCGACCTTGGCGCTCGTGCTGATGCCACTGGCACCGTTCCTGTTGTTCGCGGCGACGATGCTGTGGGTGCTCGACGCCTCGCTCAACATTTCGATGGAGCCGTTCCGCGCGTTTGTCGGCGATATGCTGCGCAAGGATCAGCACAGTGTTGGCTATGCCGTGCAGACCGCTTTCATCGGCGCAGGCGCGGTGGTCGGATCGATCTTTCCGACGCTGCTCGAATGGTGGGGTGTCGCAAACGTTGCCGCGCCCGGCGCGATTCCCGACACGGTGCGGTACGCCTTTTGGTTCGGTGGCGCGGCGTTGTTCTTGGCGGTCACATGGACCGTTTTGACGACTCGCGAATACACGCCCGACGAAATGGCAAGGTTCGACGGCGCGCATCCCGAAACCGAAACCGAGACGCTGAGGATGCTTGCCGCGCGCACATTTGGAGGAAGCTTTGCCTGGATCGCGCTCGGTACTGTTGTTGTGGCAGCGGTCGGGCCGTTAGCTTTGCGGCAAGAGGTGTATCTACTCGGGGCGCTGCTCATCGGTTACGGCATTGCCAGCATTTTGGCGATCACCATGGCGCGACGCGGATCGAGCGCCTCAATCCTAGGGCATATTGTTGGCGATTTCTCGGGTATGCCGCCGCTGATGAAGCAGCTTGCTTTGGTCCAGTTCTTCAGTTGGTCCGCACTGTTCATCATGTGGACGCAGACAAACCCGGTGGTTGCTCAGCGCGGGTTCGGCACCCTCGATGCCAGCAGCGCGGCGTTTCAAGCTGCAGGTAATTGGGTCGATGTCCTTTTTGCTACCTATAATGGCGTCGCCGCGATCGCCGCGCTGACGCTGTTGCCGTTCCTCGCGAAGCGGATTGGCGCCCCGCGCACGCATGTCGTCGGGTTGCTGTGCGGCGCGGCGGGCTATGCCAGCTTCCTCGTGATCCGCGATCCGCAGATGCTGCTGTTGAGCGAAGTGGGCATCGGCATTGCCTGGGCGTCGATCCTCGCCATGCCCTATGCGATCCTCGCCTCCAGCCTGCCGCAGCGCAAGCTCGGCATCTATATGGGGCTGTTCAACGTCTTCGTCGTGATTCCGCAATTGCTGGTGGCAACCGTGATGGGATCGATCATGCAGGCGTTCTTCCCCGGTGAGCCGATCTGGACGATGCTGTTCGCCGCCGTGGTGATGGCGCTGGCGGCGCTCGCGATGCTGCGGGTGCGAGTGGATACGGCCTAACGCCCGGGCTTTGCGGATCGTATCGGCTGAGGTAGCGTTACGCTCGGCACGAACGTACCCCCGCCCGCGCCGCCCGAAAGCTCGCTTTGCACGCCACCGCCCATATCGCCGCGATCGGCACCGCCGTCCCCGATCACGACATTCACCAGGCCTTTATCGGCTGGGCGCGGTCGCGCTTGCCCGATGAACGATCGACGCGCGTGTTCGATCGGATGGCCGGGCGCGCGGCGATCGGGCATCGCTGGTCGGTTCTGCCGCGCGGCAGCGATGGCGGATCGCCGGTCGATGCCGGGGGTTTCTACGCGCGCGACCTGCTCCCCGGCACCGCCGAGCGGATGCGGCTGTATGCCGAGGCGGCACCCGCACTCGGGATCGCCGCGATCGCGGCGTTGCGCGCGCAAGTCGCGCTTGGGGGCATCACCCATTTCGTCGTGGCGAGCTGCACCGGCTTTGTCGCCCCCGGCATCGACCAGATCATCGCCGCCGAGATCGGCCTTTCCCCCTCGGTCGAGCGGCTGCTGGTCGGCTTCATGGGTTGCTACGCCGCCGTCGCCGCTTTGCGCAGCGCCCGCCACATCGTCCGCTCCGACCCGCAAGCGCGCGTGCTGGTTTTGTGCGTCGAGCTGTCGACGCTGCATTTACAGGATAATCCCGCGCTCGAACCCTTGCTGGCGATGCTGCAATTCGGCGACGGTGCCGCCGCCGCGCTCGTCACCGCAGAGCCGGTCGGCCTCGCGCTCGGTCAGCCATTCGCGACGACGCTGCCCGATTCGGCTGGGTTGATCCGCTGGGACATTACCGACAGCGGCTTTGCGATGCATTTGTCGGGCGAAGTCCCCGCGCGAATCGCCGCCGGGCTGGCCGATCCCGCTTTCGCCACCGCCGCGACCGGCGGGCGCGATCCGAGCGAGATCGACGGCTGGGCGGTCCATGCCGGGGGCCGCTCGATCCTCGATGCGGTCGAAAACACGCTGCATCTCCAGCAAGGCGCACTCGCCGCATCGCGCGGGGTACTGGCCGATTTCGGGAATATGTCGTCGGCGACGCTGATGTTCGTGCTGGCGCGCTTGCTCGGTGGCCCGCCGATCCGCGAGGGCGTGGCGCTCGCCTTCGGTCCCGGCCTCGCCGCCGAGGGCTTCGGCTTCCGGAGCGCGGCGTGAGTCTCGCGGAGCGCGCCATCGCCGAGGAGCTGATGGACGCCGACGATCTGTCGCCTGAGACCTATGCTGCGGTCGTCGGAGATCTTGCGAAGGTCAATGTCGTGACGATGGCCGCGCGCCCGACGCTCGATTTCCTGCGGCGCGGCACTGCGGGCATGACGCGCTTCCGGCTGCTCGATGTCGGCTATGGCGATGGCGACATGCTGCGCCGGATCGCACGCTGGGCGGCCAAGCACGGTCTGGAGGCCGAACTGTTCGGCGTCGATCTCAACCCGCGCAGCCAGGCTGCGGCAGCGGCGCACACGCCGGCGGATCTGCCGATCCGCTATCGCACCGGCGATTATGCCGATCATGCCGGGGAGGGCTGGAATTTCATCATCTCCAGCCTGGTCGCGCACCACATGACGCACGATCAGCTCGTCGCCTTCCTGCGCTTCATGGACCGCGAAAGCGCAGCAGGCTGGCTGGTCAACGATCTCCACCGCCACGGCTTCGCCTATTTCGGCTATCCGCTGCTGGCGACATTGGCGCGCTGGCACCCGATCGTCAGGCATGACGGAAAACTGTCGATCGCGCGGTCGTATCGACCCGCGGAATGGTCCCCGATCCTTGCCGAAGCTGGCGTGCAGGCGCGCGTCTACCGTGCCTTCCCCTTCCGCTTGTGCGTCGAAAAGCTGTGCGCCGAACCCCCGCGCTGATCGTCGGCGGCGGCCCCGCCGGGGCAAGCGCCGCGATCATCCTCGCGCGTGCCGGTGCGCCGCATCTGCTGGTGGAGCGCAGCCGCGAGACCGGCGATGCGATTTGCGGCGGGTTCCTGAGCTGGCGCTCGCTCGAATCGCTCGCACGGCTCGGCGTCGAGGCGGAGATGCTGGGCACGGCGCAGATCAGGCGCACGCGGATCATCGCGGGCGACCGTGTGATCGAGGCAAGCTTGCCGCGCGCAGCGCTCGGGGTGTCGCGTCGGACGCTCGACACCGTCCTGCTCGCCCAGGCGGTCGCAATAGGGGCATCGGTCGAGCGCGGTGTTACCGTGCGGAGCCTCGACGGCCTGACCGCGACGCTCGACGATGGGGCGATATTGGCCAGCGACACGCTGTTTCTCGCCAGCGGCAAGCACGACGTGCGCGGCATGGCACGACCGGCGGAGGCGCGCGGCGACGATCCCGTGCTGGGCTTGCGCGTGCGCATCGCCCCCGCGCCTGGTCTCACCCGGCTGATCAATGATGCGGTCGAGCTGCATCTGTTCGATCGCGGCTATGTCGGCATCAATCTGCAGGAGGACGGCAGCGCCAATGTCTGCATGGCGGTGCATCGCTCGGCGATGCTGGCGGCGGGATCGCCTGCGGCCTTGCTCGATGCGCTCGCGCGTGATCATCCCCGGCTCGGCGAACGCTTGGCCTATCGCGATGGCGGCGAGACGATCGATGCGATCGCCAACGTGCCTTATGGCTGGCGCGCGCTGCGCAGCGATCCGGGGATGTTTCGGCTCGGTGATCAGGCGGGCGTGATCCCGTCGCTCGCGGGTGAGGGCATGGGCATCGCGATTGCCAGCGGACTCCGCGCCGCCAACGCCTTTCTGGCCGGAGGGGCAGGGGCGGCGCCGCGTTTTCAGTCCGACTTTGCCCGCGCCACGCGCCGTCCGATCGCGCTGGCAGGGCTGGTCCGCGATGCGGCCGAGCGCCCGCGCGTGGCCCTTGCCGCGCTGCCGCTGCTATCCCATATTCCCGGCTTGATCGAGACGATCGCGTCGCTGACGCGGATCGGCCACGCCCCGCTTGACCACAGCCCCCGCTGACAGGAACTTTCATGGACCATTTCACTTTGTCCGAAACCGAATGGCGCAAGAAATTGAGCCCCGAGGCGTATCACGTGCTGCGCGAAGCCGGGACCGAGCGCGCGTTTGCGGGGCGCTACAACAACAACAAGGCCGACGGCATCTATCGCTGCGGCGGCTGCGCCCAGCCCCTGTTCGATTCGGCCGACAAATATGATTCGGGCTCAGGCTGGCCCAGCTTCACCCAACCAATCGCACCCGAGTACGTTACCGAGCATCGCGACACCACCCACGGCATGACCCGCATCGAGGCACGCTGCGCACGCTGCGACGGGCATCTCGGCCATGTCTTCCCCGATGGCCCGCCGCCGACCGGCCTGCGCTACTGCATGAATTCGCTCAGCCTCGACTTCCGCCCGCGCGAAAGCGCCGGGGAGAGTGCGGCAAGCGACGAACTGCACAGCTAATCCTTGGCGTCACGGCTTGTCGGCATCGGCCGCAAGCCGTAACGCTGCGATCACGCAATGGCCCGTTCCTCCTCCACCTCCCGCTCCACCAAGCCGCGCTGGCGCCGCCGCAGCGTGCTCGCGCTGCAGATCGCCAGCGGTCTGGCGCTGCTCGGCGCGATCGTCCTCGCGATCACGGTCTATGTCTCGCAAGGGCAATTGCCGAGCTTCGAGGAACTGAAATCCTCGCCCAACGGCCAGATGATCCGCGTCCATGCTGCCGACGGCACGGTGATCGTGTCGATCGGGCCGAGCTATGGCGAATGGCTGCCGTACGAGCGGATCCCGGCGGTGATGCGCGATGCGATGATCTCGGTTGAGGATCGCCGCTTCCGGATGCATCCCGGCGTCGATCCGATCGGCATGGCGCGATCGGTCCAGGTGCGGATCGAGAAAGGCCATTGGCGGCAGGGCGGATCGACGATCACGCAGCAGCTCGCGCGCAACATCTTCCTCAATTCGAACAAGCGCTTCGGCCGCAAGATCCGCGAGGGCATCCTCGCGCTCGCGCTCGGGCGCAAGTTCAGCAAGGATCAAGTCCTCGAACTGTACCTCAACAAGGTCTATTTCGGCGGTGGCGCGTACGGGATCGATGCGGCTGCCCGCAAATTCTTCGGTCACGGTGCCGATCGCCTGAGCCTGAGCGAAGCCGCGGTGATCGCCGGTCTGGTCAAGGCACCATCCAATTATTCGCCGACCGCCGACATCGACGCCGCGCGCGGTCGTGCCAAGGTCGTGCTGTCGCTGATGCAGCAAACCGGCGCCATCACCCCTTCACAGGCGGCATCGGCCGAGTCCGCAGTCGGCCAGATCGCCTTCGTGCCCGAGGCGCGGCAGAACAGCGTGCGCTATTTCACCGATTGGGCGCTGCCGCAGCTCGAGGTGCTGATCGACGAGACGCAGCGTCCGCTGGAAGTGTGGACCACGCTCGACCTGAATATGCAGCGCGCCGCCGATGCCGCGATCCAGGCGAATGCCCCGAAGGGGGCGCAAGGCGCATTGGTTGCGATCGACCGGGACGGTGCGGTCCGCGCGATGGTCGGCGGGACCGATTATGTGACATCGATCTACAATCGCGCGACGCAGGCGCAGCGCCAGCCGGGTTCGGCGTTCAAGCTGTTCGTCTATCTGGCAGCACTGGAGGCTGGCCATAAGGTCGAGGATTCGATCGTCGACGAACCCGTGACGATCGACGGCTGGAGCCCACGCAACGATTCGCGGCGCAACAGCGGCGCGGTCAGCTTGCGCACCGCTTTCGCCTATTCGCTCAACACCGTGGCGGCGAAGCTCGGCCAGGAAGTGGGCTTTTCGACCGTTGCCGACATGGCGCGGCGCTTTGGCATCACCACACGGGTGAACACGCATCCCTCGATGGTACTTGGCACGTCCGACGTGCGCTTGATCGACATGACCCGCGCCTTTGCCAGCGTCGGTAACAAGGGCGTCGCGGTCACGCCGTATGGCATCACCAAAGTGACCGCAGCGGGCGAGACGATCTATGCGCAAGCGGTCGACACCAGCCACGTGCTGGTCGCGCCGTATGTTGCCGCGCAAATGACCGATCTTCTGCAGACCACCGTCAACACCGGCACCGGCCGCGCGGCGCAAATCGGCCGCCCGGTCGCGGGCAAGACCGGCACGACCACGTCGAACAAGGACGGCTGGTTCCTGGGCTTCTCCAGCGGCCTGACGACGGGCGTGTGGATGGGCCGCGACGATGCCAAGCCGATCCCCGGCCTGCACGGCGGCACCGCGCCCGCCAAGGCGTTCGCCGCGTTCATGAAGGTCGCTGTCGCGAGCCGCCCGCCCGAGGAGTTCGATACCAAGGTAACGCTGCCCGAGTTCGAACTCGAGCCCGATCAGGAATCCTATTTCGGGGAGGCCGATAACGGCCTGTTCGTGGATGAAAACGGAAATCCGGTCAGCCAGGGCGACACCGTGACGACGCCAAGCCAACAGGTCGATGCAGACGGCAATCCGATCGAGCAGCGTGCACCCGTGGAACAGCCCGCTGCGCCACCCGCTGATAAGAAGGACGACCAAAAGCTCGATCAGGCCTGGATCGACCGCGTTTTAGGCCGCGATCAATCGCGCCCGGCACCAGCCCCGACGCGCGCGCCGCCGCCCGATCGTCAGGACTCCCGCCCGACCCAGTGAAGCGCGGCGCCGTGGCGACGGAGCCAGCGGCGCGATTCGTCGGGATCGCTTTCGTCTAGCAGCGCCACGACCCGATAGAATTGCGCACTGTGATTCATGTGCAGCCGGTGCGCTACTTCATGCGCGACAGTCGAACGCCGGACCCACGCCGGCATCAGGATCAACCGCCAGCTATAGCGGATCGTGCCCGACGAAGCGCAGCTGCCCCAGCGCGTCTTGGGATCGCCGACCGCCACTTTGGTGACGACCACGCCCGCGCGGGCGGCGAATTCCTCGGTCTCCGCGCTCAACACCCGCAACGCCTCGCGCTTCAGCCACAGGCCAACGCGACGCGACAGGCCATCCGCGCTGCCGCCGCAGCGCAAGACATCCCCGACACGCTCTACCCGGCGCGGCGCGGCCTCATCCCAGGCGATCATCAAACTGCTGTCGCCGAACGGAATTTGGGCACCCGGCGCAAAAGGGATGGGTGTGGGCAAACGTGCGCGCTGTGCAGCGATCCAGGCCGTTTTCTCCTCCGCCCAAGCCAGCGCCGTCTTGAGCGGCGCACGCAGCGGCAGGACTAGGCGAACCCGCCCGGTCGCGCTGTCGACCGATAGCCGGGCGCGCCGCGCACGGGCGTTGCGCACGATTTCGATGGGCGCACTCACGCCACGCGCGTCACAGTTCGCGGTCGACCAGATGATATTCAAGGTCGCCGGCATCATCCTCCGATATCGTCCAGCCCCGCACCGACTGACCGGCGCGGTGCACCGACTCGCGATCCCCAGACACGAGATAATGCCATTCCGGCAACGGCTCGTCCGCCGCGCGGAGACGATATGCGCAGGTCGCCGGCAGCCAGTCGATCGTGCGGACATTGGCCCGGCTCAGCCGTACGCATTCGCTGACATAGGCGTGCCGATGTTTGTAATTCGAACATTGCGCGGTGGATCGATCGAGCAGGCGGCACGAGACGTTGGTCGGCAACAGCTCGCCCGTCTCCTCATCCTCCAGCTTGTGGACGCAGCATTTGCCGCACCCGTCGCACAGCGCCTCCCACTGGCCGCGATCGAGCGTATCGATCGGCTCTTCCCAGAATTTGCCCCCAATTTCGCTGCTGCCCGACATCGTCACCGCACCCAGCGATCGAGCTCGGCCGCAACGTCCTTCGGGGTCTTGTCCTGCGGCAGCAACGCGACCGGCTTGCCCGCTGGGTCCATCAGATAGGCAAACCGGCTGTGCGCGACGAGATAGCCCCCATCGGCATTGGGCTTTTCCGCCTCGGCATAGATGCCGTAAGCCTTGGCCACTGCGGCAATCGCTTGCGGCGTACCGGTCAAGCCGACCATGCGCGGGTGGAAGGCCGAAACGAACGCCTTCAGCACCGGCGGCGTATCGCGCTTGGGATCGACCGTGACGAAGATCGGCACGACTTTCGCCGCCCGCGCCGCATCCTGCGCTTCGAACGCACGTAGCCCCGCGCCGATCGTCTGGACATCGGTCGGGCAGACATCGGGGCAGAAGGTGTAGCCAAAATAGACGATGCGATAGCGCCCGGCGAAATCGCGATCGGTGCGCGGCTTGCCGTCCTGGTCGATCAAGCTAAACGGCCCGCCGATCTTCACCCCGTCCAGCGGCGGGCGTTCGGCCGTGGCAGGGCCTCCGCACGCGACCGGCAGCAGCGCGAGCAAGAGGATCGAGACAGCGCGGAAAATCTGGTTCATGGCGTGGCCAGCCATGATCTGTTAGGCGAGAAGGTGCAAGGTTTGCCGCCCGTCGGCCGAGTTCGTGATCACAGACCATTCTTCATCAGCCAGGACGTGTTCGATGCTCTTTCGTGTCTCTTCGCTTGCTCTCGCCATGATCGCCGCGCCTGCGGTGATGCTTACCTCCGGCCCCGCTGCGGCGCAGCTCGGCCAGTCAGCCGGCTATAAATTCCTGCAGGCGGTGAAGGATTCCAAGAATGACGAGGTCATCGCCGCGCTGGACAAGCCCGGCGCGACCCTCGTCAATACGCGCGATGTCGTCTCGGGCGAAGGCGCGCTGCATATCGTGACGCGGCGCGGCGACCTGCCGTATCTTTCTTACCTGCTGTCCAAGGGTGCCGACGCCAATCTGCGCGATGGCAAGGGCGAGACCGCGCTGTTGATCGCCGCGCGGCTGGGACGCGGCGAAATGATCCCGCCGCTGATCAAGGGCGGGGCCAATCCCAATCTCGGCAATTCCAGCGGCGAGACCGCGCTGATCATCGCGGTGCAGCGGCGCGACCAGGCGATGGTGCGCGAACTGCTCGATCTCGGCGCCGATCCTGATCAGGCCGACCGTCTGCAGGGTTATTCCGCGCGCGATTATGCGCATCAGGACACGCGCTCCCCCGCGATTGCCGCGATGATCGATGCCGCGCCGAAAAAGGTGCGCCGCGCCGTTTCCGGTCCGAAGCTCTAAAGCAGCGGCTGCGCGTCCGGGTCGGTCAAGCCAATCACGCGGCGCGCGGCGCGGCGGGCGAACGCCAGCGTCGCGCGCTTGCGCGTCGCCGCCGAGAGCGGTTCGGTATGTGCCTCGCGAAGGATCGCCGCGTCATAGCGATCGGCGACGATCACACCGGTCCGTTCGGGCAAAAACGCCGGGCCATCGAGCGGCCGGAGATCGAATCCGGCCGGCACCGCCCAATAATAGCGATCGCAACAGGCGAGATAGTCGGGCCATTTCGCATCGCCCAGCAAATCGGCCCGCGAAACCTTGATCTCGACGATTACGATTTGCCCGCGTGCGTCGATCGCCATCAGATCGGCGCGCCGATTGCCGTCGAGCGGCACTTCGCACAGCGCGACGAGATCGTGCCGCAGCAACATGCGGATCGTGCCGCGCGCCACATCGGTGGCACACAACGGCGATCCGGGATGATCGACACGAGCCTGTGGGCGGGAATCGGCGGACGACTGAAGCATCCGCCGATTCTAGAACATTTCACGAACGCGTCAAATCCGACGCGCCCGGCTCAACGATAGAAAACGTGGTTCCCGATCGCGGCAACCTGCACGCGGTTCCAGCTCGGCGCGACGCGGCGGGCATGAAAATACATCGCACCGGCAGCGGGGCTGTCCCACGCGTCGGTCAGCGCGACGCGCGCCACCGCAACGGCAGTGCGATACTGCTTGTTCGGCGCGATCGACGGCACATGGCCACCACGCACGAACGAGAATTGGCCGGGCTGCGTGACGACCGAGCAGACCGACTTGGGGAAGCGGCCCGATTTGGTGCGGTTCAGAATGACTTCGGCAACCGCGAGCTGACCGCTCAGCGGCTCGCCCTTGGCTTCGAAATAGATCGCACCGGCCATGCACTGTAGGTCGTCGGCGATCGTATCGGGCATGGTCTGCGCGGCGACGGCGTCGGCCAGCGTGCCATAGGCTACGGTATCGCCGTCCTGGAGCGTGTTGCTCGCCTGCGGCTCGGAATCTGCGGTGGTGGCAATGGCCGGGGTCAGGACCGGCTGGGTCTGGTTCGCCGGGGCGGGAACCGAAGGTGCGGCCGGCTCGTTAATGGCGCGGTTGATTTCCTGCGCGAAGCCTGGCGTGCCGATGCCGATGAGGGCGGCAAGGGCGAAAGTAACCGTCGCAAAGGTAGCGACGCGATTCGAAAACGACATGAAAACGACTAAAATGCGGTTGGTGCGCGGACATGGCCGACATAAAGTCGCCCACCCGGACAGCCCCCCGACTGCGTAACCAAGCCGGATCGCACCCGGCACGGCACAACGCCCGTGACTAAGATGGCGGCCTATCGATGCGCAGCGGAGCGCAGTCAACCATCGCAGATCGTTTCTGCGGCGAATCGTTCTGCCGACGCGATATCCAGTTCGATCACCCAGACGTCGGGGTCACGCTCCCGCCGCTTGCGCCAATAGACTTCGCGCGCCGCTATATCTTGTGGATCGCTCGGACCGGCGCTTATCAACATCGGCTTGCCCATCGGGTCAAGCGCGCGCTCCATGACGCGCGAGACACCGGGCGCTTCGTTCAGGATCAGCAGGATCGCGCCGGATTCAGCATCACCGCGCGCGCGCACCATGCCCATCCCCCCGGCATCGTTCACGCGCTTGAGCAGTGCCGACACGAGGATCCCGGTCGGCAATGCCCCGGTCACGACGCGCGATACCCGGGCAGCCCGGCGAGCGCGATTTGCGAGCGCATGAAAGTGCCCGTCCCGCGCGCCGCTTCGTCGCCCTCGGCATCGATCAGCCGGGCCTCGGCCACAAAGACGCGACGCTGACCCGAAATCCAGCGCCCCTCCGCCGTCACCGGCCCGGCGCGCAGCGGCTTGGTCAGCAGCAGATTGAACGCCGTGGTCAGCAGGAAGCGATCGGTTACAAGACTGTTCGCCGCGTAAAAGGCGGCATCATCGAGCATCTTGAAATAGCTCGTCCCATGCGCGGCACCGGCGGCGTGGAAATAGCGTTCGTCGAGCGTGAAATGAATCCGCGCGATCCCGGCCTCGGGGATTTCGAGCGTGGAGTCGAACAGCCGGTTGATCGGTGCCGCCGCATAAAGCGATTCGAGCGCACGAAAATGCGCCGCTTCCCCGGCGGGCGGGCGCTCCATCTCAGGCCGCGTCGCGCACGACATCGGCGCTGAGCAGCGCCACCAGCGCGTCGCGCGATCCGGCGCCGCGCAATTTGTCGACGAACGCCTTGTCACGCAGCGTGCGCGATACGCGCGCCAGCGCCTTCAAATGATCCGCCCCGGCATCGGGCGGCGACAGCAGCATGAAGACGATATCGACCGGCAAATCATCGACCGCATCGAAATCGAGCGGGTTGGTGAGCCGCGCGAAGACGCCGCAGACATGGCCAAGACCCGGCACCTTGCCATGCGGCGTCGCCACGCCCGCGCCAAACGCGGTCGAACCGAGCTTTTCGCGCGCGGCGACGGCGGTCGCCACCACCGCCGGATCAAGGCCGTACGCCGCTGCTGCGGCGGCGGCGAGATGCTGGAACAAGGCCTTGCGGTTGCCCGCGCTGACATGTTCGAGCACCGCCTCTGGCGAAAGAATGTCGTGGAGGTCGGTCATCACAATCCTTGGGGCCCGCGCATCGCACATGCCGAGACGCGGGCCCATAGCGGCGTTCCTGCCTTCGCGAAAGCACGACCGATCCGCTAGGAGTTCAGCCTATTGTCGTTGGGGTTCGACCCAGCCGATCGTGCCATCGCCGCGGCGATAGACCATATTGTAGGTGCCCGAACCCGAATTGCGGAACAGCAGCGCGGTCGTGTTGCGCAAATCGAGCATCATCACGGCATCGGACACGCTGGCATCAGGCACGTCGACACGTGTTTCCGCCACGATCAACGGGAAATCCTCGACCTCTTCCTCGGTGTTGTTTTCCTGGAACAGGGTGTAGCCGGCATTGTCGGCGGCGCTCACGGCTTCCGCTTCGATGGCGGTCGCGACACCCGCGTTGCGATCCTTCAACCGGCGCATATAGCGGCGCAGCTGCTTCTCGATCTTGCCGGCTGCGCCTTCGAACGCGGCATGGGCGTCGGCGGCATCGCCGCTGCCCTTCAGGATCAGCCCCTGCATCACGTGCGCGACGATGTCACAGGTGAAGCGGTTGTCGTGCGGCCCCTTGCCGAACGTGACCTGCGACGAAATGGCGCGCGCGAAATATTTGGTGGCGATGCCCTGAAGTCGCTCGTCGACATGGGTCCTGAGCGCCGCGCCCGTCTCGACCTGATGGCCGGAAACCCGAATATCCATGAGCATTCTCCTTAGGTTCGGCCGACGTCGCCTCTAACGATCGCCGGGCCGGTGGACGGTATCAGTCGGATACCTCGACCCCCTTCAAACTAATGCGCTACCGCTTCGCTCCCCCATAATGGATTAACGACGGTTTTCATGAATTGGGCGTGCCGCGCGCGATCGTCGTCGCTGATCGCGAAAACACGCGCCGGGCGGACGATGGCGGGGGTGACCGGGGCGCTCGGTGCGGCCTCGACCACCACTTCGCTGACCAGCCCAAGGCCGATCTGCCGCCCGCCGGTGAGCTCGACATAGACTTGCGCCAGCAATTGCGCGTCGAGCAACGCGCCGTGCAGCGTGCGGTGGCTGCGATCGATGCCATAGCGGCTGCATAGCGCATCGAGGCTATGCTTCGCACCAGGATGCCGCATCCGCGCCATCGCCACGGTATCGACCATGCGGTGCAACCCGACGGTGCCACGCCCGCAGCGCTGCAACTCGCCATTGAGGAAGCCGAAATCGAAGCTCGCATTGTGCGCGACCAGCGGACTGTCGCCCAGAAACTCGAGCAGTTCATCGACTTGCTGCACGAACAAGGGCTTGTCGGCGAGGAACGCGTCGCTCAGCCCGTGAACCCGCTGCGCTTCGGCGGGCATGGCACGTTCGGGATGGAAATAGGCGTGGAAGGTGCGCCCGGTCTCGACCCGGTTGATCATCTCAAGGCACCCGATCTCGACCATGCGGTCGCCGTCGGAAAAGCTGAAGCCGGTGGTCTCGGTATCGAAGACGATCTCGCGCATGGTCTTATGATGATGGGGGCTGACGCGCCGCTAGGCAAGCGATGATGGCGTGAACCGCGCGGCGGGTCTCTTCGTGCGATCCGCCGGTCGGCACGACAAAGTCGGCTCGCGCGACTTTTTCCGCGTCGGGCAATTGCATGGCCAGAATCGCTTCGAACTTCGCGACCGACATGCCGGGCCGGACGAGCACGCGCGCGCGCTGCACATCCGCGGGTGCGGAGACCACCACGACGTAATCGACTCGCGACTCGCCCCCGGTCTCAAACAGCAAGGGCACGTCGAAAACGACCATCGGCGCGTCGGCGTTGATCGCGAGAAACGCCGCGCGCTCTTCGCCCACCGCCGGGTGCACGATTCCCTCGAGCCGCTTCAATGCGGCGGGATTGCCCAGCACCACTGGCCCCAGCAGCGCGCGATCGACCTTGCCATCGCGGGTCGAGCCGGGGAAGGCCGCCTCGATCGCAGGCACCAGCCGACCGCCCGTACCTTGCAGTTTATGAACCTCGGCATCGGAATCGAAGACGGGAATGCCAGCCTCGATGAACATCGCAGCGACGGTCGATTTGCCCATCCCGATCGAGCCGGTCAGGCCGACCGTGATGGGACCGGTTGATGTCATGCCGTCAACAGCGCCCGGAGCGCGGTATCGATGGCTTCATCGCGCGGCGGGGCCACGCCGAAAAACAATTCGAATGCGAGTGCTGCTTGCCCGATCAGCATATCGAGCCCGTCGACCGTCTCCAGATCGCGCGCGCGCGCTGCGGCCAGCAAAGGGGTTTCGAGCGGGGCATAGACTACATCATAGACGACCGCATCGTCGGGCAGCGTATTGAGCTCGAGATCGAGCGGCGCTTGCCCCGCCATGCCCAGCGAACTGGCGTTGACCAGCAACGCAGCCGGGGGAAGCTTTGCGTCGAGCGCCAGCGCTTGCCCCTTCAAACCGAAGGACGAGAGCAAGGCGGCAGCCTTCAGCACATTGCGGTTGAGAATCGTCACCGGGCCGACGCCAAGCCGCGACAGCGCGAACAGCACCGCGCGCGCCGCGCCGCCCGCGCCGACCACCACCACCGGCGCTCCCGCCAGATCGAGCTCGGCGATCGGCGCGTAGAAACCCGCCGCATCGGTATTGGTACCGATCAGCGATCCGTCAGGCTGCCGCAGGATGGTGTTCATCGCGCCGATCGTCCCGCGGATGTCGCCCGGATCATCGACCAGATCCATGATCGCCACCTTATGGGGCAGGGTGACGTTACACCCGCGCCAATCGGGGTTCGCGCGGGCGGTGGCGAGATAGGAGGCCAGATCAGCCGGTATGACATGGTGCCGCGCATAATCAGCGTCGATACCCGCCGCCTCGATCCAGAGTTTGTGGATCACCGGCGATTTCGAATGCGCGATCGGGTCCCCGATCACCTCGGCAAACATCATGACGCCAAAACCTTTCGCACCCGCAGATAATCGAGCACCGGCAGCAGCGGCAGCCCGAGCACGGTGAAATGGCTTCCCTCGATCCGGCTGAAGATCTGCGCACCGAGCCCTTCGATCCGATAGCAGCCGACGCATCCGCTGATATCGGGCCATTCGCGATCGAGATACTGTTCGATAAAGGCGTCGGACAACGGCCGCACGTGCATCTTCGCGCGATCGACCACCCGCCACACCGGGCGCCCGCCCTCGGCAATCACCGCCGCGCTGACCAATTCGTGGCGCTTGCCCGACAGCCGTCGCAAGTGAATCGCCGCCTCAGCGCGGTCGCGTGGCTTGTCGAGCATCGCGCCATCCTCCAGCGCGACGACCGAATCGCAACCGAGCACCAGCGCTTGCCCGTCCCCGGACGAGACCTTGATCGCCTTCATCTCGGCCAGCGCATCGGCCATGTCGCGCGCGGCCAGCCCTTCGCTCAGCAATGCCGCCTTGGCCGAGTCCTCATCGACTGCGGCCGATACCGCATCGAAGGCGACCCCTGCGGCGGTGAGCATCGCGCGTCGCGCGCTGCTTTGCGACGCCAGGATGAGGCGTTGTTGCATCTGCATCATGCCTCCGCGCGCGTTTCGCCGCGCCGTTCGCCAACCAAAGCGATGATCGCTGCCGCGGTTTCCTCGATCGACCGCCGCGTGACGTCGATCACCGGCCAGCCATTGTCGGCAAACATCCGCCGCGCGAACGCCACTTCGCGGACCACGGCTTCCTGATCGACATAGGACGTCTCGGTCACCTGATTGAGCGAGAGCAGCCGATTGCGCCGCACCTGGATCAAGCGATCGGCGCTGGTCGTCAGCCCCACCACGAGTGGATGCTTGAGCGCATAGAGGATCGGCGGCGGGGGGCTTTCCACCACGATCGGGATATTGGCGGTCTTGAAGCCGCGATTGGCGAGATAGATTGAAGTCGGCGTCTTCGACGAACGCGAGACCCCCGCCAGCACGATATCGGCCTCTTCCCAATCCTCGGCGCCGATGCCGTCGTCATGCGCGATCGTGAAATGAATCGCCTCGACCCGCGCGAAATAGGCCGCGTCGAGCACGTGTTGCCGCCCCGGCCGCGCCTTCGCCGCCTGGCCGAGCAAGCCCGACAAAGCGTGCGTCACCCCGTCCATCGGCGCAATCGCCGGCAGGCCCAGCGCCCGACAGCGCGTCTCCAGCGTGCGGCGGATCTCACTGTTCACCAGCGTGAACAGCACCAACCCCGGATTTTGCGAGATTTCCTGCAGAATGCGTTCGAGATGCGCCTCGGTCCGCACCATCGGCCAGAAATGGCGGATCGTCTCGACATCGTCATATTGCGCCAGCGCGGCCTTGGCGATGTTCTCGAGCGTTTCCCCGGTCGAATCCGACAACAGATGCAGATGCAGCCGCATCAAAGGGGCCGGTTGGGCGAAGCTGTGGACAACATGGTGGCAATCGCTAGCGCAACTTCGTCCGCCCGCAAAGCCATGCGTCGGCGGTGCATAACCGCCGCTTTATCCACAATTGCCTGCACGGTTGCGATTTTCGTCCACAGCCTGTGGATAATGGGGATGGGTGGCCCGACTCAGCGCTGTTCAGCGTGCGCCCGAAGCGCAAGCTGTTGGCATTTTCGGGATTGCCGCATAAGCCCCGTTATCGACGTGCCAACAACGACTACATCCTTTTAAGATTCTAGATTCTTATAGAAGAGGGTGAGCGAAGCCGGTGGGGAGTTTCGACCGTGACGACTATCAAGAAGCCGCTGCTCGCCACGTTGAAGGGCGAGCGCCAGCCGATTCCCCCGGTGTGGCTGATGCGCCAAGCGGGCCGCTATCTCCCCGAATATCGCGCGCTGCGGGCTGAAAAGGGCGGCTTCCTCGCGCTGGTCAACGATAGTGCTGCGGCAGCCGAAGTCACCGTCCAGCCGATCCGGCGCTTCGGCTTCGACGGGGCGATCCTGTTTTCGGACATTCTGATGGTCCCATCCGCCTTGGGCCAGGATCTGACCTTCGGTGTGGGCGAGGGGCCAGCGCTGACCCCTCCACTGGTCGATCATGCGCTGTCGGGGCTGCAGTCAGTGCTGGAGCGGCTCGACCCGGTGTACGAGACCGTGCGCCAGGTTGCGGCACAGTTGCCGTCGGAGACCACATTCCTGGGCTTTGCGGGCAGTCCCTGGACCGTCGCCACCTATATGGTCGCGGGACACGGCAGTAAGGATCAAAGCGAGACGCGGCGCTTCGCTTATGCCGATCCCGCCGCTTTTGCCGAAATCATCGGCGCGATTTCCGCGTGCACGATCGATTATCTCTCAAAGCAGATCGAGGCCGGGGTCGAGGCGGTGCAATTGTTCGACAGCTGGTCGGGCAGCCTCAGCCCGGCGCAATTCGAACGCTGGGTGATCGCGCCCAATGCCGCAATCGTCGCGGCGCTCCACGCCCGGCATCCGGGTGTCCCCGTGATCGGCTTCCCCAAGGGGGCCGGCGAGAAATTGCCCTACTATGCGCGCGAAACCGGGGTCGATGCGGTCGGTGTCGATGAAACGATCAATCCCGAATGGGCCGCCGCCAATCTGCCGCAGGGGATGCCGGTGCAGGGCAATCTCGATCCACTCGTGCTGATCGCCGGCGGAGCCGACATGGCGGAAGCGGCGCAGCGCATTCTCGACGCCTTTGCCGACCGCCCGCACGTCTTCAATCTCGGCCACGGTATCCTGCAGGACACGCCGATCGCGCATGTCGAGCAGTTGCTGGCCTATGTCCGGAGTCCGCGATGATCGGAATGCTCGGTAACGCCTATCCGTGGGTGAAGGCGGCGCATCTCATTTTCGTGATCTTCTGGATGGCGGGACTGTTCATGCTGCCGCGCTATCTGGTCTATCATCAGGAGGCGCTGGCGAGCGGTGGGGTGGAATCTCCGGAGGCGAAGCAGTGGATCGAGCGCGAGCATAAGATCCGCACCATCATCCTGAACCCCGCCATGGTCGTGGTGTGGCTGCTCGGGCTGACGCTTGCCGCTAACGCCGGGCTGTTTTCCGGGCAAAGCGGGCTCGGCTGGCTCCACGCCAAGCTGCTGCTGGTGATCCTGCTCAGCGGCTATCACGGTTGGGCGGCGGGCTATTCGAAGAAGCTGGCCATCGGCAAGACTAGCTTCACGGGTCGGCAATTGCGCCTCATCAACGAAGTGCCCGGCGTGCTCGCGGCAATCATCGTCATTCTGGCGATCGTCCAGCCGTTCTGAGATCGGGCGCGGGGACAGAGTCTTGACGCGCGCGCGGTGCAGCCGTATCCGGTGATGGTGTCACGGTGCGGCGGGTCTACCCGTTCGGCTGCGGCATCCTTCCTCAAGCATCGTCGCGTACCCTTCGCCGATCGAAGCTCCTCCCCAGCATCTTTATGCCCGGACGTTACCCATGCATCTCAAAGACCTGAAGAATAAGAAACCGGCTGAACTGGTCGCCATGGCCGAGGAGCTCGGGATCGAGAGCGCGTCCACGCTGCGCAAGCAGGACCTGATGTTCGCGATCCTCAAGGTTCAGGCCGAAGAAGGCGAGATGATCATGGGGCTCGGCACGATCGAAGTGCTGCCCGACGGTTTCGGTTTTTTGCGCTCGCCAGAGGCGAACTATCTTGCCGGTCCCGACGATATCTACATCTCGCCCAATCAGGTCCGTAAGTTCGGGCTGCGCACTGGCGACACAGTCGAGGGCGAGATCCGCGGGCCAAAGGATGGCGAGCGCTATTTCGCGCTGGTGCGCCTAACCGCGGTCAATTTCGATGATCCCGATGCGGTGCGCCACCGCGTCAATTTCGACAATCTGACGCCGCTCTATCCGGATGAGAAACTGACGCTCGATCCGTCCGATCCGACGATCAAGGACAAGAGCGCCCGAGTCATCGACATCGTCTCGCCGCAAGGCAAGGGCCAGCGCACGCTGATCGTCGCACCGCCGCGCGTCGGCAAGACGGTGATGTTGCAGAACATCGCCAAGGCGATCACCGACAACCACCCCGAGGTGTTCCTGATCGTCCTGCTGATCGACGAACGTCCCGAGGAAGTCACCGACATGCAGCGCACGGTGAAGGGTGAGGTTGTCGCCTCGACCTTCGACGAACCGGCGACGCGGCACGTGGCGGTGGCCGAAATGGTGATTGAGAA
>JAIXZV010000270.1 GCA_027489365.1 Sphingomonadales bacterium
CGAAGTCAAGAACGCGACCGAATTCGGTCTGTTCATCGGCCTCGACAACGATGTCGACGGCATGGTCCACATGTCCGACATCGCCTGGGGCGTTTCGGGCGAAGACGCGCTCAACCTGCATCGCAAGGGCGAGGTCGTTCAGGCGATCGTGCTCGACATCGATGCCGAGAAGGAGCGCATCTCGCTCGGCATGAAGCAGCTTGAGCGTGGTGCTCCCGCAGCAGGCGGCGTTGCAGCCGGCGGCATTTCGGCAGCGGCATCGGGCCTCAGCAAGAACGCCATCGTCACGGTCACCGTGCTCGAAGTGCGCGACGCTGGTCTCGAAGTGCAGGTCGGCGACGACGGCGCGACGGGCTTCATCAAGCGTACCGATCTCGGCCGCGACCGCGACGAGCAGCGTCCGGAGCGCTTCCAGACCGGCCAGAAGTTCGACGCGATGGTCACCGGCTTCGACCGTTCGAAGAAGCCGACCTTCTCGATCAAGGCGATGCAGATCTCCGAAGAGAAGCAGGCTGTGGCTCAGTACGGTTCGTCGGATTCGGGTGCGTCGCTCGGCGACATCCTCGGCGCAGCGCTGAAGGCGCAGAGCTCCGACAGCAAGAAGTAAGCGGTGGGCGAGGCTACTCGTACGAATTGAGTAGCCTCGCCGCTGTTTTTCCGCGTCGTTTCGTGCCTATACCCGCAGATGGACTTGAGTTATATTAAGTCCGAAGTGGCCTTACCGTCCAAGAGGGGACGGGGGCGGGCAAGGAAAGTGATGCGATGATCCGTTCGGAACTCGTGCAAATGCTGGCAGCGGAAAACCCCGATTTGTCGGCCCGCGATATCGAAGCACTCGTCACGACGTTCTTCGACGAAATCTCCCAACGATTGGCAGAAGGTGGTCGTGTCGAATTGCGCGGCTTCGGCGCCTTTTCGACCCGCGCGCGCGATGCGCGCACCGGCCGCAATCCGCGCACCGGCGAATTGGTCGCGGTCGACGCCAAGCGCGTCCCCTATTTCAAACCCGGCAAGGAAATGCGCGCCCGTCTCAACGTCTGAGATGCGCGTCCCGGCTTGACGCCGCGCGCGCGGTGCGCTTGGCAGTTCCGCGGATGCGGACGTGGCGAAATTGGTAGACGCACGGGACTTAAAATCCCTCGCCCTTTGGGTGTGCGGGTTCGAGTCCCGCCGTCCGCACCATCCCTGCGGCGCTTCGCGGGTGGCATAGTCCGCTTGCCGGTGGCAGGGTAGAGCGATGATCCGCCGCCGACCGATCCTTCTTTCCGCGCTGATCCTGGCGGCTGGCATGGCGCTGGTGGCCTGTACGCCGCGCGCCGACACCGGGCCGATCGTCGTCAGCGCGATCGGCGGCACGCCGGAGCTGGGCGATCCGGCGCGTGGTACGCTCGATATGCCGACGCGGCTGATGCTCGACATGACCGCGCAGGGCCTCGTCCGCTTCGATTCGGCCGGGCAGATCGAACCGGGCATCGCGGAGCGATGGAGCGTCATCGATAACGGCACCAGCTACATCTTCCGCTTGCGCGACGCGGAATGGAGCGACGGAAAGCCGGTGACCGCCGCAGAAGTGGTCAAGGTGCTTCGCCGCCAGATCGCACCGGGATCGCGCAATATCCTGCGGCCGTACCTCAGCGCGATCGACGAAATCGTCGAAATGACGCCCCAGGTGATCGAAATCCGCCTGAAGCGCCCGCGTCCCGATCTGCTCAAGCTGTTCGCCCAGCCCGAAATGGCGATTCTGCGCACGGCCCCGCCCGGCGGCAGCGGCCCCTACCGGGTCCTGTCGCAGCGCCGTCGTACGGTGTTGCTCCGTCCGGCCTTCGATCCATCGCGCAGCCCCGACGAGGATGTCGCCGAACCCTCCCCCGCCGCCACGATCCGCTTGATCGGCGAACGCGCCGCCCGCGCTATCGTGCGGTTCGAGCGGCGCGAGGCGAATCTCGTGACGGGCGGCACCTTCGCCGATTGGCCGCTGGTCAATCTTTCGACGATCGCGCCGATCAACCGGCGCTTCGATCCCGCTGCGGGTGTGTTCGGGCTGGCGGTGGTGGACCGTAGCGGCGTGCTGGCCGACGCGGCGAATCGTGCAGCGATCGCCCGCGCGATCGACCGGGCCGGGTTCGTCGCCGCCATCGCGCCCGAATGGGAGCCAGCGTCGCAATTGCTGCCCGAGCAACTCGATTCGTCCGCACCCCCTGCCGTGCCGACCTGGTCCGCGCCACCCGCGCCGGGCGAACCCAGCCCGCGCGACCGGATTGCCGCGTGGCAAAGGGCGCATCCCGGCGACCTGCGCTTGCGGATCGCCTTGCCCAACGGGCCGGGCGCTAATCTCCTCTACGGCTATGTCGGATCGGCGCTGATCTCGCTCGGCATCACGCCCGAGCGCGTCGCGATCGATGCGCCCGCCGATCTCCGCCTGATCGACGCGGTCGCGCCGTATGACAGCGGCCGCTGGTACGTCGCCACCGCCTGCCAGATGTGCAGCGAAGCCGCGCAAACCGCGATCGACGCGGCGCGCGATGCCGACTCGCCCCGCTTGCGCGCGCAGCAGATCGAGGCGGCGGATGCGGCGCTGGCGAAAGATGTTGCCTTCATTCCGATCGCCCGTCCGCTGCGCTGGTCGCTGGTCAGCATCCGATTGCGCGCGTGGACCGGGAACTCGCGTGCGTGGCACCCGTTGAATCACCTGCGCAACGACCCCAATTGAGGTGACATGGCAGACAAGACCACCCGCATGACCGCCCCGCCCTTCGGCGACTTCGCTGCCTCTTACACGGGGCGCGATGCTGCGGCGGTGCGCAAGCGGATCGAGGCGATGGAGCATCTCCTCGAAGGGCTGTTCGTCATCCCCGGCATAAAACGTCGGGTCGGGCTGGACATGCTGCTCAACGTCATTCCGGTCGGCGGTGATACGGTCGCTGCCGCGATGGGCGCGTGGATGGTGTGGGAGGCGCGCAACCTCGGGATGTCGAAAGCGCAGATGGCGCGGATGTTCGGTAATGTCGGCGTGGATTTCTTGCTCGGACTGGTGCCCTTCGTGGGCGCGGTGCCGGACTTTTTCTTCCGTTCGAACACGCGCAATCTGAAGATCATCAAGCGCCATCTCGACAAGCATCACCCCGCGACGGTGGTGATCGAGGGGCGCTGACGGTCAGCGGCGACCGCGCCAGATCTTGAGGCTGGCGTTGGCGGCCAATCCGCCGGAATTGGCTTCGCAGCGCGTATAGGCGAAGCTCTTGTCGAGACAGAGCCACAACTCGTCGAGCCAGCCCTTGCGATTGGCGGTCACGCGCACCGCGTTGGCGGGCACGCCGGGATTGGCGGCGGCAAAGGCCGCGGCGAATTGCCCGGCGTTCAACGGCTTGCGCGACAAGGCATCCATGTCGGGATAACGCAGCTTGCCATACAGTCCGGTCGAGCGCGCGAAATAATCAGCCGGCGTGGTCTGCATACACGTGCCGTGCTTGGCCCATTCGTGCTGCAGCAATTGAGCCGAGGGCGTCGCGCACAGGTTCCGCTTGATCACGGCGGGGGGCAGCAACGGCGTCGTGGTGCAATATTGCGGCCATTCCTTGCCCACGCCGTCGGGCCACAATCCGTGCAGCGTAAAGCCGAAGCGGTTGCCGCTCTGGCATTGAAACCGCGCCGAAGTATCACGCGCATTGTTGTGGCAATATTGCGGGGCCCAGGTCAGCGCGAGCGTATAACCGGTGATCGGCCGCACCCGCTGCGGCTGGCTGGCGGACGCAAGATCGGGGCGTGGCGTCGGCACGGTCGAGGGCACCGTGCATTGATAGCTTTGCGCCGCCGCCACGCCCGGCAGCGCGATCAGCGCCGCCCCTGCGATCCCCACCATCGTCCGCATCGCTGAACCTCTCAAATCGCCGCGAAATCCAGCCCGATATCGGCCGCCGGGGCCGACTGCGTCAAGCGCCCGACGCTGACAAAGGTCACGCCCGTCTCGGCAATCGCGCGGATCGTGTCGAGCCGCACCCCGCCCGACGCCTCGGTTGGCACGCGCCCGGCGCCGATCCCCACCGCCTCACGCAGCGTCGGCGGGTCCATATTGTCAAGCAACAGATGCGTCGCCCCCGCCGCCAACGCCGGTTCGATCTGGTCGATCGAATCGACCTCTACGATGATCCGTTCGATCCCCGCCGCGACCGCGCGCGCGACCGCCGGGCCGACGCCGCCCGCCACCGCGACATGATTGTCCTTGATCATCGCGGCATCCCACAGCCCCATGCGGTGGTTGGTCGCGCCACCCATCCGCGTGGCGTATTTCTCCAGCGCGCGGAGGCCCGGAATGGTCTTGCGCGTATCGAGCAAGGTCGCGCCGGTGCCAGAGATCGCATCGACATAGGCACGCGTCATCGTCGCGATGCCGGAGAGATGCTGGACGGTATTGAGCGCCGACCGCTCCGCCGTCAGCATCGCGCGTGCAAGTCCGTGGAGCCGCAACAGGTCGGTCCCGGCAGGCACGCTCTGCCCATCCTCGACCAGCCGTTCGATCACCACTTGCGGGTCAAGCGCGCGGAAAAACGCCTCGGCGATGGGGAGCCCCGCGACGACGATCGCATCGCGGCTGTCCATCGTGCCGGTGAAGCGCGCGTCCGCCGGGATGACAGCGACGGAGGTGATGTCCCCGCCAGGGCCGAGGTCTTCGGCGAGGGTGGAGGTGATGAAGGCGTGGAGGTCGAAACGGTCGAGGGCGAAGTCCATTGATATCCCCAGATGGCGTAAATGGACGGGCTAACGTGCGTTCCCCGTGCCGATGGCAGAGTGGGCCGAGATAGGCGTGGCTAAGCGCGCGCTCAGCCAGAAACGACCGCTTATGATAGAGCCCGCCTTAATTGGATTGGGCACGGTTTCGGGCGCAAGTACCACATCGATCAGCGCGTCGTTATAGGTGCGCACCAGCGCCCACCAGAAAGTCCCGCCGCCTACGCCATTGATGCGGCGCTCTGCCTTAATCACTGTGCCGGCGAAATCCGCATCCGCACCCGGCCCTTCGCTCGTTGCCGAGCCACCCGCGCTTTCCAGAAACATGCCAATGGGTATGAAAAAGTTGTCGGCGAAGACAGCGCGCGGCTTGCCGGTCGCCCCATCGGACTTCTGCTGCGCGCGGTAATAGGACGAACTGTCGGCGTAAAATTCAGGAGCAAAACTGAACGCTGCGATATCCACGGTCATCTTTCCGCCGGGTTTGAACGCCGCCAGCTGCTGCGGGTCCGCCAGGTCAAATATCAGCGGCGTCTTCTCGCCCTTGAATTGTGCAGATATCCGAATCTCATAGGGCGCATAGTCCTTGTCGCGGCTCGGGGTGGTGGCAACGATTTCAACTTCGGTCTGCCCCTCGCCCGTAAAGCCAGGATTCGCAGTTACGAATTCATCTTGCCCCGCCCTAGACCGCAGCGCGACCCGCAAATCGCCACCGGACTGGTCCCGCACGACGCATAAACGATTCTCGCGATCAATTTCAACGAACGCACACGCTTTCAGCAGCGGGTCCATCGACCTGACCATGGCATCGGCATCCCGCGTCGAAACGGGGAAGCCGACCATCGCGAAATGCGAGACATCGTCGAGCGGCATCTCAATCCCCCGTAACCCGCACCGGCCCCAAATCCCCCATCCCCACCGTCCCGCTCGCCATCGCGAGCATCGCGTCGAGGCTCTTCTTCGCTTGCAGGCGCAGGCCCTCTTCGATCTCGATCCGGGGGGTCAGGTCGCGCAGCGCGACGTAGAGTTTTTCCAGTGTGTTCAGCGCCATGTACGGGCAGATGTTGCAGTTGCAATTGCCGTCCGCGCCCGGCGCGCCGATGAAATTCTTGAGCGGCGCGGCCTTCTGCATCTGGTGGATGATGTGCGGCTCGGTCGCGACGATCAGCGTGTCGCCGGGCATCTGATCGGCATAAGCGAGAATGCCGCTGGTCGATCCGACATAATCTGCATGATCAAGGATGTACGGCGGGCATTCCGGATGCGCGGCGATCGGCGCGCCCGGATATTGCAGTTGCAGCTTGAGCAATTCGGTCTCGCTAAAACGCTCATGCACGATGCACACGCCCGGCCACAGCAGCATCTCGCGCCCGGTCTTGCGCACCAGATAGCCGCCGAGATTCTTGTCCGGCCCGAAGATGATCTTCTGGTCGAGCGGGATCTGGCTCAGGATTTTCTCGGCCGAGGACGAGGTGACGATCACGTCGCTGAGCGCCTTCACCTCGGTCGAGCAATTGCTGTAGGTGAGCGCGATGTGATCGGGATGCTGCGCGCGGAATTCCGCGAACTTGTCAGGCGGGCAGCTGTCTTCCAGGCTGCACCCGGCGTCCATATCGGGCAGCACGACGATCTTGTCGGGCGACAGGATCTTGGCGGTCTCCGCCATGAAGCGCACGCCGCAGAAGGCGATGACATCCGCATCGGTCGCCGCCGCCTTTTTCGACAGATCGAGGCTGTCGCCGACGAAATCGGCGAGATCCTGGATTTCGGGCTTCTGGTAATAATGCGCGAGGATGACGGCGTTGCGCTCCTTGCGCAGCCGATCGATTTCGGCGCGCAGGTCCAACCCGGTCAGGCTCCCGCCGATACCATTACGTGCGTCCATCGTGCTGCTCCCGCGTTTGCGCGTGTCACATGGACGCGGGCGCGGCGGCGATCAAGGGTGCGGTGCAAGCGGCGGGAATGGCGGGAAGGCAAGCGGCGCAACCGCCGCACCGGGCGAACCTGCCGTCGCCACCTGATACAACGCGACACCGATCGAACTGTGGCTCAAAAATTCGACCAGCAGCCACGTCACCAGCACGATCGTCCCGATCCCCCAGCCCCACGCGGGATGCACCCGGCCAGTGCGCCGCAAATCCGCAATCACGCCGATCACCGGGAAGATCATCACCGCCACGAAGGTCGCTTCATACGCCCAGGGGATGAGGAATGGCAGCGGGAGCAACCGCCCATAGGCCGGCCCCATCAGGATCGCCATGCCGCAAAAATGCAGCCGCCGGTGCCAGTCGGTCTGCCGCCGCAGCACGATCGCCGCGGCCGAGAGGCCAGCGAAGGAAAAGATCGAAACCGGGTCCAGAATCAGAAACTGCAGCGGTGTGAAGAAGAACGGCGTGCGCGCCTCCCGCACCATCGCCAGCGTCACCGCGCAGCCCAGCACGCACATCGCGACGATCCACCCCGCCGCGATCCACCCTAACCGGCGGTGCAGCGCGATCGATCCGCCCGCGACCAGCACATTCTGCGTCACATAGATCGCGACCCAGCCCATGAAGACTATGGCATGGGCGTGAACCAGCGGCGGCGACGCGGCGAAACTCGACCGCCCCATCGCCAGTTGCATCGAGAAGCCCGCCACGATGACCAAGGCCATCGCGATCGCGCTCCACAGGAAAAAAGTTTCGCCGCGCACCCCCGCTGCGCGCGGTACCGCCGCTGTCGCCATGTTCGTTCCCCCGACCGCCATGTTCGACGCGTGCTGTAGCGGAAAAACGCTGGCGAAACAAATCGCCGCCGTGGTGCTCGATCAGCTTGCGTTGCCGAGCACTTCGGGGATCGACCGGGTCGTGTCCCACCGCTCGCCGTCACCCTTGCGCTCGAACGGGAAGCTGATCGCGACCTCGACATCGTCCTGCTTCGCGGCAGCCAAGGCACCCTTCAGCAAATTGGACAGCCCGCGCCGCGCGCTTTCCCGCGCGGCGGCCAGATGCTCTGCCTTGCGCCCTTCGGTTTGCGCGTTGGCCTGCGCCTTCACCGAGATTGTCTTGGCGAGCGCCGCTTCCGCCCCGCGCGTCACCCATACGCCGCTGGTTTGATTGATCGTCATGCGGCTTTCGTCGACATTGGCTTGGCCGACGGTCACGTCCGGAATTTCGACCGTCAGGCGGCGGCGGCGCTCGTCCCACTGGTACTTCCGCGGCCCGAGCGCACCCAGATCGACGAAATACTCGACCGTGAAGGGCACCTTGACCACCTTGGCCGAGGTCAGCCACCCGCCCATCCGCACATCGCGTGCGGTGACCTGTTCGGTGCCGGACAAGGTCGCCACCTTCAGCGCCGTCGTCTTCGCAAAAGTGGTCTGCACGATCCGGTCGATCGCCTCGCGGTCGTCATTTTGTTCGACGACATAATCGGTGCGATAGCGGTCATAGACCAGCTTGATCGCGAAGAGCGCGGCGATCAGCAGCGCGACCGCAACCGCGATCTTGATCGGCGATCGTTCGACCGTCATGCCGCCGCCGACCATATGGCGGCATCGTCGGTCACCAGATCGCGGTCGCGCAAGTCGATCAGATGCGCGAGCACCGATCGCTCCGCCGCCGGAAACAGGCGCGGGTCAAGCCCGACATACATGCGCGCGACCATGTCGGGGATCGTCGCCGGGGCGCTGCGCAGCAGGCGCAGGATTTGCCCCTCGCGCTGCTTGCGATGGCCGAGCATCCCGCGCACCAGCCGCTGCGGATTTTCCACCGGATCGCCATGCGCCGGGTAATAGATCCGGTCGGTGCGCGGCATCAGCTTCTCGAGGCTCGCCATATAGGCCGCCATGGCGCCATCGGGCGGGGAGACGATGCTGGTC
>JAIXZV010000298.1 GCA_027489365.1 Sphingomonadales bacterium
CATGTCGCGCCCGCTGATTCTGGCGGCGGGCCTGTCGCCCAACAATGTCCGCATCGTGTTGATTAACGACGATTCGATCAACGCCTTCACCGCGGGCGGGCAGACCGTCTATGTCCATTCGGGCCTGATCCAGGCGGCGGACAATGCCAATGAAGTGCAGGGCGTCATCGCGCACGAGCTTGGTCACGTGGCGGATGGGCATGTCATTCTGATGGACGCCGGTGCCAAGCCCGCGCTCGGCATTCAGATCCTCAGCATGGTGTTGGGCGTTGCGGCGATCGCGGCGGGATCGCCCGAGGCGGGGGCGGGGATCTTCTCGGCCGGCACCACCGCAGCGCAGGGCAAGTTCCTCGCGTTCAGCCGCGTGCAGGAATCGACCGCCGATGCGACCGGCCTCAAATTCCTGCGCGATGCGGGAATCAGCGGCAAGGGGATGCTGACCTTCTTCAAGAAGCTGCAGAGCCAGGAATATGCCTACGGCCTGAAGAACATCGACCCGTTCGCGCAAAGCCACCCTTTGTCGGGCGAACGCATCGTCACGCTGGCGGCCGATGTGATGGCCTCGCCGTCGTATAACGCCAGGCCCGACCCGGCGCTGCAGGAACGCTTCAAACGCGTGAAGGCCAAGCTGCTCGGTTACGTCGCCGATCCCAAGACCACGCTCAACGTCTATCCCGAGGAGGACCAGAGCCTCTACGCGCATTATGCCCGCGCCTATGCGTATCACAAATCGGGCTATCCCGAGAAAGCCGATGCCGAATCCGCCGCACTCCTGAAGGCCGCCCCGCACGACCCGTATTTCCTCGAAATTCAGGGGCAGATCCTGCTCGAAGCGGGGAAACCCCGGCAGGCGCTCGCCCCGTTGCGTGAGGCGACCGAGCTGTCGCGCAATGCGCCGCTGATCGCGACGACCTTCGGCCACGCGCTGATCGCGACCGAGGACAAGGCGAATTATCCCGAGGCGATCAAGGTGCTGCGGCAAGCGGTCGCGCGCGACGACGACAACCCGTTCGCCTGGTATCAGCTCGGCACTGTCTATGAGGCAACGGGCGATCAGCCCCGCGCTTTGCTCGCCTCCGCCGAACAAGCCAGCCTGACCGGGGATCTGCGCAACGCTGCCTACCGCGCGCGCGGTGCCTTGCAAGGGCTGCCGCCCAACAGCACCGACTGGATTCGCGCGCAGGACATCGCGCTCGCCGCGCAGAACGAGATGGACGACGACCCCAAGACCTATAAGAAGCGCCGATGAGCCGTCTGATCCTTGCAGGAGTTGCCGTGTTGGGCGTGATTTTGGGGGCGGTCGGGCTGCTGTCGGTCCAGGCCTTCGCGCCGGCGCGCGTCGATGCGACGGACCGGGCCCGGATCGAAAGCGTCGTGCGCGATTACATCCTGGCGCACCCGGAAGTCCTGCCCGAGGCGATGCAGAAGCTGCAGGACCGCGAGACCGCCGATCGCGGCAATCGCGCCGCGATAGCCGCCGCGCAAAACCGCAAGGCGATCGAAACGCCGTTCGGCAGCGCTTGGGCCGGCAATCCCGCCGCGGATGTCACGCTGGTCGAGTATTTCGATTATAATTGCGGCTATTGCCGCGCCAGTCTGCCCGCGATCACTGCCTTGCTGAAAAGCGATCCCAAGATTCGGGTCGTCTACCGCGACTTCCCGATCCTCGCGCAGTCGAGCGTTGATGCCGCCAAGATGAGCCTTGCCGCCGCCGAGCAGGGCAAGTTCCAGGCGTTCCACGACGCGCTTTATGCCGGTGGCCCGGTTACCGCACAGAGCATCGCGACGGCAGCGCAGCGCGCCGGGCTGGACTTGGCCCGCGCCGCCGCCTTCGCCCCGCGCGCGCAAGCCGAGATCGCCGCCAACGAGGCGATGGCGCAGAAACTCGGCCTGACCGGCACGCCGAGCTGGGTGATCGGGCGCAAGGTGGTGTCGTCCGCGCTGCCGCTGGAGGAATTGCAAAAGGCGGTCGCTGCGGCGCGCGCGGGGCGTTAGCTGTCTAATCCCTGAGACCCCAGCCTACGCTGGGGTGACGACAGTGGTTGTCGTATCCCACCCCCGCCCCCATCTCCCCAGCAGAAACGGGGACTTCATGGACACCATTCTTTCGGTCGCGGGCGTGTCGAAGACGTACGCCTCGGGCCACCGCGCGCTTCAGCCGGTTGATCTCGACATTCGGCGCGGCGAGATCTTCGCATTGCTCGGGCCGAATGGTGCGGGCAAGACGACGCTGATCAGCATCATTTGCGGCATCGTCACCCCCTCGACCGGAACGATCACCGTGCTCGGCCACGATGCGCTGACCGATTTCAAAAGCGCCCGCCGCGTCATCGGGCTGGTGCCGCAGGAATTGTCGGTCGACATGTTCGAAACCGTGCTCGCCACGGTGAAGTTCAGCCGCCGTCTGTTCGGCCGATCCGCGCACGATGCGCATATCGAGCAAGTGCTGCGCGACCTGTCGCTGTGGGACAAGCGGGGCGCCAAGATCATGGAATTGTCGGGCGGGATGAAGCGCCGCGTGCTGATCGCCAAGGCGCTCTCCCACGAACCCGACATCCTGTTCCTCGATGAGCCGACCGCCGGCGTAGACGTGGCGCTCCGGCGTGACATGTGGAAGCTCGTCCACCGGCTGCGCGCGGGCGGCACGACGATCATCCTGACGACGCATTACATCGAAGAAGCCGAGGAAATGGCCGACCGCGTCGGCGTGATCGACAAGGGGCGGCTGATCCTGGTCGAGGACAAGGCCGCGCTGATGAAGAAGCTCGGCAAGCGCCAGATGCGCATCACGCTGTCCGATCCGATCGTGGCGGTACCGCCCGAGCTCGCCGAGTGGGATGTGAAGCTGCAGGATGGGCAGTTGATTTACAGCTTCAATGCCGAGGACGAACATATTCCAGAACTGCTCGCCAAACTCGGCGCGCTCGGCATCGCTTATCGCGATCTCGAAACGTCGAAATCGAGTCTCGAGGATATTTTCGTCGGCCTGGTCGAGCAGGAGCAGGCGGCATGAATGGCTATGCTACCCCCATTTCCGTTCGTGCTGAGCCTGTCGAAGCACGCCTCTCCTCACGCGGTACCCTTGCGGCAACGCGCCCTTCGACAGACTCAGGGCGAACGGTTTGTGGGATGTTTCAGGCATGACCACCGCATTCACCAAGGCCCCCGCGATCAACACCCACGGCATCTGGGCGATCTACCGCTTCGAAATGGCGCGCGCGCTGCGGACCCTGTGGCAGAGCCTCGTCACCCCGGTCATCACCACCTCGCTCTATTTCGTCGTGTTCGGCGGCGCGCTCGGATCACAGATCAAGCAAGTCGATGGGGTGCCATACGGCGCCTTCATCGTGCCGGGGCTGATGATGCTGTCGCTGCTGACGCAGAGCATTTCCAATGCCTCGATCGGCATCTACTTTCCGAAATTCACCGGTACGATGTTCGAACTACTCTCGGCGCCCGTTTCGGCGATGGAGCTGGTGGTCGGCTATGTCGGCGCGGCGGCGACCAAGTCGATCATCCTCGGCCTCATCATCCTCGCCACCGCTTCGCTGTTCGTTCCGCTCCATATCGAGCACCCCTTGGCGATGGTTGCGTTTCTGCTGCTCACCAGCGTGACGTTCAGCCTGTTCGGCTTTATCATCGGCGTGTGGGCGAAGAGCTTCGAGCAGTTGAACTTTGTGCCGGCGCTGCTGATCACCCCGCTCACCTTCCTCGGCGGCTCCTTCTACCCGATCAGCGTGCTGCCCGAGCCGTGGCATACGGTCAGCCTGTTCAACCCGGTCGTGTATTTGATCAGCGGCTTCCGCTGGGCGTTTTTCGGGCGGGGGGATGTGAGTGTGGGGCTGAGCCTCGGCGTGACGGCGCTGTTCTTGGTGGCGTGCCTCGGCGTGATTTCGTGGATTTTCCGGACCGGGTGGCGGCTGAAGAATTGACTATCAGAGGTCGACGAACGGGGCCGATGTTTGGTTGGCTTTTGCCCCCAAGGCGATGAGATCGTCATTCGGATTGTTTGTCCGCGCCATTTTCAAACCGTTCGCTTCGTTGAGCGGTTCTTCCCAAGCCGCCTGGGGTGTGGAAACCTCTCGTCCATGATAGGCGCCATCGCGAACGCGCTTCATACGCCGCCACATCCAGAACATCGCAGCGAAGGGGAAGACAATGACGGCGAGCATTCCAAGCAGTTGCAAGAACTCGTTCATGCTGATTCCCCCTCTATCGCATAACCGGTAACACAATCTTCGACCCCGAACATACACGCTGCGTCGCCTTCACGAAGTCCCCCGGCTTGGCGCGCCCGATATTCGGCACGAAGGTCTGCGGGTTGCGGTCGATCACCGGGAACCAGCTCGACTGGATTTGCACCATGATGCGGTGCCCCTTTTGGAAAACATGGTCGTGGTCGCGCAAGGGAACGTCCCAGGTCGTCACCTTGCCCGGCACCAGCGCTTGCGGTTTGGTGTCCGACGTCAGGAACCGCCCGCGCCGCACCTCCATTGCGATCGGCCATTGATAGCCGTTCAGCTGGCGCGGATAGGCACCGAGCGGCGCGCGCTGGTCGAACTGCACCTGCGTATCGGGCAGCACGTCGATCAGCTTGACGATAAAGTCGCTGTCGGTCCCGCTGGTCGAGGCTTGCAGTTCGGCGGCAAGCGCACCGGTCACGGTCAAATCCTCCGTCAACGGCGCGGAGGTGTAGCTCAGCACGTCGGGCCGATGATCGACGAAGCGCTGGTCGGCCGCTTCCCACCAGCGCCATTCCGGGCGCGGATAGGTGGCTGAGATCGGGCGCTCGCGGTTCGGCACCGGGTTGGCCGGGTCCGAGATGTAATCGCGGCACGCCTCGCCGATCGGCGGCGCGTCGAAGCTGAGACTCCCATCGGCGCGCAGGAAGAGGCTCTTCGCAGTCGTGCCCTTGGGTGGCCAGTTCGCGTAATTCTTCCACACGTTCGATCCTGATTGCAGGATGCGCGCGCGGTAATCGGGCTTGGTGCCTTTCCCGTGCAGCCAGTAGCGGAAGAACGGCGTTTGGATCTGCTCGCGGAACTCGACCCCCGTATCGCGGCCGAGCGGGATGTTGCCGAGCATGTCCATCTTGCCCTGCCACGTGCCATGCGCCCACGGCCCGGCGACCATCGTGCTCAGATGATCGGGGTCGTTCTGCTGCTGCTTGGCATAGATCTGCCAGGAACCCCACGGATCCTCCTGATCCCAGAAACCGGCGACGTTGAGTGTCGGCACCGTCGTTTTGCCGAGCGCCTTCTGCCAATTCTGATCGGTGTAGAAACTGTCGTGGTTGGGATGATCGAGCAGCGCCGTCGCCATCGGGATCTTGCCCTTGAAATACCCCTGGTCGAGGCCCTCCAGCGTGCCGATTTTCAGTAGCGACTCATAGGTATCGACGCTGTCGTAGGGGAAGTCCTCGAGCGATTCCTTGGTCTGCTGCAGCGAATAGACCCAGTCGGCGACATAGCTCAGTCGCAGCGCGCCGTTCCGGTGGAGATCGTCATTCTGCCAATAATCGATCCACGCTGCCTGCGGGCTGACCGCCTTTAGGGCGGGATGCGGGTTCACCAGCGCGACGGCGGCGGTGAAGCCGGGGTAGGACACGCCCCACATGCCGACCTTGCCATTGTTGTCGGGCAGATTCTTTACGAGCCAGTCGATCGAGTCATAGGCATCGGTGGCTTCGTCCACCTTTTTGGGGTCGTTCGGGTGGACTGCGGTCGAAAGGGTGAACGTTCCGTCCGATCCGAAGCGCCCGCGCATCGACTGGAACACGAAGATATAGCCGTCGTCGGCCAGGCTCTTCCAGCTTCCCGGCACGCTCGGCGGGGCGGCGTCGGGGATGCCGTAGGGGGTGCGCTGGAACAGGATCGGCAGCGGCCCGGTCGCCCCGCGCGGGCGGATGATGACCGTCTCCATCTTCGCGCCGTCGCGCATCGGGACCATCACCTTTTCGAAGGTGAAGGGCGATTGCTGGGCGGGGGCAGGGGGCGGGGTTTGCGGGCGGGCGGCGAGGGAAAGGGGCAGGAGCGCAGTCGTCGTCGCCAGAATGATCGCCAGCCCGCGCATAGTATCCCCCGTCGTCACCCCGGCCCTGTGCCGGGGTCTACCGTGCCGCACGTCGCGGCGGTTGAGTGTGCTGCACGGTGGATGCCGGAACAAGTCCGGCATGACAAAATTTACCCGATGCGGTGTTCGCCCTTGACCCAGCGCACCGTACCCGAGCTGGCGCGCATCACCACGCTCTCGGTCGTCATGATCTTGCCCTTGCGCTTCACGCCGCCGAGCAGCGATCCGTCGGTGACGCCGGTCGCCGCGAAGATGCAGTCGCCGCGCGCCAGTTCGGTGAGATCATATTGCTTGTCGAGATCGGTCACGCCCCATTTGGCGGCGCGCGCGCGCTCGTCATCGTTGCGGAACAGCAAGCGGCCCTTGAACTGCCCGCCGACGCAGCGCAAAGCCGCGCACGCCAGTACGCCCTCGGGCGCGCCGCCCTGGCCCATGTAAATGTCGATCGTGGTGTCGGGGTTGGTCGTCGCGATCACGCCCGCGACATCGCCATCGCCGATCAGCATGATGCCGCAGCCGAGCGCGCGCAGTTCCGCGATGATCTTGCTGTGGCGCGGCCGGTCGAGCACGCAGGCGATGATCTCCGACGGCTTGACGCCCTTGGCGGCGGCGAGCGCGGTGACGTTCTCGGTCGGCGATTTGTCGAGATCGATGATGCCCTCGGGGTAGCCCGGGCCGACCGCGATCTTATCCATATAGACGTCGGGGGCGTTGAGCAGCCCCCCTTCCTCGGCGATTGCCAGCACCGCGAGCGCGTTCGGCCCGGCGGTCGCGCAGATCGTCGTGCCTTCGAGCGGATCGAGCGCGATGTCGATTTTCGGGCCCTTGCCGATCGCCGAGCCGACTTTTTCGCCGATGAACAGCATCGGGGCCTCGTCGCGCTCGCCCTCGCCGATCACCACGGTGCCGTCCATGTAGAGCGAGTTGAGCGCGGTGCGCATCGCATCCACCGCCGCCGCATCCGCTGCTTTCTCATCCCCACGCCCGGTGAGCGTCGAGGCGGCGATCGCGGCCGCCTCGGTCACGCGGACCATTTCGAGCACGAGGACGCGGTCAAGCGTTTGCGAACGGGTGGTGGTCATGAGCAATCCTCTATTGTTTGCTGGCGCGTTAGGCGGACCGTGTGACGCTGTCGAGACTGACTTCCTCCCCTCCCCTTCAGGGGAGGGGCTGGGGGTGGGGCCTCTCCGCGAGCGCGCGCCC
>JAIXZV010000356.1 GCA_027489365.1 Sphingomonadales bacterium
GCGTCATAGTTGAAGACGTGGCTGACGCCCTTGATATCGATCCCGCGCGCGGCGACGTCCGACGCGACCAGGATATTGACCTCGCCTTTCTTGAAGCGGTCGAGCTCGGCGATGCGCTGCGATTGCTCCATGTCGCCGTGGATTTCGCTTGAGGCGAACCCGGCGCGTTGCAGCGCCTTGTTGAGTTCGCGAACCGTCGTCTTGCGGTTGGAAAAGATGATCCCGGTCTTCACCGCTTCCGAACGCAGCAACGACATCAGCCGGTCGCGCTTCCTGGCGGGGGAGACGGGGACGAGCCACTGCTTGATGTTGATGTTGGCGGTCGCGGGGCGGGCGACCTCGATCGACTTGGGATTGTCGAGGAATTTGTCGGCCAGCTTCTTGATCGGCGGCGGCATCGTCGCCGAAAAGAGCAGCGTTTGCCGCGTCTTGGGCAGTTTAGTGCAGATTTCCTCGATGTCGGGGATGAACCCCATGTCGAGCATCCGGTCGGCCTCGTCGATCACCAGCATCGAACAGCCGGTCAGCAGGATTTTGCCGCGGCCGAACAGGTCCATCAGGCGGCCCGGCGTCGCGATCAGCACATCGACGCCTTTTTCGAGCGCGGCGGTCTGGTCGCCCATCGAAACGCCGCCGATCAGCAGCGCCATCGAGAGCTTGTGATATTTGCCGTATTTCTCGAAATTCTCGGCGACTTGCGCGGCGAGTTCGCGTGTCGGCTCCAGAATCAGCGTGCGCGGCATCCGTGCGCGGGAGCGGCCTTCCCCCAGAATGTCGATCATCGGCAGCACGAAAGCGGCGGTCTTGCCGGTGCCGGTCTGCGCGACGGCGACCAGGTCGCGCCCCATCAGGATCGACGGGATCGCGCTCGCCTGGATCGGAGTCGGCTCGGTATAGCCTGCCTCATTGACGGCGCGCTGGAGTTCGTCGGAAAGGCCGAGGTCGGCAAAAGTCATGCGGTGTCCGGAAAAAGCGGCCGGGCGAGAGCGCCAGGACCGTTGAAGCGCTTGCCGATCAGGGGCGAAATGTCAAGGTAAACGGGCGTGACACGCCTTATCGTTTTGGCACGAGCCGCTTGAATCCGTCGATTCGGCACACGCTGCCCGAGCGCGAGCGGATCGAATCGCGGTCGGCGCAGATCATTCCGTCGCTCGTGCCCTTCACATACAGGCCCGAATAGAAATCGAGCGCGGGGCAATCGTCGTCGAAGCCGGCGCGCAGCCGCGTGCCGTCGTCGACGATCAGATCGACGCTGTCGCTGCCGGTGATGATCGCGCCTTCCAGCGCGCTCATCGGCACGCAGCGGGGCCCCTTTTTCTCGACCCAGCGGACCGCAGCCGGTTCGGATTTCTGCTCGATCCGCCGCCCGAGGATGCGCGGGATGCGGATCACGATGCGCTGGTGAATCGAGAGCTGCGCCAATTCCGCACCGTCCCACGGCCCGACCTGAGCCGAAGCGGCCGGGATGAGCGCGAGCAGCAGCAAAGCGGGAAGGGCGGCGTTGGTCATACGGCGGCGCGAGCGATAGCCTTTATGCTTGAACGTCGGATGAATTGGCAACGTCCATGCCGCGATGATAGACCGCCTGCAATGACCAACACCACTCCCGCCGACACCATGCCCGCGCGCCAGGCGCGCCTAATCGACGCGGTACGCGCCGCACTGGGCGACAAAGCGGTGGTGACCGACCCACAGGACATTGCGCCGTGGCTGGAGGATTGGCGCGGCCGCTATCACGGCGCGAGCGTCGCGATTCTGTCGCCCGATACGACCGAGGGTGTCGCGACCGTCGTGCGGCTGGCGGGGGAGTGCGGCGTGCCGCTGGTGCCGCAGGGGGGAAATACGTCGATGGTGGGCGGGGCGACTCCGCCCGCCGATGGTTCGGCGGTGATCCTGTCGCTGCGGCGGATGAACCGGATTCGCGCGATCGATCCGGCGGCGAAACTCGCGGTGGCGGAGGCGGGGGTGATTTTGCAGACGCTGCACGAAGCGGCCGAAGCCAGCGGCTTGCGCTTTCCGCTGACGCTCGGCGCGCGGGGCAGTGCGACGATCGGCGGGCTGGCCTCGACCAATGCCGGGGGCACGCAAGTGCTGCGCTTCGGGACGATGCGCGCTTTGGTCGCCGGAATTGAGGCGGTGCTGCCCGACGGGTCTGTCTATGACGGGCTCGCGGCGTTGAAGAAGGACAATCGCGGATACGACCTGACGCAATTGCTGGTGGGGGCGGAGGGGACGCTGGGCATCATCACCGCGGTGACGCTGCGGCTGGTGCCCGCCGTGCACGACCGCGCGACGGGGTGGCTCGCGGTGGAGTCGCCGTCCGACGCGCTGCAGGCGTTGCGCGCGATGGAAGCGCGGTCGGGCAATGCGATCGAGAGTTTCGAACTGGTGCCCAAGATCGCGATGGACCTGGTGCTGAAGCACATTCCCGGCACCCGGCCGCCGCTTGCGGGTGCGCATCCGTGGCTGGTGCTGGTCGATTATGTCGCGCTGCTTGGCGAGACTCCGGCGCAAGCCGCGCTGGAGGAGTTGTTGCAGGGCGTGCTCGCGGCTGGTTTGGCGCAGGATGCGGTGATCGCTGCCAATGCAGCGCAAGCCGAGGCGTTCTGGCGCCTGCGCGATTCGATTTCCGAGGCGGAGCGTGCCGAGGGGCCGACGATGGCGCACGACATTTCGGTCCCGGTCGATACGATGCCGACGTTCATGCTCGACGCGGCTGCAAAGGTGGAGGCGGCATTCCCCGGCGTTCATGCCAGCGCGTTCGGGCATCTTGGCGACGGCAACGTGCATTTCCACGTCAACGCCCCCGCCGGTGTCGATGCGGCACGCTGGCGCGCGGAAGTGGGCGAACCCGCCAGCCATATGGTCTACGATCTGGTGGTCGCGGCGGGCGGGTCGATTTCGGCCGAACATGGCATCGGCCAGATGAAGCAAGCGGAGCTCGCGCGCCTGTCCTCGCCCGCGCGGATGGCCGCACTGCGCGCGATCAAGGCGGGGCTCGACCCCAACGGATTGATGAACCCGGGAAAATTGCTCGCCCTTGCGGAAAGCCCGTCTGCACCATAGAGCCAGCGGCCATTCGGCGTGGCGTTTGCGCGCTTTTACTTTCGATGGAGAAATGACCATGGCCAGCGCGCCGCAATCGCTTCCGCTGTTCTACAACACGCTCGAACCGCTTTCGAGCGAGACCCATGCCGCGTTCAAGCTGCGCATCCAGGATCGCGCGAAGTTCCTCGTCGGGCAGCACGCGATTCCGATCACGGTCGATGAATTCGTGGCCGCGCAGCGCAGCCTGCCGATCGTCTTCACCACCGGCGACGACGCGATTCCGATCGCGCTGATGGGCCTGAACGAGGGCGTCAACGTGTTCATCGACGACGAAGGCAAGATGGTCGACGAGCCGATCTACGTGCCCGCGTACGTCCGCCGTTATCCCTTCATGCTCGCGCGGCTGCGTCCGGATGCCGAGGAACTGTCGCTCTGCTTCGATCCGACCGCCGAGACGGTTGGCGCGTTCGAGGATGGCGAGGCGCTGTTCGCGGACGGCAAGCCGACCGAAATCGTGCAGAACATCCTGACCTTCAACGAACAGTTCGAACAGGCTGGTGCACGCACCGCCAATTTCATGACCGAGCTGCGTGAACTCGGGCTGCTGATGGACGGCGAAGTCACGCTGCAGATGCAGGGCTTCGAACAGCCGTTCATCTATCGCGGCTTCCAGATGATCAACGAGGAAAAGCTCAACGATCTGCGCGGCGATCAGCTGCGCAAGATCCAGAAGTCGGGCCTGCTCGCGTTGATCTATGCACACATGTTCTCGCTCGCTGCGCTGCCGCAGGTGTTCGAGCGGCAGGTCAAGCTGGGCAAGGCACCGGCGCCGCAACTGGCGTAAGGATGTGACGCGCCGCGCGCTGGTCCGGATCGATCGGTATACGCGCGGCGCGATCCTGTTGCATTGGACCATCGCCGCGCTGGTGCTGGTCAATCTCGCGATCGGGCTGTTGCACGAATCGCTTTTGCGCGGCGTGGCCGGTGCGATGCCGCTGCATCTGTCGGTCGGCGTAACCGTGCTGGCGCTGACCATAGCGCGAATCGGGTGGCGGCTGGCGCATCGCCCGCCGCCGCTGCCGGTCGCGTTAGGCGCGGTCGAGCGGCAGGCGGCGCGGGTCGCCCATCTCGGCTTCTATGCTTTGCTGCTGATCCTGCCGCTGACGGGGTGGATGCTGGTGTCGGGCAAGCCGACGAGCAAGCCATTTGCCTGGTTCGGCCTGTTCGACGTGCCGCCATTGCCCGTTACGCGCGCGGTGAGCGGCGTGGCGCACCAGGCGCATGGCGTGCTGGGTTATGCGATGACGGCGCTGGTGCTGCTCCACGTCGCCGCTGCGCTGCGACATCATTTCGTGCTGCGCGACGGCGTGCTCGGGCGGATGATTCCGGTGCTTTTGCCGCGCGGCTGATACGTGTGATTACTAGGGTCGATTTTCTCCCTTGAAGCCCGAAAACGGCTTCCCTATATCCAAACCACGCGGTTCGTGTTCCCCCCTTTCGCGGACCGCGCGGCGCC
>JAIXZV010000394.1 GCA_027489365.1 Sphingomonadales bacterium
GAAGCCGATCCTCGTCCAGGGCATCCAGCCCGGCGGCCAGTTGATGACGACCACCGATGTCGAGAATTATCCCGGCTTCGCCGACGTGATTCAGGGCCCGTGGCTGATGGAGCAAATGCAGAAGCAGGCCGAGCATGTCGGCACCACGCTGATGTACGACACGGTCGTTGCGGTCGACCTGACACAGCGCCCGTTCCGTCTGACCGGCGACAGCGGCGATATCTACGAAGGCGACGTGCTGATCATCGCGACCGGCGCGCAGGCTAAATGGCTCGGGCTCGACAGCGAGGAAGCGTTGAAGGGCAAGGGCGTCAGCGCTTGTGCGACGTGCGATGGTTTCTTCTATCGCGGCAAGAAGGTGGCCGTCATCGGCGGCGGTAACACCGCGGTCGAGGAAGCACTCTACCTCACCAATCATTCGCCCGACGTGACGCTGATCCACCGCCGCGATTCGCTGCGCGCGGAGAAGATCCTGCAGGAACGCCTGTTCGCGCATAAGGGCGTGACGGTGTTGTGGAACAAGGAAGTCGAGAGCTTCGTCGATGGCGGCGGGAATGCGGGCCTCGTGGCGATCGACCTGATCGATACGGTGACCGGCGAGAAATCGCGGCTCGATACCGAGGGCGGCTTCGTCGCGATCGGGCATCACCCGGCGACTGAGCTGTTCCGCGGGCATCTCAAGCTCGATGAGGATCATTACCTCTGGGTCGAGACCGGTTCGACGCGCACCAGCGTGCCGGGCGTGTTCGCGTGCGGTGACGTGATGGACAAGATCTACCGCCAGGCCGTGACGGCGGCGGGGACGGGCTGCATGGCGGCGCTCGATGCCGAGAAGTTCCTGGCCGAGGCTGAGTTCGAACTGGCCGAGGCGGCGGAGTAAGCCCACCTGCGCTTCCCCGGCGAAGGCCGGGGCCCAGTTGGAATGGCGGAGGTAATTGAGGGGCGCAGCGGTTACATCTGCCTCGCCACTGGGCCCCGGCCTTCGCCGGGGAAGCGGCCTGTGGGAAGCGGCGTAGGCTGATCTCAGTCCTGCTCCAGCGCCACGGCGATCCGCTCTTCTAACCACGCCGCATCGCCCTCGCGCGCGAAACTGTGTGAAGCGGTGTCGCAGGTGAACGTCGGCAGCGTCACCCCGCTCCGTGTGATCGCGTCGCGAAAAGCGATCGCGGTCGCATCGCCTGATGCCAGCAGGATCGTTGCGCGATCCTGCCAGCCCGCCAACGCGGCGGCGAGCCGCAACGCCAGGCCATTCGGTTCAGACGGCGCAGCAGCAACGCGCGTCAAACCCTTGGCGAGCTTCGCGATATTCACCCCACCGCTCACCAGCCGCCACACTTCGCGCGGGTCCTTCAGTTTCGCGGCATAACGGCTGCGGATCGCGGCGGCGGGGGGGAGGTCGTCGGTCGGCTCGACCACCCACGGATTGGCGAGGATCAGCCCGTCGATCCCGGCGGCCTGCCCGAACAACGCCAGCGCCGTCGCCGCATCGCAATTGCCGAACGCGACGAGTCGTTCGATCCCCGCCTCCGCGCTGAACGTAGCCGCCGCACAGCCGATATCAGGGCCTGAGGACAAGAACCCGCCATTGCTCCCGGTCGAATCGCCGATCCCGCGCCGGTCGAAGCGAAACACCGGAATCCCGCGCGCCGCGAGTTTCTGTGCCAGCAACGCCATCCCGCGGTGCGCGCCAATCCGAATTTCATTGCCGCCGGAGACGATCAGTAGCCCGGTCTTGCCGGGTGCTTCATCCAGCGTCCCGAACAGCGTGTCGCCAGCGCAGGGAAAGCACATCACCCTTCGCATGTCGCGATCCAGTCGGCGATGTCGTCGGCGAGGAGCGCGGCGAGCGCGGGGTCGTTGTCAGGGTCGGCGCGCCGCCAGAGCGGCGTGATAGGTCGTGACGTCATCATCGCGTCGGCAAGATCGGAATGGGAAAGAGTGCTGATTTCCTTCAGAAATGAATCCGAAATTGCGTTGCCGCCGAAATCGGTTCGCTTTCCGATTTTTCGCAAACGATCCAGCTCGGAGAGAAGGTCTTGCCCTGGCTGCTGCGCCAGATGCCAACGGCCCGCTAATTTTGCATCTGTATCGATGAGCGCGCCGCTTCGGATTGCGAACGAATAGGCACCTACACCCGCGGCGCTGGCAAACGCCGCTCGCAAGTCACTGAGTTTTATGTCGGCGGTCGGGACCAAACTTTCCCCCTGTCCCGGCAAATCCGGCAGCACGCTCGCCACGCCGCGTTTCGCGAGTGCCCGGCAGATCGTCACCGCGAAGGCGCGGGTGCGGTTGGCTTCCTCGAACAGCGGCAGCGCGACCACCACGACCGGGCCGGTTGAGGGCCCAAACCGGAGCATCGCCTCGCGGCCGCCGCTCCAGTTGTAATGGTCCAGGCGCAAGCGACGGACCTAAGAGACCCGTTCGCCCTGAGCCTGTCGAAGGGCTGCCCTTGTCCCGCCGTAGCAGGAAAGCAGTGCTTCGACAGGCTCAGCACGAACGGATGGAGGGGCAAACATGCGCTAACGCGGCGCCTTCGCGGCGGCGAAGCGGACCAGCGAGCCGAAGCTCTCCAGCATCTCGCCATCGACCTCGTCATCCTCGATCAGGATGCCGAGCCGCTCCTCGATCTCGGTCAGCAGGCCCGCTACCGCCATCGAATCGAGTTCGGGCAGCGCGCCGAACAGCGGCGTTTCGGAATGGAAAGCGGCGGCGCGCGCCTCGCTCAGGCCCAGCACGTCGCGCAGCACGCCACGGACGGTGGTTTCGATCTGGTGATACTCTTCAGGAAGCAAGTCGAGCCCCGTTTCGCTCTGTTATGGTGCGCTGCGATAGAGACTGGGGCGGACGATGCCAAGTGGTGCCTGTTCATCGGCAGGGTGTCGCGGCTATCAGGGGTGGAATGATCGCGCTCGACCCACATCCGTATCCGATCGACACACTGCCCGCGCGCGGGGCGGCGGATGCAGTCGCGTTGATCGATCGCGCGGGCGCGCTCGATTTCGCGGGGCTGGAGCGGTTGACCGGCGAAGTCGCGGCATGGCTGGCGGGGCAGGGGTTTGCGCCGGGTGCGCGCGTGGCGAGCTGGCTGCCCAAGACACGGCTCGCGTGCGTGCTGCCGATGGCCGCGCCGCGTGCGGGGCTGGTCGACGTGCCGATCAACCCGATGCTCAAGCGCGCGCAGGTCGCGCATATCCTCGCCGATAGCGGGGCGGCGGCGTTGGTGACGCAGGCCGGGCGGTTGGCATCGCTGGTGCCGGGCGATGTCCCCAGCGGTTGCTTGGCGGTAGATGAGAGGGAAGTCGAGAGCGCGGACGTGCTGGCGCCCTCCGCCGCCCATCCCGATACGCTCGCTGCGATCCTCTACACCTCGGGGTCGACCGGGCGGCCCAAGGGGGTGATGCTGAGCCACGCCAATCTCTGGCTCGGCGCGATTTCGGTGGCGCATTATCTGGAACTGACCCCGGCAGACCGGGTGCTGGGCGTGCTGCCGCTGAGCTTCGATTATGGCCAGAACCAGCTTTTCTCGACCTGGGCGGCGGGGGCGAGCTATGCGCCGCTCGATTATCTGACCGCGCGCGATGTCGTGAAGGCGGTCGAGCGGTTGCAGCCGACGACACTTGCGGGCGTGCCGCCGCTGTGGGTGCAATTGTTGGAGAGCGAGTGGCCGGAAGCCATTGCAGGCAATTTGAAAAGGCTGACCAATTCGGGTGGGGCGTTGACCGCGCCGATCATCGCGGGATTGCAGCGGCAGTTTCCGCAGGCCGATCTTTACCCGATGTACGGCCTGACCGAGGCTTTCCGATCGACCTATCTCGCGCCCGAGCTGGTCGCGGTGTATCCCGACTCGATCGGCCGCGCGATTCCCTTTGCCGAGGTGATGGCGGTGCGGCCCGACGGCACGCAGGCGGCGGTCGGCGAGGCCGGGGACTTCGTCCACGCCGGGCCGCTCGTCGCGCAGGGCTATTGGCGCGATGTGGAGCGGACGGCGCAACGCTTCCGTCCCGCGCCCGCCTGGGCCGAGTCTGGCGGCATGGCGGTATGGTCGGGCGATACGGTGACGGTGGATGCCGACGGCCTGTTCCGCTTCGTCGGGCGCGATGACGAGATGATCAAGAGCGCGGGCAACCGCATCAGCCCGACCGAGATCGAGGAAGCGGTCGTAGCGGGCGGCGAAACGGCGGAGGCGGTGGCGATCGGCGTGCCCGACGCGCGGCTGGGGCAAGCGATCGTGGTGGTGGCGCGCGGCGACGGCACGCGCGAGGCGGATTTGCGCGCGCGGCTCCGGCGCGATCTGCCGAGTTTCCAGCAACCGTCGCGCTATGAATGGCGCGTCGAATTGCCGCGTAACGCCAACGGCAAGCTTGACCGCGCGGCGCTCAAGGCTGAGGTGGCGTAATGAAGCCGATGGGCACCATCCCCGCTGAATTTGCGAACGCGCCGCTCAGCATCGCGGGTGAGACAGCCGAGCATTGGGCGAGCGTTGCGGGGGATACGCCGCTGTTCGTCTATGATTTCGGCGTGATCGCGGCGCGTGTCGCCCAGTTCCGCGCTGCGATGCCGGGGCGTGTGAAGCTGCACTATGCGATCAAGGCCAACCCGTTCGCGCCGCTGCTCGATGCGATCGCGCCGTTGGTCGATGGGCTGGACGTGGCGTCGGGTGGCGAGTTGGGCATCGCACTCCAGCGCAAGTCCGCCGCCGCGATCAGCTTCGCCGGACCCGGCAAGCGCGACGACGAATTGACCGCCGCGATCGAAGCGGGCGCGACGATCAACCTTGAATCCGAGGGCGAGTGGCGGCGGACGCAGGCGCTGGGCGATCGGCTCGGCATTCGTCCGCGTGTGGCGGTGCGGGTTAATCCTGATTTCGAATTGCGCGGATCGGGGATGCGGATGGGCGGGCGCGCGACGCCGTTCGGGGTCGATGCCGATCGCGCCGCACCGCTGATCGAATCGATTCTGGCGAGCGATGCCGATTGGCAGGGCCTCCACATCTTCGCCGGATCGCAGACGCTCGATGGCACCGCGCTGATCGACGCGCTGACCGGTGCACTGGCCCTTGCCGAACGGCTAGCCGATCACGTCGGCGCGGTTCCGCCGCTGACCAATCTCGGCGGCGGCTTCGGCATCCCCTATTTCCCCGGCGAACGACCGATCGATGTGGCCCCGATCGGCCAGGCACTCGGCGCGGCGATCGAGCGGTCGCCGCTCAACGGTGGCTTCGCGATCGAACTCGGGCGCTGGCTCGTCGGCGAGAGCGGCGTGTATCTGACCCGCATCGTCGATCGCAAGGAAAGCCGCGGCGAGACCTTCCTCGTCACCGACGGCGGCATGAACCATCAGCTTGCCGCGACCGGCAATCTCGGCACCGTGGTAAAGCGCAACTACCCCGTCGCGATTGCCTCCGCTGGACCCGATGCCGCGACCGAGACCGTCAGCGTCGTCGGCCCGCTGTGCACCCCGCTCGACCGCCTGGCCGACCGCGTCACGCTGCCCGTGGCGCAGGTCGGCGATCTCGTCGCGGTGTTCATGGCAGGGGCATACGGCCTCAGCGCCAGCCCCGCCGCATTCCTCGGCCATCCGGCCCCGCGCGAGCTGCTGGTGGGCACGCCGGACGGCTAAGTCCACCATTCCTAACGCAATCTTTACCTCTCGCGCGGCATAGCGGCACGATAGCCGCGACCCTGTCTGGGTACGTCAGACGTGACGTATCGGGGGAACCGCGCGGCAGGAGGTTTGCATGGCGCGTTTCTTCAAGTCTTTCCGGGGGGTATTGGTCGCTGGCGTCGCCGCGATGGCGCTGACGAGCTGCGTCGGCAGCAGCCGCCCGCAACTCCCCGCCGCCACCTTTGTCGCAGGGCAGGAACAGCCGGGCGAAGAGTATATCATCGGCCCGCTCGACCAGCTCAGCATCTTCGTGTGGCGCAATCCCGAACTGTCGACCAAGGTGCAGGTCCGCCCCGACGGCCGCATCACCACGCCGCTGATCAGCGACATGCCCGCCGTCGGCAAGACGCCGCGGATGCTCGCCGACGACATGAAGATCGCACTGGGCGAATATATTAAGGACCCGATCGTATCGGTCATCGTCGAAAATTTCTCAGGGACCTTCAGCCAGCAAGTGCGCATCATCGGCGCGACGGCGAAGCCCGCCTCGATCCCGTACCGCGCCAACATGACGCTGCTCGACGCGATGATCGCGGTCGGCGGCCTGAGCGAATTCGCCGCGGGCAACCGCGCGAAGCTGGTGCGCTACGATCGTAACACCGGCAAGCAAGTCGAATACAACGTCAAGCTGTCGACGCTGCTGAAGGACGGCGACAGCCGCGCGAACGTCCGGCTCGAACCGGGTGACGTGATCATCATCCCCGAAAGCATGTTTTAAGGAGCGCGCGGGGGGATGAACGGTCTTTACGACGAACTGCGGATCGCGCTGCACACGATCTGGATGCGCCGCTGGATCGCGCTTGCGGTCGCGTGGGGCGTTGCGCTGATCGGCTGGGCGGTGGTCGCGCAGATCCCCAACAGCTATGAATCGAAGGCGCGCGTGTTCGTGCAGATGAACACGATCCTGCCCAATGCGGTCGGCATCAGCGCCGCCGATCAGCAGCGCGACGTCGATACGATCCGCCAGACGCTCACTTCCGCGATGAGCCTGGAAAAGGTCGTGCGCGGCACCGATCTCGCCAACACGGTCAAGACCGATCGCGACGTGGCGGACCGCGTGGCGGGCCTGTCCAAAGCGATCAAGATCACCGCCGAGCAGGACAATCTCTTCTCAATCGTCGCGACCGGCTCGAGCCCCAAGGTCACGCGCCAGATCGTGCAGAAGCTGATCGATCTGTTCGTCGAACAGAATCTGTCGGGCGACCGGGATGAAACCAACACCAGCCTGAAATTCCTCGATGCGCAATTAGAGGAGCGGCAGAAGCAGCTCGCCGATGCGGACGCCAAGCGTACCGATTTCCAGAACCGCTATCTCGGCAGCTTGCCCGGCACGGGATCGCTCACCGATCGGATGAGCGCGGCGCGCTCGGCGATGGCGCAAGTCGACAGCGATCTTGCCGCCGCGCAATCGGGGCTGGCGGCGATCAACGGGCAAATGGCGGCGACCCCCGCCAACATCGCGGGTGCAGCGGGCGGCGTAAGCGCCGGTCCGGCGCGCGCGCGGCTGAATGCGATCCAGGGCCAGCTCGCCGATGCGCGGGCGCGCGGTTATACCGAGAATCACCCCGACGTAGTGGCCTTGCGCAGCCAATTGGCGGCGGCGCAGGCGGCCGCGCGCGGTGAGCCGCTGGTCGGCGGCGGCGCGGGCGGCGGATCGACCAACCCGGCGTACATTTCGCTCCGGTCGCTGCAAGGCGACAAGCAGGCGCAAGTCGCATCTCTCATGGCGCGCAAAGCACAATTGCAGGGCGATCTCGACACGATCACCGCGAAGCTGGCGGGCAATCCGCAAGTCGCCGCCGAACAGTCGCAGATCGAGAACGATTATCAGGTGCTGAAGGACGGCTATGCCAAGCTGCTGGCCGATCGCGAGGCGATCAAGCTGCGCGGCCAGGCGCAAAGCCAGACCGATTCAATCAAGTTCAGCGTCATCGATCCGCCGACCGCACCGCGCGTGCCGGCCGCACCCAATCGTCCGCTGCTGTTGACCGGCGTGCTGATCGCCGCGCTTGGCGCAGGGGTCGCGGTGGCGTTCGCGCTGGGTCAGTTGAAGACCACCTTCCCGACGCCGGGGCGGCTGGAGAAGGCGACCGGAATGCCGGTGATCGGCTCGATCGGCGAAATGGTGACCAAGGCCGAGCTCGCCACGCGGCGTCGGATGCTGGCCTATTATGGAGGCGGAGCTGCCGCGCTGGGCGTGGCGTACGTCGCCTTGCTCGGCGTCGAGATGCTCCAGCGGGGATTGGCGGCATGAGCGACATGACACCACGCAAGGTGAAGGCGTCGCTGCTCGAACGTGCGGCCGAGGTCTATGACTTCGCCGAACATGCGCGCGCGCGCTTCGCTCCCGTTGCCGAGCAGCCAGTCGTGCCGGTGCGAGTCGCGCAGCCGAAGGCGGCAGCACCCGCGTCCGTGAAGATCGCACCGCGCGGCGGCGCGACGACGATCGATCGCGCCTTGCTGGCCGAACGCGGAATCATCGTGGCGGGTGCGCCGAGCGATGCGCTGACCGAGGAATTCCGCCTCGTGAAGCGCCAATTGCTCACCACCGCGCGCACGATCCGGCGCAGCGATGCCGATCTGTCGCGCACGATCCTCGTCTGCTCGGCGCAGCCCAATGACGGCAAGACCTATTGCGCGGTGAACCTCGCCATTTCGCTGGCGGCGGAGCGCGATGTCGAGGTTTTGCTGATCGATGCCGATTTCGCCAAGCCCGACGTGATGGCGCGACTGGGCCTGCCCGAGGGGCCGGGTCTGCTCGATGCGCTGGCTGATCCGAAGGTCGATATCGAACGCTGCGTCGTGCGCACCGACGTGCCGCATCTGAGCTTGCTGCCGTGCGGGACCAAGACCACCGCCGACACCGAACTCGTCGCCAGCGCGCGGACGGGGGAATTGATCGCGCAATTGCTCGCCGCCGATCCGACTCGCATCCTGATCTTCGATTCGCCCCCGGTGCTGGCCGCGTCGCCCGCCTCCGTCCTGGCGAACTATGCCGGGCAGGCGATGCTCGTCGTCCGCGCCGATCGCACCGGGGAGAGCGATCTGCGCGAGGCCGTCGCTTTGCTCGACGGGTGCGAACACGTCCAACTGGTTCTCAATGCCGTGGCCTATGCGCCCGGCGGCCGTCGCTTCGGCAGCTATTATACGCAGGAGGAGGACGCGACATGACGCGCCCAATCGCAACCGTATCGACCGTCCTCGGTGCCGGGCTGATCGCTCTGCTCGTCGCTGCACCCGCGCACGCGCAGGAGCAGAAGCGGCGCAAGTCGATCTCGCCCTATATCGAGATCGGACAGGTCGTGACGGCGGACCTCAAGAACAACGACGTGCTGACCTATTCGACGGTCGCCGCCGGGGTGAGCGCCTCGGTCGAGACCAAGCGCGCGCAAGTGCAGGTCAGCTATCGCTACGAACGGCGCTTTTCGTACAGCAAGCGCGTCGGCGATGACGACGTGCACAGCGGCCTCGCCCGCGCGAGCTTCACTGTCGCCCCCGGCCTGACGCTGGAAGGCGGGGCGATCGCGACGCGCGTGCGCTCCGACATTCGCGGTGCGGCACCGGGCACGCTTGCGGGCAATGTCGATAACATCAGCCAGGTCTATTCGGCCTATGCCGGCCCCAATTTCGCGACCCATGTCGGCCCGGTCGGCGTGGCGGCGAGCTATCGCTACGGCTTCACCAAGGTGGAGGCACCGAGCGCCACCGGCGTGCCTGCAGGCAGCCCGAGGCTCGACGCGTTCGACACGTCGCAAAGCCATGTCGTCAACGTCAGCGCGGGCGTGAAGGCAGGGACTATCCTGCCGGTCGGCGTCAACGTCTCGGCGGGCTATGAGCGCGGTACGGCGGGACAGCTCGATCAGAAGTTCGAAAGCAAGGTTGCGCGGGGCGATCTCGTGCTGCCGGTGGTGCCGACGCTCGCGCTGACTGCGGGCGCCGGATACGAAAAGATCACCGTCACGCAAAAGGATCCGCTGCGCGACGTGAACGGCGTGCCCGTCACCGATGCGCGCGGACGCTTCGTCACCAATCCGGCATCGCCGCAGCGCATCGCCTATGAAACCGACGGCATTATCTATGACGCCGGCGTGATCTGGCGGCCGTCGAGCCGCACAACGCTCCAGGCGCGTGCCGGGCGGCGCTATGGTGGCACGACTTATAGCGGATCGTTCAGCTATGCCGCGTCGCGCGCGCTGGGGATTC
>JAIXZV010000200.1 GCA_027489365.1 Sphingomonadales bacterium
CGGCTGCCATCGCCGCCCGCAACGGTCGTCGCCCCATAAGGCGCACCGCCCAGCACTTCATCGACACCCATTTGCGACTGATGGCCATAGTCCAGGCCGACGATGGTCAAGCCGAAGTGCAGCAAATTGGTGATGATCGAGAACAGCGTCGTTTCCTGCCCGCCGTGCTGCGTCGCGGTCGAGGTGAAGGCACCACCGACCTTGCCATGCAGCGCACCCGACATCCACACGCCGCCCGCCGTATCCCAGAAGCTCGCCATCTGGCTTGACATCCGGCCGAAACGGGTCGGCGTACCGACGACGATCGCATCGTAATCGGCAAGCGCCTGCGGCCCGTCGATCACCGGATGCGCGGCGTCGGTCTTGAAATGCGCAGCCTCGACCACCGCTTGCGGCGCGGTTTCGGGCACGCGGCGGATATCGACTTCGGCACCGGCCGAACGCGCGCCTTCGGCAACGGCTTCGGCCATCTTTTCCACATGGCCGTAGGACGAATAATACAGCACGAGAACCTTGGTCATTGTCAGTCTCCTTTGGAAATGTCGTCACCCCAGCGAAGGCTGGGGTCTTGTGGTTTCAAGCGCGTCGATCACCCCGAGAGATGCCAGCCTGCGCTGGCATGACGCCGTGGCGATCGACGCATCTGCCTTCACTCGCTATCGACCAGCACCAGCTCGGCATCTTCCAGCGCGGTGATCGTGACGGTCTGCCCGCCATCCATCGCCGCACCGTCGCGCGCCTCGAACGTCTGGCCCGCAATCTCGATCCGCCCAGTGGCGGGGACGAGGTACGCGTGGCGGCCCGGTGCGACGTCGTGCGTGATCGTCTCGCCCGCCCGCACCATCGCCGCGAGCACCCGCGCATCGGCGCGGATCGGCAGCGCGTCGGTGTCCTCGGCGAAACCACTGGCGAGCGTTACGAACTTGCCCGAACGATCGTCCTTCGGGAACGGCTTGGGACCCCAGGACGGCGCGCCGGCGGTGCGGGTCGGCTCGATCCAGATCTGGAACAGCGTCGTCTTCTCGGGCTCGAGATTATATTCGGCATGGCGCACGCCGGTGCCCGCGCTCATCACCTGCACGTCGCCCGCACCGGTGCGGCCCTGATTGCCGAGCGAATCCTGATGCGTGATCGCACCCGAACGGACATAAGTCACGATCTCCATGTCGCGGTGCGGATGCGGCGGGAAACCGCTGTTCGCGGCAATCTCGTCATCATTCCACACGCGGATCGCGCCCCAGCCCATGCGGGCGGGCTCGTAATAGTCGGCGAAGGAAAAATGGTGGCGGGCATTGAGCCAGCCGTGATCGGCATGGCCCAGGCTTTCGAACGAACGTTTCTCGATCATGGGTGATCTCCCAAAAGGCGAAGTGTTGCCGCCAAGATAGGAGTTTTGATCACGCCGTAAATGGAAACGCCGGAAACCGATCGTTTCGAGATTAGTCGAGAATTGGCCGCCCGCGATCGGATACTTCGCGTGCGGGATTACCCGCGACGACCATCCCTGCGGCGACATCCTTTACGACCACCGCTTTGGCCGCGGCGATCGCCCCACCAGCGATCGTGACGCCCGGCCCGACGAACGCCGCCGCCGCCACCCAGGCGTACGGCCCGATTTCGATCGGCGCGCCGGTCAGCGCGAAACCGGGGTCGGCCGCGTCATGGCTCGCGGTGCAGAGGTACGCCTTCTGGCTGACGATGCAGTTCCGCCGCAGGATCACCGGCGCGACATTGTAGCAATCGCATTCGTTGGCGAGGCAGCTATCCGCCTCCATCACCAGATTCCACGGCGCCCAGATCCGCGCCGAGGGATAGGGATGCGCGCCCCGCCCGATCTTCGCCCCGAAACAGCGCAGCACGAACCGCCGCCAGCCGTGCAGCGGGTTGGGTGTGGTGCGATACAGCAGCGCCCAGGCGACCTGCCACACCGCGCGGCGGATGCGGTCGGCGGAATTTGGAGGAGGGATGCGGGTCAGCGCCATGCGAACCCTCTATGAGGCAAAGGAAGAGTCAGCAACCGATCGCGTGCGGGTTTCCATTGACAGCGCCCGCTTTTGTCCCCGAGGACGCACCCATGCGCCTGCCCGATCTCGAAGCCTGGGCGATTTTCGCCTGTGTCGTCGAACACCGCTCGTTCAGCGGCGCGGCGGAGGCGATCGGGGTTTCCAAGGCGACCGTGTCGAAGGCGATCACGCGGCTTGAGCAGCATCTCGGCCAATCGCTGTTCCATCGCACCTCGCGGCGGCTGAGCCTTACCGAAAACGGCAAGGCGCTGGCCGAACATGCCGCGCGGATCCTGGCCGAGGCCAATTCGGCCGAGGAAGCCGCACTCGACGCCGCATCGGCACCGACCGGCCTAGTCCGCGTCGCTGCGCCGATGTCGCTCGGCCTGATCGCGATCGCGCCGGTGATCGCCGATTTCCTGGCCGAGCATCCCGGCATCGAGATCGACCTGCATCTGTCCGATGCACGCGTCGATATCGTCGCCGAGGGCTTCGATGTGGCGCTGCGGATCGCCACGCTGCCGGATTCGTCGCTGCGCACGCGCAAACTGGCGGACGTGCAAGTCCACCTCGTCGCCGCGCCGGACTATCTCGCGCGCGCCGGAACGCCGACGCATCCCGGCCAGCTCGGCGAGCATCGCTGCTTCACCTATACCAACATCACCACGCCGTGGCGTTTCGTCGGGCCCGATGGAACCGAAGTCTCGGTCCGGCTGCAGGGGCCGCTTGCCACCAATAGCGGCGAGGCGATGCTGCCGGCGCTGCGCCGCGGCCTTGGCATCGCGATGCTCCCCGATTTCATCGCCGGGGAGGATATCGCGAGCGGGCGGCTCGTGCCGATCCTGTCGGACTGGATCCCGCACGGCGGCGCGCTGCACTTGATGACCCCGCCCGGCACGCTCCGTCCGGCCCGCGTCGAAGTGCTGATCGCCTATCTCAGCGAGCGTCTAAAAACGCTTTGCGCGGTGCGCAACTAAGGGAAATTACGGGCGCGACTCGTGGATTCAAGCCGATTAATGCGAAATTAACCTTTTGCGTTCATCACTGAAGAGGTTAATGGATTGGTTCAGGCAAGTCGCGCCACAGGGGGCAGCGAACGCCTGACGAAATGACGGGGAAAGCCCAGATGCGCGTATTGCTGATCGAGGACGAGCCGACGACCGCCAAGGCGATCGAGCTGATGCTGACCACCGAAGGCTTCAATGTCTACAAGACCGATCTCGGCGAAGAAGGCCTCGATCTGGGCAAGCTGTATGATTACGACATCATCCTGCTCGACCTGAACTTGCCCGACATGCACGGCTATGACGTGCTGAAGAAACTGCGCGTCGCCCGCGTCCAGACGCCGGTGCTGATCCTCTCTGGCATCAACGAGATGGACAGCAAGGTCTGCAGCTTCGGTTTCGGTGCCGACGATTACGTGACCAAGCCGTTCCACCGCTAAGAACTGACCG
>JAIXZV010000391.1 GCA_027489365.1 Sphingomonadales bacterium
AGCATCCGGTTGACGAACACCTTGCTGCCTTCACGCCGCGTGAACCAGTCGCCGTCTGAGCGCTGGCTGTCGCCGATCAGATCCTCCATCTCATCGAACAGCAGCGCGGCACCACCACGTGGGCCGAGCAAACGCTGCGCGAGTCGTAACGCCGCGACGCGTTCCCGACGCGTAGGCTCATTATCGTCCTCGTCGGCCTCGGCGACACCGCGCATCTCGACGCCCGCCGCTGCAGCCAGCGTCCGCGCGAGTTCGGTCTTGCCGGTTCCCGGCGGGCCGTGAATGAGGATGTTGATCCCGGCAGCGCGTTCGCCCACCGCCCCGCGCAGCAATCGTACGAGAAAATCAGCATCGGCGACATGCGCGAAGTCGTCGAGCGTTAGCGCTGCGGTCTGACGCGGGCCGACCAGCGCGTCGATCATTTCGGCACCGGATGCAGGCGCCCGGTCGAGCAAGCGCTCGAGCGGCCAGCGGATGTCGACCTCGACCACACCCTGCCAGTCGGAAACAAAACCGACCAAGCCGAGGCGCAGCACCGGGCTTTGCCGCACCGCACGCTCGGCGTCCGGCGGGTCTGCCCCTGCCAGCACCCCCAGTAGGGTCGGCAAGTCGCGCCCGTGCCTTGCCGCGATCTCGGCCAGAGACGAGACGCGCTGGAACCGGTCGCACGCGACCATCAGTTCGAGCAGCGCGCTGTCGACCGCCCCGAGCCCGAGCAAACGCGCGAGTTCGGCCGCAAGGCGTAGTGCCTGCGGCGGTGTTCCGTCTCCCGCCTCAGCGCGCGCGACGCCTTCGAGTAAAGCGTCCCAGCCAAGCTCGCCTTCCGGGCACACGCCTGCGAGGAGCCAGTCGGCGTGTGGCTGCGCCCACTCCGTGACCGCCTTGGCGATCGATGAGGTCGCGGGGCTACCGCGACCGATCCGGAGCAAGATGCTCCGGACGATATGATGTTCGTCCATGATGTCCCACCGGCCTCGACCGGACGCGCCAACGCACGCCTGTCAGGCTCTTTCGAATTTCAGATGTTTCGAAACGCGGCCACGGGCGATCCCGCCCGGCCGCAGCGTCGTGGGACGCTTACGAGAAGGGCTGGAAACCGGCGGGCGCGACGCCCCGAATGGTTGTAATGACCAGCAATGCATATCTCCGATGCAGACACGTGAAAGTGCCTGCGGCGACGCCAGTACCGCAAAAGCGCCGCCGCGACAACTATCGTATCGTAACGAGGTTGGACTCCCCTTCTCGCACCGCAAAGGTCGTGCGGCGCCCCGTGAAGCGCTCGATGATGTCCGCCGCCGTCAGGCTGTGCTGACTGAGCTTGACCGTCGTGAAGCTGCCGCCGCCCGCAAGCGCGAACGGCATCAACAACTGGTCCGCCAGATACGGCCCGGCGAACGCATCGGTGGCGAGGAAACCCGCCATGCGGTGCGCCGCCGTCTTCGCCAGCGATTCGGCCGACACGCCGAGTTTGCCGAAACCGGTGACGATTTCGGCCCCGTGCTCGAACGTCGCTTCCAGCAGCAGCGCGTTGCCCGGCCCCTGCTCCGCCGGCAGCTCCCGCACGGCGAAGGCGTCTTCGGGCCAGTCGGGCAGCAACTTCCGTGCGGTCTTGATCTCACGCTCGGCAATGTCGAACGCGAGCGCCGCGAACAGCGCGGTCGCCGATACGGACTGCAGCCCACCACGATCGAGGCATTCTACGGTCGCAAGTCGGCCCGGCGTGATGTCAACCTCGATCCGGCCACCGCCACGCGGGTAGAAGCCGTGCCGCGTCAGCCGCATCTCGACCTGCCCGCCCATGCGCCGTACGACGGGCACGAACACCCGCGCCATGAAATCGAACGGCGGTGCGAGCATGTTGTGCGTGCCGCCCTCCAGCACGAGCCGCGAGGGAGCATCGGCAAGAAGGAGCGGCATCAGCAAGGTCTGAAAGACCAGGCTGGTGCTGCCAGCGGTGCCGACCGAGAAATGATAGTCCCCCGGCACGACGCGCCCCGGTGTGAAGGCGATCTCCGACGATCCCACCGAAACACCCTCGGCATGCGCGCCGCCGACCGCCAGCGCCGCCTCGATCGCGGTGACGTGCTGCCGCATCAAGCCAGGCTTGGAGCGCTTGCCGCGGACATTGGTGATGCGGAACGGCTGGCCGGTGACGAGCGACAGCGCGCACGCATTGCGCACGATCTGCCCCCCGCCCTCGCCTTCCGATCCGTCGATGATGATCATGTCAGTCTGTATCCGTAATCAACAGCGCCGTCGCGATTCCCGTGCGAGTATCGAACCAGAAGAACGTGCCATCCCAAGCGACATCTTGAAACCACTCCGTCCACGGCATCCAGTTCACCCAAGTGAAGGTTTCCGAGAAACGTAGATCGAAGGCGGCGCGCATAAAGTCCGTAGCTAAGGAAAGAGCTTCCTCATCGGTCCCACCAAATCTCTCGTAGGCGCCGCCTGATTTGATCCAATCTGCCAAACGGCCAAAAGCTGTGAACGTGCCTTCCATTTGAAAAGCGCTAAGCGACGGCTTGATAGACGCGACCGCCGGAAGTGCCTCCCTGACCGCTGGATGCCGAAAGAAGCGGCCGAGCAGATCAAACTCGTTCCAGCGATTGCGCTACAGGGCCCAGCTCATGGCGGGAGCCGCCTCAATGACATACTGAGCGATTTGCGCACCGCCATTCACATGC
>JAIXZV010000400.1 GCA_027489365.1 Sphingomonadales bacterium
ATGCTCGAAGACATCGCGATCCTGACCAAGGGCGAGATGATCTCGGAAGACCTGGGCATCAAGCTCGAGTCGGTCACGATCGGGATGCTCGGCACCGCCAAGCGCGTCACGATCGACAAGGACAACACCGTCATCGTCGATGGCGCTGGTGACCATGACGCGATCAAGGGCCGCACCGATGCGATCCGTCAGCAGATCGAACACACCACGTCGGATTACGACAAGGAAAAGCTCCAGGAGCGTCTCGCCAAGCTTGCTGGCGGCGTTGCTGTCATCAAGGTCGGCGGTTCGTCGGAAGTCGAAGTCAAGGAGCGCAAGGACCGCGTCGACGACGCGCTGCACGCAACCCGCGCAGCCGTTGAAGAAGGCATCGTCCCCGGCGGCGGCACGGCTCTGCTGTACGCAACCAAGGCGATCGAAGGCCTCACCGGTGCGAACGAAGACCAGACCCGCGGCGTGGACATCGTCCGCAAGGCGCTGACCGCTCTGGTTCGCCAGATCGCCAGCAATGCGGGCCATGACGGCGCAGTCGTTTCGGGCAAGCTGCTCGACGGCAACGACGTGACGATGGGCTTCAACGCTGCGACCGAGAAGTATGAGAACCTCGTCGAAGCCGGCGGGATCGACCCGACCAAGGTCGTCCGCACCGCACTGCAGAACGCGGCCTCGGTCTCGGGCCTGCTGATCACCACCGAAGCGGCGATCAGCGACACGCCCGAAGACAAGCCCGCCATGCCCATGGGCGGCGGCGGCATGGGCGGCATGGGCGGTATGGACTTCTGATCCGAAGGGCGGCCGTGGCCACGCTGGCCACGGACTCGCCCGAGGACGGACGGCGGGTCGGCGGCAACGCCGTCGAACCCGTCCTACGAGATCACGGCTTTGCCGGGATCGTTCCACATTCCCCAGCCCCAAAGCTGGTCACAAAACGAAGGGCCGGGGATCACTCCCCGGCCCTTTGTCGTTCCGTCTATCAAATTCAGCCGCCGGGCAGTTCCTGCACCTCGGCCACCGCCTCGCGCGTCGGGGCGGCCGGCACCGCGCAGCGGCGCGCCTGGCCGATACCCTTCAGATAGGCGCGCCGCACCGATCCGCCATAGACCGCCGCCTCGACCCGGCGCTGCTGCTTGTCCGCACCCGTCAGCACGCGCACGATGCCCAGGCCGGGAATCAGCGTGTTGACCGCAGTCCGCGCTGCCACCGCCGCCACTTCCGATCGTTCGCTCTTGGTCACGCCCGGCGCATCGGCATCGCGACCCAGGACCTGGTCGAGCCGACGCACCTCGCCCGCAATCGCGGCGCAGCTCCGGGTATTGACCGAGGAATAGGGCGCCGACGCCGCCAGCAGCAGAACCTCGGGGATTTTTTCATCCTTGATCCGGGTGTCGCGGAGTGGCTGGGTTATCGCCTTGCCGACATTATCGTCCTGCGGCCCGCCCGCATAGGCACCGACCGGCGTCAGTGCCAGAATAAGGGTCGCCGTTATGAATGTCCGCCGCATGGTCGTTTCCTCCTGATTACCCGGAGATGACGCGCGTCGGCGATGTTTGTTCCGGCTGCGCGACGATCACCCGCGCGGCCGAAGATCATGCCGTGCGATACACCATCGCCACATTACACCGGGCATAACGCGCGCCGAACTCGGCCATGATCCCCGCGTCATGCACGAAACCGGCCTTCTCATAGAGGTGGATCGCCGCCGCGCTCTTCTGATTGCTCAGCAGATAGAGCCTTTTGGCGCCCAATTCCTCTGCCCGCGTGATGATCGCGTGGAGCAGGAATTCGCCGACCTTGCGCCCGCGCGCCGCTTCCAGCACGCCCATCTTGGTCAGTTCGAACTGGTCCTCGCCCGTCTTCTGCAACGCACACGCGCCGACGATGCCAAGGCCCTCCGCCTCGACGAACAGGATGTCCCCGCCGCGATCGATAATCCGGGCGCGCGGGTTTTCCAGCACGTCGCGGTCGGTCTGCTCAAGCGTATACATCGCACCGATCCACTGCGCGTTGATGTCGTGGAAGGCCTGGGCGAGGTCGTCGCGGTAGGGGTGGATTTTGAGGGCGGGCATGGCCCTGATCCTATCCGAACTAACCGCCGCGGCAAAGCATGTCCTGAGCGCCTGCCTTGCAGGCAGTCGAAGGGCCGCGCCGTCGGTCGGTGCCGTGGCACCGCCGGCCGGGCTCGCCGCTGCGCGGCCTCGGCGTAGCTGCGCTACGCCTTGGCTTCGCTCGCCTTCATCTTCTCGATCAACGCCTTCACTTCCTGACTCCGCCCGCGCGGCAGGATCAGCACGTCGTTGCCGCTCGCGACCACGATCAGATCCTCGACCCCGACCATCGCGATCCGCATCCCGTCGCTGCGCACCAGGCAATTGGCGGTGTCGATCGCGATGATCTCGCCGCCTTCGGCGGTGCGATGGGCGTTGCCGTCTTCATCCGATTCGCTGATCTCGTGCAGCGCGTCCCAGCTCCCCAGGTCGCTCCAGCCCATGCTCACCGGCACCACGGCGACGCGGTCGGCCTTTTCCATCACGGCATAATCGATCGAATCGGACGGTGCCGCGGCAAAGGCTTCGGCGTCGGGATAGACCCGCCCGTGCTCGCGCCGCGCCGCCTCCATCGCCTGCTCGCACGCCGTCAGCATCGTGGCCCCGTGCGTCGCCAGCGCCCCGAGATAGGCGTCGGCGCGGAACAGGAAGATGCCGCCGTTCCACGCATGATCGCCCGCCGCCAGCATCGCCTCGGCGGCATCGCGCGGCGGTTTCTCGACGAATTTCGCAACGCGGTGGACGCCGCCCGAAATCTCCGCCCCGACCTTGATCCAGCCATAGCCGGTCTCCGGCGCGTGCGGATCGATCCCGAACGTGACCAGCCAGCCTTCCTCCACCAGCGGCAAGGCGGCATGGATCGCGGCGTGGAACGCGGCAACATCGGCAATGACATGGTCGGACGGCATCACCAGCAACGGCGCCGCCCCGCCCCCCGCCGCAATCGCCGCCAGCGCAATCGCCGGCGCGGTATTCCGACCAACCGGTTCGAGGATCAGTGCTTGCGGGACCGCATCAACCGCCCGCAATTGCGCCTCCACCATATCGGCGTGCTGCGCGTTCGCGACGACGATCGGCGCGAGAAAGCGCTCACCCTGCGCGCGCTGCACGGTCAATTGCAACATCGTCTCCGCTGCGGTCAGCGCGAGCATCTGCTTGGGCATGGCCGGCGTCGACATCGGCCACAGCCGCGTACCCGATCCACCCGACAAGATGACAGGAATGATCGGCATCGAATGCGGCATGGTAGAAATCCCTCCGTTTGCACCCGCTGTAGCGCGGTTGCTGCGCGAGCGTAACTGCCGTGGATCAAGTGCGATCCCGCATCCGCACCCACGTTCAACCTTTCTTTGTCAATTTCTGCGACATCGGCGCGGTCGGTGTCGGTTTTCTTGACAGCGGCCGTGGCAATCGAAGCCGGAAACAAGGCGCGCACGATGATCAGGGTGTTCAAACACTATATCCCCAATGCCGTGCTCCTGCTCGGCCTGTTCGATCTCGTCCTGCTGATCGTGGCGGGCGAAGTCGGCTATGTGCTGCGGATGGGGCAGGTCGAATTGCCCACCACCCCGATCGCGATGCGCATCCCGCAGCTCCTCACCTTTGCAGGCTCCGTCGAGCTGGCGATGATCGCGGTCGGCGTTTACGGCGCGGGCGCGCTGCAATCGCTGCGCTATGCGACTGCGCGGCTGCTGGTGGCGGTGTCGCTCGGCGTCATTTTCCTGAGCGTGATTTATTTCCTGCTCCCCACCGCCACCTTCTGGCGCTCGAACCTGCTGTATTCGATGGGCATCGCCGCGGTTCTGCTGATCGCGCTGCGCGTCC
>JAIXZV010000384.1 GCA_027489365.1 Sphingomonadales bacterium
CCTCCGAGAAGCGCCAGAAGGAATTCGCCGAGCGCACCGAGATGTTCCAGACCGAACTCGACGTCGATGAGACGCTCGCGCAGTTGCTGGTCGCCGAGGGCTTCGGCGCGCTCGAGGAAGTGGCTTATGTCGAGGTCGACGAAATCGCCTCGATCGAAGGCTTTGACGACGATCTCGCCGCCGAGCTGCAGAGCCGCGCTGCCGAGGCGCTCGAACGCCGCGAAGCCGCCAACCGCGAGGAACGCCGCGCGATGGGCGTCGAAGATGCGCTGGCTGAACTGCCGCACCTCAACGAGGCAATGCTGGTCACGCTCGGCAAGGCCGGGATCAAGACGCTCGACGATCTCGCCGATCTGGCGACCGACGAGTTGATCCAGAAGAAGCGCCAGGAACAGCGCCGCCGCGCCGAGGGCACCGAACCCAACAAGCGGCCCGAGGACAAGGGCGGTGTGCTCGGCGAGTACGGCCTCACCGAAGCGCAGGGCAATGAGATCATCATGGCCGCGCGCGCGCACTGGTTCGAGGATGAGCAGGCCTGATGCCCTTCGTCTCGATCCGCATCTCCGGCACCGCCACGAAGGACCAGAAGTCCGGCATCGTAGCGGACGTCACCCAGTCGCTCGTCGCGCGGCTGGGCAAGGACCCGGCTGCGGTGCAGATCGTGATCGAGGAAGTGTCGACGGAGAATTATGCCGCGGGTGGGGTGCTGATTGCGGACCGCCCGATCGATTCTGGGCAGCCCAAATTGCAGGAGGACGCTCATGCGGAATCCTCAGTATGAGACGCTAGGCTACGCATTCCTTCCATACCCGATGTCATCCCCGCGAAAGCGGGGACCCATCACCGACGCTTCGAGCTGGGTCCTCGCTTTCGCGGGGATGACAGCCGTGTGTTCGGGGGGTTACGACGTATGAACGCGCCCGACCCCATCCGTCGCTGCATCCTGCTGGGCGAGCGTGCGCCGCGGGATTCGCTGATTCGGCTTGCGCTGTCGCCCGATGGTGCGGTGTTCCCCGATGTCCGCGCCAAGGCCCCCGGTCGCGGTGCGTGGATCGGCGTCACCCGCGCCGAGCTGGAAACCGCGATCGCCAAGGGCAAGCTCAAGGCAGCCCTCGCCCGCGCGTTCAAGACCGGGCCGATCGCGATTCCCGACGATCTGCCCGCGATGATCGGCACCGCGCTCGAACGCGCGGTGCTCGACCGGCTCGGGCTGGAGGCGCGCACCGGCAATTTGTTGACCGGTGCCGAAAAGATCGAGGCGGCGGCGCGATCGGGCAAGCTCCATCTGCTGCTCCATGCCGCCGATGCGGGCACCGACGGCAACCGCAAGCTCGACCAGGCGTGGCGCGTCGGCAACGACGAAGAGGGCAGCGACCTCAGGGGGTTGGCACTGCCCGTGCCGCGCACCATATTGGCCGTGGCACTGGGTCGGCAGAATGTGGTACATATCGGCCTGACAGAGCGCGATGCGGCGCGGCGGGTGAGCGAAACGCTGACCCGCTGGCTGCATTTCATCGGATCCCATCCCGCCCTTGAGTCTTGCGAAACCGTTTCGCAGGGCGCATCGGCGCTTCAAAATACCACGAGCGGAACTGGCAAGCCGTGCGCGGACGACGACACATGCGAGGAACTTGAGTGAGCGACACCGACAACGAAAAGCCGAAACTCGGAATGCGCCAGCCATTGGGGCTGAAGCGCACGGTCGAGACCGGCAAGGTCAAGCAGAGCTTCAGCCACGGGCGGTCGAACACCGTCGTGGTCGAAGTGAAGCGGCGCCGTATCCTCGGCCCCGGTGGTCCGGCTGAAGCGCCCGTGGTGGAAGCGGCCCCTGCCCCCGCGCCCGTCGCCGAGGCACCGCGCCCGGCACCGCCGCCTGCACCCGCCCCTGTCTCGCCCGGCAATTCGCTGCTCTCGCGCCAGGAGCTGCAGGCCAAGCTGCTGCGCGAAGCCGAGGAAGCGCGGATGAACGCGCTCGAGGAAACGCGTCGCCGCGAGGAGCGCGAGCGGATCGAAGCGCAAGAGGAAGAGCGCCGCCGCGCCGAGGAGAATCGCCGCGCCGGTGATGCGCCCGACAGCCCCGCCGCGCCCGATCCTGCGCCGCAACCCGCCCCCGAGCCGGTGGCCGAGGTCGCTGCCCCCGTTGCCGAGGCACCGGTCGCCGCGCCGACTGCGGCACCTGCCGCTCCGGCCGCAGCGCCCGCACCCGCACCCGCGCCTGCTCCGGTTCCAGCACCGCCACCACCGCCGCCACCGATCCTGACGCTGGGTCTCGATCCGTCGCTGCCCGCGCCGCGCATGTTCTCGCCGGTACCGCGGCCCGAACGGCCCCGGCCCGCTCCGCCACCACCGCCCGCACCCGAGCCCGTCGCCGAGACGAGCACGCCGGCCAGCAGCGGCGCGCCGAAGCGCCCGGCGATCGGCGTCTCCGCGCCGGTGTCGACCGACTCGCCTTCGCGGCCGGGTCAGCGCGATCGCAAGGGTGACGAGCGTCGCGGCGGCAAGCTGACCGTCAACCGTGCGCTCAACGATGGCGACGGCGCGCGGGCGCGTTCGCTCGCCGCGCTGAAGCGGGCGCGGGAGAAGGAAAACCGCCGGATGGGCGGCCCGCGCGAAGTGCAGCCCAAGCAAGTCCGCGATGTCGTCGTGCCGGAAGCGATCACCGTCCAGGAGCTCGCCAACCGCATGGCGGAAAAGGGCGCGGATCTGGTCAAGACGCTGTTCAAGATGGGGATGCCCGTCACGATGACGCAGACGATCGACCAGGATACGGCCGAACTGCTCGTCACCGAATTCGGCCACAACATCGTGCGCGTTGCCGATTCGGACGTCGACCTGACCAACGACACCAATGAGGATCATGACGAGAACGCGATTCCGCGTCCGCCGGTCGTGACGATCATGGGCCATGTCGATCACGGCAAGACCTCGTTGCTCGACGCGCTGCGCGGCACCGATGTCGTGCGCGGCGAAGCCGGTGGCATCACGCAGCATATCGGCGCCTATCAGGTGACGTTGAAGGACAAGTCGAAGATCACCTTCCTCGACACGCCCGGCCACGAAGCCTTTACCCAAATGCGCCAGCGCGGTGCCAACGTCACCGACATCGTCGTGCTGGTCGTGGCCGCCGACGATGCGATCAAGCCGCAGACGGTGGAGGCGATCAACCACACCCGCGCGGCGGGCGTGCCGATGATCGTGGCGATCAACAAGGTCGACAAGCATGACGCCAATCCGCAGAAGGTCCGCGAGGCGCTGCTGCAGTATGAAGTTGTGGTCGAGGAACTGTCGGGTGACGTCCAGGACGTCGAAGTCTCGGCGCTCAAGAAGACCGGACTCGACGAGCTGATCGAGAAGATCCAGCTTCAGGCCGAATTGCTCGAGTTGAAGGCCAATCCCGATCGCGCCGCCGAAGGCACCGTGATCGAGGCCAAGCTCGACAAGGGCCGCGGTCCGGTCGCGACCGTGCTGGTCAACCGTGGCACGCTCAAGGTCGGCGACATTTTCGTCGTCGGCGCCGAGAGCGGCAAGGTCCGCGCGATGACCAACGACAAGGGCCAGCAGATCAAGGAAGCTGGTCCCTCGATGCCGGTCGAAGTGCTGGGTCTTTCGGGCGTGCCGCGTGCGGGCGATCCGCTGTCGGTGGTCGAGAACGAAGCGCGTGCGCGCGAAGTGGCGGAATATCGCCAGGGCGTGATGACCAGCAAGCGCACCGCGGGTGGCCCAGCGAGCCTCGAGAGCATGTTCTCGGCGCTCAAGGAAAAGCAGGCGATCGAATATCCGCTGGTGGTCAAGGCCGATACGCAAGGGTCGGTCGAGGCGATCGTGAACGCGATCAACAAGATCTCGACCGATCTGATCAAGGCACGCGTGCTGCATTCGGGCGTCGGCGGCATTACCGAGAGCGACGTGACGCTTGCGGGGGCCTCGGGCGCGCCGATCATCGGCTTCAACGTGCGTCCGAACGCCAAGGCGCGCGAGATTGCTGAGCGGCACAAGGTTGCGTTCAAATATTATGACGTGATCTACACGCTGACCGACGAAATCCGCGCCGGCATGGCGGGCGAGCTTGGCCCCGAGGCGTTCGAAACGGTTGTCGGCCGCGCCGAAATCCGCGACGTCTTCTCGGCCGGCAAGCATGGCAAGGCGGCGGGTCTGCTCGTCACCGAAGGCAATATCCGCAAGGCGCTCAAGGCGCGTATCACCCGGGCCGATGTCATCATCTACCAGGGCGAAATCGCCTCGCTGCGTCGTTTCAAGGACGATGTCGCGGAAGTGCGCGCCGGTCTGGAGTGCGGGGTGACCTTCACGTCGAACTTCGTCGACATCAAACCGGGCGACTTCCTGGAGACGTTCGAAGTCGAACTGCGCGACCGGACGCTGTGATCGGGCGGGCGACGCTACCTATCCTTGTGGGACTTGTTCTGCTCGGAGGATGTGGCCGCCCGTTCGACCAAGCCGTTTGGAATGCGCATAAAGGCGACGTCTCGTCGGGCTCCCCAAGGCGGGGTATGGTGTCGGATATTCGCAATCGCCTGCCGCCTGGGACAAGCGTACAGCGAATAATCGCTACGCTTGGACCTAGCGAGGCACGCTTTGATGACCTTTGCGCTGAGACCCAGGCTGCCGATGCCTGCCTGATGTACCATGTTGGGGCATTAGGTGTTGATCCCGTGCTTCTGATTGTGGCGACGCAGCACGGCCAGGTTGTCGAGATGCGGACTAGAGAGTTGTAATGAGACCAACCGAAACCCCCGAAACCCGCTCGGTCCGCCTGCTCCGCGTGGGCGAACAGATGCGCCACGTGATCAGCGACATCCTCGCGCGCGGTGACGTGCATGACGTGACGCTCGCCAAGCATCCGGTGACGATCACCGAAGTGCGCATGTCGCCCGATCTGCGCCACGCGACCGTGTTCGTGAAACCGCTGCTCGGCCGTGACGAAGAAGCCGTGCTCAAGGCACTGCGCACCAACACCGCCTATCTCCAGCGCGAAGCCGCCGCCCGCGTGCAGATGAAATATGCCGCCAAGCTGAAGTTCCTGGCGGACGAAAGCTTCGACGAGGGCAGCCATGTCGACAAGCTGCTGCGCGCGCCGCATGTGGCGCAGGATTTGGGCCACGAGGATTGACAATCCAGCCGGTAAGACGCATCTTACTTCCATGGGTATCGAAATCAAAATATCGTCCAAGGGACAGGTCGTGATCCCTAAAGATATGCGCGACGCCTTACAGCTTGTCGCTGGCGGATCGTTATTCGCCAATCGCGAGGGCAACCGGATAATCCTCGAAGCGCCAAGGCCGGTCCGCGAGAAAATCAGCTATGAGGAATTTCGGCGACGCGTCCCGAAATATAAAGGGCCGCCGGTCGCGGTTGAAGATATGACGGCCAATATCGGAGAATTGTTCAAGGATTGGCAAGGTTGATGGCGGCATGATCGCCGTCGACACCAATATCCTTGTCCGCCTCATCGTTGCCGATGACCAACGACAGGTCGGCCTTGCCCTTGCACTGGCCGAGCGCGAGATCTTTTTCGTCAGCTTTACGGTGTTGATCGAGACGGAATGGGTGTTGCGCTCTCGTTATGGTTATGATCGCACGACAATCGTCGCCGCATTCAACGCCCTCGAAAATCTGGTCAATCTCGATTTCGAGCATCACGCCGACGTTCGGTGGGCGATCGACCGATATGCGATCGCAGGCGAACTCGCCGACTATCTGCATATGGCCACTGCCCGGTCCATAGGGCGATTTGCGACGTTCGAGAAGAAGCTCGTAAAGCGCGCCGGGCCCGATGCGCCGGCCGCGATCGAGACACTCGCCTGATGGCCAAGCTCTATTTCTACTACGCCTCAATGAACGCGGGCAAATCAACCAACCTGTTGCAAGCCGATTTCAACTATCGCGAGCGCGGGATGCGGACGGTGCTGTTTACCGCGGCGATCGATGATCGTTTTGCGGCGGGCAGGATCGCGTCGCGGATCGGGCTGGATACGCCTGCCTTGGCGTTCGACCGCGCGACCGATCTGGTGGCGAGCGTGCTGGCGACCGGGGAGTCAAAACCCGCCTGCGTGCTGGTCGACGAAGCGCAGTTCCTGACCGGCGCGCAGGTCGATCAGCTCGCCACGCTGGCCGATGTGCATAATGTGCCGGTGCTCGCGTACGGGCTGCGTACGGATTTTCTTGGGGCTCTGTTCGAAGGATCGGCGCGGTTGCTGGCGATTGCGGACTCGCTGATCGAGATCAAATCGGTCTGCGAATGCGGGCGCAAGGCGACGATGAACTTGCGCGTCGATGCCGCCGGCCGTGCCGTCGCGGCGGGGGCGCAGACCGAGATTGGCGGCAACGACCTGTACATTGCGCTGTGCCGTCGCCATTTCAGCGAGAAGCTGGCTGCAGCCAGCTAAAGCGAACGGAACCCATGACCGACCTCCCCCTGCCCTACACCATCGCGGTGTGGCTCATCCCCCTCGTCATCGCGATCGTCTTTCACGAAGTCGCGCACGGCTATGTCGCGCGGCTGTTCGGCGATCATACCGCCGCGCGGATGGGGCGCCTCACGCTCAACCCGATCCGCCATGTCGATCCGGTCGGCACGGTGGTGCTGCCGATGGTGCTGGCGATCGCGCACGCGCCGATCTTCGGCTGGGCCAAGCCGGTGCCGGTCGATTATCGCAACCTGCGCAACCCGCGCCGCGACATGATCTTCGTCGCGCTCGCCGGGCCAGGGACGAATTTCGTGCTGGCGACACTCGCGGCGCTGCTGCTGGCGGCGTTTTTCTCGGGCAGCGTGCCGCCGGTGAGCGCGCTCTACACCGTGTCTGGCTTCGCGTTCCTGTCGCTCGTCAGCTTCGTGCAGGTCAACGTGTTCCTCGGCGTGTTCAACCTGATCCCGCTGCCGCCGTTCGACGGCGGGCATGTCGTACAGGGCCTGCTGCCGCGCGCCGCTGCGATCCAATACGCCAAGCTCGCGCGCTTCGGCTTTCCGCTGCTGTTGATCCTGTTGTTCGTGCTCCCGATGCTCAGCCCGCAACTCGATATCGTCCGCCGCGTGATCGGGCCGATTGCCAATGCGGTATTCGAGGTATTTCTCGGCATCGCCCAGCTCACCGGATTGTGACCGGCGTGCATGGCTGGCTGATCCTCGACAAGCCGCTCGGGCTTGGGTCGACGCAGGGCGTGTCGGCGGTCAAGCGGTCGCTCCGCGATGCCGGGTTCGACGTGAGCAAGCGCGGGATCAAGGTCGGGCATGGCGGCACGCTCGATCCGCTGGCGACGGGCGTGCTGCCGATCGCTTTGGGCGAGGCGACCAAGCTTGCCGGGCGGATGCTCGATAGCGACAAGGTGTATGATTTCACGATCGGTTTTGGGGTGCAGACCGATACGCTCGATCTTGAGGGCAAGGTGGTGGCCGCGAGCGACGTTCGGCCGACGTTGGCGCAGGTCGAGGCGGTGCTGGCGCGGTTTACCGGGGCGATCGAGCAAGTGCCGCCGGTGTATTCGGCGCTGAAGGTGGGGGGCGCGCGGGCGTATGATCTTGCGCGGGCGGGCGAGGATGTGGTGCTGGCGGGGCGGGCGGTTACGGTGCACCGCCTCTCACTTCTAACCCCCGCCGACATCCGTCATCCCAGCGAAGGCTGGGATCTTCGCGAGGAGAGCGCGGCCACCGCCCCACGAGACCCCAGCCTTCGCTGGGGTGACGAAGTCGGGTCGGTCACCCTCACCGCGCACGTCTCCAAGGGCACCTATATCCGCAGCCTCGCGCGCGATATCGCGCTCGCGCTTGGGACGGTCGGGCACGTCACCTATCTGCGCCGCACCAAGGCCGGTCCCTTCACGCTCGAAAACGCGATATCGCTGGACAAACTCGCCGAACTCGGCCATGCGCGCGCCCTTGAAGACAAACTCCTGCCGTTGAGGGCGGGGCTGGACGACATCCCGGCTCTACCCCTCTCCCCCGATCAGGCAGGGCTGCTCCGACAGGGGCG
>JAIXZV010000103.1 GCA_027489365.1 Sphingomonadales bacterium
AGGTGCTGCGTGAGATTGAGGCCTTTGCCGTGACCGCCAATAACGTCACCTATGCGGTGGTGGGCGAACAAGTCGGCTATTGGAACTTCTTCCCGGCGCTGGAAGGCTGGGGGATCGTGCCGGTATGGGGCTTCGCGCGCGTCGTCGCATCGCAGGTGCCGGAGATTGCGGTCGGCGAACGGGTCTATGGCTATCTGCCGATGGCGTCGCATCTGATCGTCCAGCCGGGCAAGATCTCGGCGGGCTTGTTCCGCGACATGGCGGCGCATCGCCAGCCGATGAGCCCGGTCTATAACCAATATCGCCGCCTCGCCGCCGATCCGGCGCATGACCCGGCGCGTGAGGATATGCGGATGCTGTTCGAGCCGCTGTTCCTGACCAGCTTCCTGATCGAGGATACGCTGCGCCGCGCGGCGTGGCATGGGGCAACGAGCGTGGTGATGACCAGCGCATCGAGCAAGACCGCGCTCGGCACCGCTTATGTCTGTCGCGCGAGCAGTCCGACGGTACGCCGGATCGGCCTGACCAGTGTGGGCAATGTCGCGTTCGTCGAGCGGACCGGGCTATATGATACGGTCATCGCTTACGAGGCGATCGATACCGTGCCGGATGCGGTCGGCGACGGCACTGCGGTGGTGGTCGATTTTGCCGGCAATGGTGATGTGGTGGCGTCGCTTTATGCCCGCCTCACCGGTCGCCTGGCGCAGTGCCTGCGTGTCGGCGTGACGCATCATGAGGAGCGCGGCGAAGGCGGCGTTTTGCCGGGGCCGAAACCGGTATGGTTCTTCGCGCCCGATGCGGCGACCGCGCTGATCCGCGAGATCGGGCAGGATGGTTTCAACGCCGACGTCGCGGCGCAGTGGCGCGGGTTCGTCGACACTGCGGCGGGCCTGGTAAAAGTCGACCATCAGAGCGGTATGGAGGCGTTGCAGCGGGTATGGCGCGCGCATGTCGCGGGTCAGGCCAGCCCCGAAACCGGGTTCGTGCTGAAGATGTAACGCCAGGCGCACTGGTTCCGCAGTGCGACCTGCGGTAGCGACGCTCTCGAAACGGGGAGAGCGTCGCGATGATCGTCTATGGTTCTGGCCTGTCGCCCTTCGTGCGCAAGGTTCTGGTCTACGCCGCCGAGAAGGGGGTGGCGCTGGACCTGGTCGCCGCAGGGCTTGGGCGGGGCGGGCCCGACTTTGCGGAAGCGAGTCCGTTCGGCAAAATGCCGGGCTTTCGCGATCCGGGGGCCGATGGCGGCAAGGATTTCTGCATTTCGGATTCGACCGCGATCATTGCCTATCTCGAAGCGAAATATCCGGACCCGGCGCTGATTCCCGCAGAGCCGATGGCGCGCGCGCGGACGGTGTGGTTTGAGGAATTCGCCGACACCATCCTGTTCGCGGTCGCCTCGAAGATCTTTTTCAACCGCTTTGTCGGGCCGAAAGTGCTTAAGGTCGGCGGCGATGAAAGCATCGCGGCGGCGGCGGTGGCGCAGGAACTTCCGCCATTGCTCGACTATTTAGAGAGTGTCGTGTCGCCGAGTGGATTTCTGGTCGCCGATCGCCTGACCGTGGCGGATATCGCGGTTGCGTCGCCTTTCGTGAACCTGCGCCATGTTGACGTGCCGGTCGATCCCGCGCGCTGGCCCAAGGCGGCGGCGTATCTGGCGGGGGTTCATGCGCGCCCGAGCTTTGCGCGGTTGATCGCGGACGAACAGAGGATGGTCGCGCGGCTGGCGTGAAGGCGCTATGGCTGCAGCTATGCGGTTCGATTTCATCAAATGCCACGGCTCGGGCAACGATTTTCCGATGATCGACGCGCGGGCGCTCGCGTTCGACGATGCAGCGTGGGCGCGGGTTGCGGTGGCCTTAGCGGATCGGAGCGGGCCGATCGGCGGCGACGGGCTGTTGCTTCTGACCGCCGGGGACGGGGCGCATGAGTTTGGGATGCGGATGTTCAATTCGGATGGGAGCGAGGCGGAGACGTGCCTGAACGGCTTGCGTTGTGTCGCGCGGGCGGGGTTCGAGGCGTTGGGTTTGGAGCAGGCCACCGTCCGGCTGAAGACGTCGCGCGCACAGGTTGCGCGCGATCCCGATCTCGCACCCGGCGTGGTCACGATCCGCGAAGTGGCGGGGCCGGTCGACCTGGCGGTCGCGCATTGGCCGATGCTGACTGACTCGGCGCGGGTGGTCGATGCGGTGATCCCCGAACTCGGCAGCGCGCGCGCCTTTACCGCGGTTGCGATCCCCAATCCGCATCTGGTGAGTTTCGTGGAGGCGATCGACGAATGCGAATTGGTCGCGCTGGGCGAGCGGTGCGAGGCGGCACCCGCATGGCTGCCCAACCGTGCGAACGTGTCGTTCGTCGAACTGCGCGGGGCGGACGCGCTGTTCGTGCGCACCTTCGAGCGCGGGGTCGGGCTGACCGATAGCTGTGGCAGCGCGATGGCGGCCTCGACCTATGCCGCGTGCCTGACCGGTCGGCTGGCGTTCGGGACGCAAGCGACGGTGTTCAACCGCGGCGGGCTGGTGCTGGCCGAGGCGGGTGCCGACGGGATGGTGCGGCTGTCGGGCAATGCGACCTATGATTATGCCGGGTCGGTCGAGATCGATGCGGCAGGCGCGGTTTCCGTGGAGATTAAGGAGACCTTCGCGGCGGAGCGCGCGGCATGGCGAGGCGCGGTCGCGGCGATCGGCTAATCCGCGAATTGCCGCAACCTAATCGGCGGCGTATCGTTGGCAGGGTGTAACATTCCTAGGAGAGCTTGCGATGCGTCAACTGTCGAAAATCCTGCCTGCACTGGCGCTGCTGTCGCTTGCCGTCGCCGCTCCGGCGGTGGCGCAGACGCAGGCCGAAGAACAACGCTTCCAGCAGGCGCAGCAACGCTTCAACGGCGAGCTCAATGCCTTCCGCGCGGAATTCGACCGCTATCAACAGGCGCGGGCGCGCGGTTATCGCGATCCACGCGGCGGGTCGTACAATGACCCACGCTATAACGACCCGCGCTACAATGATCCGCGCTATGCCGACCCCCGCTATGACGACCGTGACGAGGCCGGCTATGATCCGTCGCGTTACTATCGGAATGATACGCGCTATCAGGAGCGCGTGCTGACCAGTAATGATCGTGTCTATCGTGGGAGCGACGGACAATATTACTGCAAACGCAATGACGGCACGACCGGGCTTATTGTTGGTGCAGTCGGAGGCGGGGTCCTTGGGAACATTATAGACGGCGGGCATTCGCGCGGCGTGGGCACGATCCTGGGGGCGATTGCCGGTGGCCTGGTCGGGAAGGGCGTCGATCAGAACAATGCGCAGGTGCGCTGCCGCTGAGCGGCGCGGACGGGTCGGGTGTTCCCCGGCCCGTCAGCGATTATCGCGGCGGAACGCCTCGACCATGCGCGCGGTCATATAGCCGCCGAGCGCGACCTGGCTTTCCTCTTCCCAGCCGGAATTGTGATCGTCCGGCCCGCGCACGTCGAGCAGCCGCCGGATCTTGGCGAAATCGATCATCGCCGCCAGGCTTTCCGATTGTTCGAGCCGCGCGATATCGTCGAGTAAGCGCGGCTTGATCCGCGTCACCATCGCCTGAAAATCCGGAATCTCATCGTCGTTCAGCCGGTGGCGCGTCTGGAATTCGACCGGATAGACATCGGCCAGCGCGCGGCAGGCCAGATAGCGATTGCGCCCGTCGCGCAGATACAGGTCCTCCGGGATCGCCAGCGCCAGTTCGAGCACGCGCTTGTCGTGAAACGGCCGCGTGAGCGTCAGCCCATAGCGTGCGGCATGATCGCCGCCGCCGCTGCCCGTGACGATGCGTTCGAGCGCCTGCGACACATTGCCGCGCATGTCGGTCTGGTCGCGGATCGCGGTGCGCAGGCGCATCGGATCGACCACGCCATCGGCGATCAAGCGTTCGGCAAAGGCACGGTGGATCGGCTGATCCGCCCACGGCAGACGCTTGCGTCGGCGCTTGCGCCACGTACTGGGCAAGGCCCAGGGCGCGACGTGCGGCAGGATATCGAGCGCGATCGTGGTGCGCCACGACGCCCCGGTCATGCGCCGGTGCGCGCGGACTTCATGGACGAAACGGCGAAGCTGTCCGGTCTTCAGGAAGCGCGCCATCGCCGCCTGCCCGCGCGGGTTGAGCGTGTAATCGCCGCCATGCCCGTCCATCATCAGCCGGACGCCCTGCGCCGCCAAGGCGGCATACAGGGCGGC
>JAIXZV010000053.1 GCA_027489365.1 Sphingomonadales bacterium
CATCAGCGCGAGCGTGAGGCCGCCGACGATCGGGGCGGAGCGCGGCAAGCCGAAGGTGCCGAGGAACACCGCGAGCCCGAGCAGTCCGAAGATGATCGAGGGGACGGCGGCGAGATTGTTGATCGAGACCTCGATCAGATCGGTCCAGCGGTTCCGCGGCGCATATTCCTCGAGGTAGAGCGCCGAGAGCACGCCGATCGGGAAGGCGAGCAGCAGCGTCACGAACATTGTGAAGAGCGAACCCTTGAACGCGCCCCAAATGCCCGCGCGCGTCGGATCGTTGGAGTCGGAGGCGGTAAGGAAGGGGACGTTGAGGCTGGTCGACAGCGCGTTCTTGCTCCGCAACTGCGCGACGATCGCTTTGGCGGCGGGGTCGCCCTGCCGCTTGGCCGCGACGTCGATCATGCCGGCAGCCGGCACCCAGACCGTTGCGCGCGTGCCGAGGATGGCCGGATCGCGCTTCACCGCCGCACGCACGCTCAACCACGCGCCGTCGGAAAGCAGTTTGCCGCCATCCTTGCCGTAAGCGGTAACGGCGGCAGCACTGGTCGCCTGCTCGATTCCGGCGGCGGCGAGCGCCAGATCGGCACCCGGACCCTTCAGCCGCGCCGCGTCGAGTGTCAGCCCGGCACGCGCGAAGTCGATCGGCAGCGCGATCTGCGTTTGCAGGAAACCGCTCGCGCCGTTGAACAGCATCGTCACCAGCAGCACCGCGAGGAACCCGGCCGACATCACGACAGCCGCCAGCCCCATGAAGCGGAAGCGGCGTTCCGCGCCGTACCGGCGGCGGATGCGGCGCTGCATCGCATCGGTGCGCCAGTCGGTCGGCGCACGCTCCGCCGGTTCCGCCGCAGTGACGGAGATGCCAGGAACCAGCGTGTCACTCATAAGCTTCGCGATACCGTTTCACGACCGTCAGCGCGACGATGTTGAGGAGCAGGGTGATGACGAAAAGCGTCAGCCCGAGCGCGAAGGCGGCGAGCGTCTTGGGGCTGTCGAACTCGGCCTCGCCGGTGAGGAGATCGACGATTTGTTTGGTAACCGTCGTCGCGCTGGCGAAGGGGTTGAGCGTCAGCGTGGCGACGCCGGATGCTGCCATCACGACGATCATCGTCTCGCCGATCGCGCGGCTGACCGCGAGCAGCACCCCGCCGACGACGCCGGGCAGGGCGGCGGGCAGAAGGACGCGGCGGATCGTCTCCGATGCGGTCGCGCCCATTGCGAGGGAACCGTCGCGCATCGCGGCGGGCACGGCGGCGAGCGAATCGTCCGCCATCGAGGATACGAACGGGATGATCATCACGCCCATGACCAGCCCGGCGGCCAATGCGCTTTCCGAACTGGCATAGGTGATGCCGATCGACACCGCGAAATCGCGCACCGCCGGGGCCACCGTCAGCGCGGCGAAATAGCCGTAGACCACGGTCGGGACACCCGCGAGCACCTCCAGGATCGGCTTCATCCAGCGCCGCGCGCTCGGCTTGGCATATTGCGTCAAATACACCGCACTCATCAGCCCGAACGGGATCGCCACGAGCATCGCGATCACCGCGCCGATGAAGAAAGTGCCCCAGAAAAGCGGCACCGCGCCGAGCGTCTTGCCCGGGTCGGCTGGGTCGATGACTTGCGGGCTCCAATGCGTGCCGAACAGGAAATCGCCGATCGGCACGATGCTGAAAAAACGCCACGATTCGAACAACAGCGAAGCGACGATGCCCATCGTCGTCAGGATCGCGATCAGCGACGCGCCGAGCAGGCCCGCCATCACGACATGCTCGATCTGGCTGCGCGCGCGGAAATCGGGGCGGACGCGGGTGTAGGCGAACGCACCGCCTGCAAAGGCCAGCAGCAAGGCCGCTGCACTGCCGATCCAGTCGAAACGGCTCTGCGCCGCCGCGTAGGCGGGGGCGAGTTTTTGTGACAGCGGGTTGAACGCGCCGAAGCTGTTACCCGCCGCAATGTTTCGTGCCTCCGACAGGATCGCCGCGCGATCGAACCCCGGCGGCGGCAATTGCGCGGCGGCGGGATCACGCAGCACGCGGTCCGTCACCAGCGCGGGCGAGGTCGACGCCCAGACGCACAGGAACAGCGCCGCCGGGAGCATCGTCCACAAGGCGACATAGCCACCGAAATGCGACGGCAGCGAGCTGAACCGCGCGGTGCTGCCGCGTCGGAAGCCGACCGCGCGCATCCGCGCGGTCAGCCAGCCGATCAAACCCAGTCCGGCAATGACCAGAAAAAGCGCGAGCATCGACACGTCAGGGCAGCTTTGCCGGATCGAGCACGGTGGCGTCCTTGACGATTTGCGCGCTGCGCTTGCGCACGTCCTCGGGCGACGCGATTAGCCCCTTGGCGACGAGCGGGCCGTTCGGTTCCCAAGCGGCGGCATAGAGCGATAGATATTCGCGCAAGCCCTTGATCGCGGTGAGATGGGCCTTCTTTACGTACAGGAACAGCGGGCGCGATCCGGGATAGGCACCGCGCGCGATCGTCTCATAGGTCGGCTCGACCCCGTTCAAGGGCACGCCGTTCAACTTGTCCTTGTTCTCCTCCAGATACGAATAGCCGAAGATGCCGATCGCATTGGGATTGGACTGCAGTTTCTGCACGATCAGATTGTCGTTCTCGCCCGCATCGACATAGGCGCCATCCTCGCGGATCGCGGTGCAGGCTTTGGCATAGCCGCTCGGGTTCTTTTCCTTGGTTTCGGCAAGCGCAGGATTGATCGAGTCGCAGCCGCGCGCGAGGATCAGCTCGGCCAGAGCATCGCGCGTGCCGCTGGTGGCGGGTGGGCCGTACACCTGGATCGGGATCGCCGGGAGCGCGGGGTTCACGTCCTTCCACGTCTTGGCCGTGTTGGGCTGGCCCATCGGTGTCGCGGCGAGCGCCTTGTAGAGATCGACTGCGGTCAGTTGCAGCTTTGGCCCGGATTGTGATTCGGCAAAGGCGATGCCGTCTAATCCGACCTGGATTTCGAGGATCTGATCGACGCCGTTGGCCTTGCACATCGCATATTCATTGGCCTTCATGCGGCGCGATGCGTCTTCGATGTCGGGATGCGCCGCGCCGACCCCGGCGCAGAACAGCTTCATGCCCGCACCCGTGCCGGTCGATTCGATCGCGGGCGATTTCATGCCGGGCGTGGCGTTGACGAGCTGTTCGGCGACGATCGTGCTGAATGGGAAGACGGTCGAGGAGCCGACGACGGTGATATGGTCGCGCGATCCCGCGCCCCCGCCATTGGCCTGATCCTGGCAGGCGGTCAGCGCCAGCACCGCGGTGGCACACACACTTACTGAAAGCTTGGCAGCGATCCGGCTCATGGAATTTCCCCTTGGGCGTGACCTGCCCCGGAGTCGCGCTAGCAGGGCGACGGGCACCCTGTGTGACACTCGCGTTACCGTTTGATGACAGGGTCCGATTGCGCCGGAACATGCGCCGGGAGCATCACCGTGATCGTCGTGCCCGTGCCCACGATGCTAGCCACATCGAGCCGGCCGCGATGCCGCTCGACGATATGCTTGACGATCGCGAGGCCGAGGCCGGTGCCGCCTGCCGCGCGGCTGCGGCCGGGATCGACGCGGTAGAAGCGCTCGGTCAGGCGCGGGACGTGCTCGGGCGCGATGCCTTCGCCTTCGTCGGCCACGCTGATCCGCACCATCCCCGCCGGATCGCGCCACAGCTTGACCACGACGGGCGTGTTGGCCCGCCCGTATTTCATCGCATTGCCGATCAGATTGTGCAGCATCTGGCTCAATTGTGCGCGGTCGCCGATCACCGGCGGCACCGCCGGATCGATCGTGGCGACGATATCGTTGCTGCGCACGTCCTGCCCGTCGAACAGTTCGGAGCGCACCTCGCCGATCAGCGCGCCGAGATCGACCGCGCGATCGGGCAGGCGATATTTCTCCGCCTCGATCCGGCTGAGCGAAATGAGATCCTCGACCAGCCGCTGCATCCGCCGCGCTTCGTCGAACATGATTTTCAGGAAGCGCGCGCGCACGTCCGGATCGGCCCCGGCTTTTTCGTCGCCCAGCGTCTCGATATAGCCGAGGATCGAGGCGAGCGGGGTGCGCAGTTCGTGGCTGGCATTGGCGACGAAATCGACGCGCATCCGCTCGGCCGCATAATTGCCGGTCTGATCGACCAACTGCACGATCCGCTGCCCACCGGCGGCGCGGCCGATGTGCATTTCCCAATGCTGATCGACCGTGCCGAGCCCGACCAGATTGATCGGCCCCTGCGGCACCCCCGACATCGGGCTGGCGAGCCGTTCTGCGGCACCCGGATGGCGAATCGCGACGCGCACGTCCTCGCCGACGATATGTTTGCCGAGCAGCCCGAGCGCGACGCGGTTGGCATTGGTCACGCGCCCCTCGGCAACGATCAGCACCGGTTCGACGATCGCCTCGATCACTTCCTGGATTTCGGGCGAGGGCGGCGCGGTGGGGACCGGCACGGGGCGGGGGCTTTCGATCGGTTGATCGCCCACGCCGGTTGCGACCAGCGCCGCTGCGACCCCGCCGACCAAGGTGATCAGCGCCGCCTCCACGCCCGAATCGATCAGGAACACCGCGATCGCCGCAACGAGCACGATGCCGATCGCCGAAAGCGTGCGTGAACCGAACCCTTGCAACATGAAACGGCCCTTAGCGGAAAGATGCTTAACCCCGATAGCCTTGCTTGCCAGCGATTTGCTAATGTGAAAGGGCTAAACGTGATGAATGACGATCTGCCCGAAGCGCCCAATGCCACCCGTCGCCGTGCGCTGATGCTCGGCGCGGTCGGGGCGGCGGCGGTGGTGTCGATCCGTCCGGCGTTGGCGGCGACCACGGCATCGATCTCGACCTGCGAAATCCCGGTGCCCGATCCGGGCCGCGCGGGCAGCTTCATCGCACCCGACGGGACAACGGTGCCGAGTGGCACGCAAGGCGCCTTCGCGCCGCCCGGTCGTCCGTTCAAGGGCGAAGAGGTCAAGACGGCGCTCGCCGGTGGGCAATTGCCGGGGACGAGCTACGACCAGAGCCGCGCCTACACCAATTACATCCGGCGCCTGCAATCGGGGACGAGCGGCTTCACCTGCTTCGCGTCGTTGCAAATGCCGCGCGGCTGATCCGGTGGAGGATGCGGCCGGGGGGACCGTGTACCGCATGGCACGGCCCGAGACGCTGAAGATCGCGCAGCTCGACAGTTTTACCGCCGTGTACCACCGTGCATCGGGCATCACCCACCTCATTACCGCGCCCGCGCCCGAGATTCTGGCGACGCTGGGCGAAGCCGGGCTGACGCGTTCGGCGCTGCTCGCGCGCCTGGCGGCGGACTATGACCTTGGCGATGCCGATGAAGCGGCGCTGCTGGCGCGGCTCGAAGAGCTGGTCGCGACCGGTCTGGTGTCGACCGCGTGAGACACCAATTCGCTGTGCGGATCGGCCCGGTCGGGTTCCGCATCGGGTCCGACTGGCGCGCGCCGATCACGCAGCTCGAAAGCCTCTACGCGGCCTATCCCAAGCCGCACGACGGCGTGCCCGACTTCACCGTGCGGTTGTTCGCGGCGCGGCCGTGGCGGCGGTTCGCGCGGGCAGCGGTGATGATCGGCGGCGATTACGTCCTGCCCGAGGCAGCACCGCTGCCGCTCGCGCAAGGGTTGCTCGCCGCCGAGATGGGGATGAATCTGCAAATGGCGCTTGGGCAGCGGCGCTATCTGCTGTTGCACGCGGCTGTGGTCGAGCGCGACGGACAGGCGCTGATCCTGACCGGCGTTTCGGGCGCGGGCAAATCGACGCTTGCCGCCTTGCTGAGCCTGCGCGGATGGCGGCTGATGGGGGATGAATTCGCGCTGCTCGATCCCGAAACAGGCCTGATCCATGCCTTTCCCCGGCTGATCAGCCTCAAGAATGCGAGCATTGCGACGGTCGCGGCGGAAGTGGCCCCTGACCGCTTCGGTCCGCTGCTGGAGGGCACGCCCAAAGGCAGCATTCGGCATGTCGTGCCCGATGCGGCGGCGGTGGCGGCGATGGAC
>JAIXZV010000413.1 GCA_027489365.1 Sphingomonadales bacterium
GGGCGTGGTCGATCATGTCGCCGAGAATGACGAACACGCGCTGACGATCGTGCGCGATATCGTTTCGACCTTGCAGCCGCAGGTGCAGGCGGCGGTGAACCTCAAGGACCCGCGCCCGCCGAAATTCGACGCAGAGGAACTGTACGGCGTGGTGCCGAGCGACGTGCGCGCGCCCTATGACGTGCATGAGATCATCGCGCGGCTGGTCGACGGGTCGGAGTTTCACGAATTCAAGGCGCTGTACGGCACGAGCCTGGTGTGCGGTTTCGCGCATATCTGGGGCATCCCGGTGGCGATCCTCGCCAATAACGGTGTGTTGTTCTCGGAGAGTGCGCAGAAAGGCGCACATTTCATCGAACTCGCGTGCCAGCGGCGGATTCCGTTGCTATTCCTGCAGAACATTTCGGGCTTCATGGTCGGCGGGCGGTATGAGGCGGAGGGGATCGCCAAGCATGGCGCGAAGCTGGTGACGGCGGTCGCGACGGCGAGCGTGCCCAAGATCACCGTGCTGATCGGCGGGAGTTTTGGCGCTGGCAATTACGGCATGTGCGGGCGGGCGTACTCGCCGCGGTTCCTGTTTAGCTGGCCGAACAGCCGGATCAGCGTGATGGGTGGGGAGCAGGCGGCGTCGGTGCTGGCGACCGTCCACCGCGATGCGGACTCGTGGAGCGACGAACAGGCCGAGTTCTTCAAGGCCCCGATCCGTCAGAAATATGAGGACGAGGGCAACCCGTGGTACGCCACCGCGCGGCTGTGGGATGACGGCATCATCGACCCGGCGCAGACGCGCGACGTGCTTGGCCTCGCGTTCGCGGCGACGCTGAATGCGCCGATCCCGGAGCGGCCGAGCTTTGGGGTGTTCCGGATGTGATGAAAGGGAGAACGTATGCCCTTCATTCCTCCCCCAACGGGGGAGGGGGACCACCAGCCTTCTTCAGGCTGGTGGTGGAGGGGTATGCGCATCCGTTGCACCCAGCATCGACCCCTCCACCGTTCGCTGAATGCTCACGGTCCCCCTCCCCGAGCAAAGCTCGGGGAGGAATTGATGGTCTAGAATTCCTCCCCGAGCTCGTCTCGGGGATGGTGGAGGGGTGCGCGCTCGCCCGCGCGCAGGGCGATGAGACGGAGAACCCCGTCGAGATTTTTCAGAACATCAACCGCCGGAATGCGGAGGGTGACAATGCCGCGTTCAGCCATCCAGGCGTCGCGTGCGGCGTCCCGCGTTGGTCTGTCGCCCCTGCTATGCGCCTCGCCATCGACCTCGACGCAAAGCTTGGCCGCATCGCAATAGAAGTCGAGCGAATATTCGCCCGCCGCGTGTTGCTTTCGCCATTTATGACCAGCACCGCGGCGGCGCAGCTGCTGCCACAACAGCACCTCAGGGAGCGTCAGTTCACGGCGCAATTGGCGCGCTTTGCGCCAAGCCTTGGCTGTCCCCCTGATCATCGTGCTCGCCCCCTCAAGCGCGTCGCAAACCCCTCCACCATGCTTCGCATGGTCCCCCTCCCCGAGACAAGCTCGGGTAGGAATTGAAGGAACCCCCATGCCGCTCCTCCTCGCCCTCCTCGCCCAAATCACCCCCGTCCAGCCAATGCCCAAGGGCACCGGACTCCCCCCGCCCGCGAGCGAGGAAGGGCAGGTGATGGCTCCGGTCAACGCCGTCTTCGCCGCGATCGCCGCGAGTGATGGGGAACGGCTGCGGCCCGTCGTGCGCGCCGACGGCAATCTGACGGTCGCAACCGAGGCGGCGGATGGCACGCGCAAAATCATCCACCGCTCGATGAATGAGTTCATCACGGGCATGAAACCCGGCGGATCGCGGCTTGAGGAACGCTTCTACAATCCCGCGATCGAAATCGACGGCGACGTCGCGTTCGTGTGGGGCCGCTACACCTTTTACATCGACGGCAAGCTGCACCATTGCGGCTTCGATCTGTTCGATCTGGTGCGCGAAGACGGCGCGTGGAAGGTCGCCAACATCACCTATTCCAGCCGCACGACCGGCTGCGAAGCCTGACCCAAGACCCGCAAAGCCGGGCAACCGCCGGGAGGGGCGCAATGTATCAGGATCCACCACCGGCGCTCATGTCACGCGTCCTCCGCCGCGTGCTGCTCTGGTACTTCCGCTCGCGCGGCTGGACGATCGTGGGGGCAGCGCCCGCCGACCGGCGCTGCGTTATCATCGCGGTGCCGCACACGTCGAACTGGGATTTCGTCAATTATCTGGGCGTCATCGACGGGCTGGGGATCAAGGCGCATTTCATGGCCAAGCGCAGCCTGTTCCGCTGGCCGCTCAAGCGCTTCATGACCGATATGGGCGGCGTCTCGGTCGATCAGGCGGGCGGCAGGAATTATGTCGAGGCGATGGTCGCCGAATTCGCACGGCGGAAAGAATTCATGCTGACGATCGCGCCCGAGGGGACGCGCGGTGCGGTCAAGCAATGGCGCACCGGCTTCTATCACATCGCGGTCGCGGCGGGGGTGCCGATCGTCTGCGGGATGATGGATTATGACAAGAAGACCGGTGGCCTGGGCCGCGCCATCATGCCGACGGGCGATTATGCCGCCGACATGAAGCTGATCTTCGAGGCATACCGCAACGTCCGCCCGCGCCACCCCGAACGCGCGATCACTGATCTGTCGGTGATGATGGCGGGCAAGCAATGATGCCCGATTGCGCCGATCCCGTTTCGCGTTAGGCAAGAGCGATGACCCAGATTAAGCCGATCACATCCCTGCTGATTGCCAATCGCGGCGAGATTGCCTGTCGCATCATCCGCACGGCGCGGGCGATGGGGGTGCGCACGATCGCGGTTTATTCCGATGCCGACGCCAAGGCGCTGCACGTGCGGCAGGCGGACGAGGCGGTGCATATCGGGCCGTCCCCGGCGCGCGAAAGCTATCTGGTGGGGGAGAAGATCATCGCCGCCGCGAAGGCGACGGGCGCGGAGGCGATCCATCCCGGCTATGGCTTCCTCTCCGAAAACGCCGATTTCGCGCAGGCCGTGATCGACGCCGGGATTATCTGGGTCGGACCGAACCCCGACAGCATCCGCGCGATGGGGCTGAAGGATGCCGCGAAGGAGCGGATGATCGCGGCGGGCGTGCCGGTGACGCCGGGGTATCTCGGCGCCGACCAGTCGCCCGAACGGCTCGCAGGCGAAGCGGCGGCGGTCGGCTATCCGGTGCTGATCAAGGCGGTCGCGGGCGGCGGCGGCAAGGGGATGCGGCGGGTCGATGATCCGGCCGATTTCGCCGACGCGCTCGTTTCGTGCCAGCGCGAGGCGGCATCCTCGTTCGGCAACACCGACGTGTTGATCGAGAAATACATCCTCTCGCCGCGCCATATCGAGGTGCAGGTGTTCGGCGACACCCACGGCAATGTCGTCCATTTGTTCGAGCGCGACTGCTCGCTCCAGCGCCGCCACCAGAAAGTGATCGAGGAAGCCCCCGCGCCGGGCATGGACCCCGCCACCCGCGAGGCGATCTGCGCGGCGGCGGTGAAGGCGGCGAAAGCGGTCGATTATGTCGGCGCGGGCACGATCGAGTTCATCGCCGACGCGAGCGAGGGCCTGCGCGCCGACCGCATCTGGTTCATGGAAATGAACACGCGGTTGCAAGTCGAGCATCCGGTGACCGAGGAAATCACCGGGGTCGATCTGGTCGAGTGGCAGCTACGCGTCGCGAGCGGGGAGGTGTTGCCGAAGCGGCAGGAGGAATTAGCGATCGATGGCTGGGCGGTCGAGGCCCGGCTCTATGCCGAGGATCCCGCGAACGGTTTCCTCCCCAGTATCGGCAGACTGGATACGTTTTACATTCCCTCCAACACACGCATCGAAACCGGCGTGGTCGAGGGTTCGCAGGTCAGCCCCTTCTACGATCCGATGATCGCCAAGGTCATCGTCCACCGAGATAGCCGCGAGGAGGCCCTGAGGGATCTCGCGCAAGCGTGCGCCTCGATCCATGTGCGTCCGGTTCGCACCAATGCCGAGTTCCTCAGCCGCACGCTGCTGTGGATGCGCAGCCCCAGCGTCGTTACCGAGGACAGCCTCGAAGCGGGCGGTGAATTGGTCATCACCAGCGTCGATCCGCTCTCCGTCCTCGATACCGGCCTGATCGAACGGCAAGGCGAGAAGCTGACAATGCGCTTCGAGCCGGACCTGACGCTCCAATCTGCCGGTGCGATCCTCCTGCTTGACGCGGGCGAGCAGCCCCTGAGCCAGCGTCCCTTCCTCTCCGCCACTGGCGGTCGCACCTATGTCGCTGAAGAATCGAGTGTCTGGAACCCGCTGTTCGGCTTTCGACTGAACCGGACGCCAAATCATACCGTGCGGCTCGCGATCGATGGCAATGCCACGGAGATCGATCTCGACATCGGCGGCTTGCGTGAGCCGGAAATCTACGATTATGACAACAATTCGGGCGTCTGGGCTCAGGACGCGCTCTTCGGGGTCGCACATCATTTCGATTACGTGGGTTCGGCCGAGGGAGGCGGCACAGCAGCCGCGGGAGACGGCGCGATTCTCTCCCCCATGCCGGGCCGGATCATCGCGGTCGAAGTTTCCGCAGGCGACAGCGTCACCAAAGGCCAGAAGCTCGTCACGCTCGAGGCGATGAAGATGGAGCATTCGCTCACCGCTCCGTTCGGCGGGACGGTGGCCGAACTCTCTGCCGTCGAGGGCGGGCAAGTCAGTGAGGGCGCGGTGTTGGTCCGGCTCACGGCGGCGGACGCCGCTTAAAATGACCGGCGCGCTATCCGGCATCAAGGTGCTCGATCTGTCGCGCGTGCTGGCAGGACCCTGGGCGACGCAGATGCTGGGCGATCTGGGGGCCGAGGTGCTCAAGATCGAGCAGCCGGGGCCGGGCGACGATACGCGCCGCTGGGGCCCGCCGGTTTTGGCCGATGATTCAGGCGATTCTGCGTACTTCCTCTGCGCCAATCGCAACAAGCATTCGCTCGCGATCGACCTTGCGCAGCCCGCCGGGGCCGAGCTGATCCGCCGCCTCGCGGCGCAAAGCGATGTCGTGGTCGAGAATTTCCGCGTCGGCGGCCTCGCCAAATACGGGCTGGATTATGCGAGCCTCGCGGCGATCAACCCGCGGCTCGTTTATTGCTCGATCACCGGCTTCGGGCAGGACGGGCCGTACGCGCAAAAGGGCGGCTATGATTTCCTGATCCAGGCGATGGGCGGGTTGATGAGCGTCACCGGCGACGCCGATGGCGCGCCGATGAAGGTTGGCGTGCCGATCGTCGATCTGTTCACTGGCACCTATGCGACCGTCGCGATCCTCGCCGCCTTGCGCCACCGCGACGCGACCGGGCAGGGGCAGCATATCGATTGCGCGCTGCTCGACACGCAGCTTGCGATGATGTCGAACCAGGCGTCGAACTATCTGAACGGCGGCGCGGTGCCCAAGCGGCTGGGCAATGACCACCCCAACATCGTGCCGTATCGCGATTATGCCTGCGCCGATGGCGGGATAGTCGTCGCGCTGGGCAATGACCGGCAGTTTCGCGATTTTATGGCGATCCTCGGGTTGGCCGAGCTGGCGGGGGAGGCGCGTTTTGCCAGCGTTGCGTTGCGGAGTGCGAACCGGGCGGCGCTCCACGCGCATATCGCGCCTGCGGTGGCGGCGTGGCGTGCCGATGATTTGATCGCGGCGATGGAGGCTGCGAAGCTTCCGGCGGGTAAGGTGCAGGGCGTGCCGGAGATCCTCGGCGACGCGCATGTCGCGCACCGCGAGACGGTGCAGGATATGGCGCGCGCGGATGGGACCGAGATGCGGGTGGTGGGCTTTCCGGCGAAGTTGTCGGTTACGCCTGCCGAGTATCGGATCGCCCCGCCGAGGGCAGGGGGGGATACGCGGGCTGCGCTGGCGGAGGCGTTGGGGCTTTCGCAGCCGGAGCTAGATGCGCTCGCGGCGGCGGGGGTCATCGCTTAACCTCCCCCTCCGCACTCCACCCTTTTGCTCCACCCCGGCGAAGGCCGGGGCCCAGTAGCGAGATGGGAGAAAGAGAGCGCTGTACTCCGTTACTTCGACCTGCGCGACTGGGCCCCGGCTTTCGCCGGGGTGGTTTCTATTCGCCGGGGTGGTGGAGTAGCTCAGCGCCCCTTGAACAACCCGCCCAGTACCCCGCGCACCAGCCCGCCGATGATCCCGGCGCCCGCCCCGCGCGACGATCCGAACACCGCCTTCGTCACCTCATTGGCAACCTGACGCCCGACCGCAGACGACGCCGAGCGTGTCGCCGAGGTAATCGCGCGGTTCCAGGGGTTGTTGGCGGCAGCCTTGGCTTCGGCAGCGGCTTGCTGTGCGGCAAGTTTCGCCTGACGCTCTGCCTCACGCTGCGCGGCGACGCGCTGGCGCTCGGCCTCCTTGGCCGCGACCGCGTCGGCCTTGGCTTGCGCGGCGGCTTGCTTCTCGGCTTCGGTCTTGGCGGCGGCTTCGGCGGCGGCCGCCGCTGCTTCGTTCGCTTTCCCTGCGAGGATTTCCTCGGCCGATTGGCGGTCGATCAGCGTGTCGTATTTATTGCCGATCGGGTCGGTCTGGATCATCACGCCACGCTCGACCGGCGTCACCGGGCCGACGCGCGAGCAGGGCGGGGCGATCAGCGTGCGCTCGACCGGCGAGGGCGATCCGTCGGGGAGCAGCAGCGACACCAAAGCCTCGCCGACCTTCAGCTCAGTGATGGCGGTCTCGACATTGACGCCGGGGTTGGCGCGAAACGTCGTCGCCGCCGATTTCACCGCCGCCTGATCGCGCGGGGTGAAGGCGCGCAAAGCGTGCTGCACGCGGTTGCCGAGCTGCCCGGCGACGGTATCGGGAATGTCGATCGGGTTCTGCGTGATGAAATAGATGCCGACGCCCTTCGAGCGGATCAGCCGCACGACTTGCTCGATCTTCTCGAGCAACGCCTTGGGGGCACTGTCGGACGGCAGATGCGGTTCGTCGAAGAAGAAGCACAGCTTGGGTTTGTCGGCGTCGCCCACCTCGGGGAGGTTTTCGAATAGCTCGCTCATCAGCCACAGCAGGAATGTGGCGTACAGCTTTGGCGAGGCCATCAATTTATCGGCGGCGAGCACGTTGACGATGCCGCGGCCCTTGTCATCCACGCCGATAAAATCGTCCATATCGAGCGCCGGTTCGCCGAAAAAATGCTCGCCGCCCTGGCTGCGCAGTTGCAGCAATGCGCGCTGGATCGTGCCGATCGATTGTTTCGACACGTTGCCATAGGTGGTGGTCAGCTCATCGGCACGCTCGCCGCAGCTCACCAGCATCGCTTGCAGGTCGTCTAGGTCTAGCAGCAGCAGCCCGTCTTTGTCGGCGACAGGGAAGGCGATCGTCAGCACGCCTTCCTGCACTTCGTTGAGGTCCATCAACCGCGACAGCAGCAGCGGCCCCATTTCGGAAATGGTGGTGCGGATCGGGTGGCCCTGCTCGCCATACAGGTCCCAGAATTGCACCGGCGTATCGGCATAGGCCCAGGCTTCATCCCCAACCTCTTTAGCGCGCGCGGCGAAAATTTCGTGGTTCTTGGCGGTGGGGGAACCGGCCATCGCGAGGCCGGAAAGGTCGCCCTTCACGTCGGCAACGAAGCACGGCACGCCGGCGGCGGAGAAGCCCTCGATGATGCCCTGGACGGTCACCGTCTTGCCGGTGCCGGTCGCCCCCGCGATCAGGCCGTGGCGGTTGGCGCGCTTGAGTTCCAGCCGCTGCGGATTCGCGCCGCCCGGGCCTGCGCCAATGAAGATGCTCGTCGTGTCGGTCATGTCGCCCCCGGAAGATTTCTGGCGGAACTATCGCGCGAAATCGGGAGCGTAGAAACAGAAAAATCCCTCCCCCACGCGGGCGCGGGGGAGGGGGATTTGGCTTACTTCTTCAGCTTGATGCCGATGAAATAGGCCGGATTGCGGCCGCGGACGATCTGCAACGCGACTTGCGCGCGGCCCGCCGCCTTCGCCTGCGTTACCGCCGCGCCGAGCGCTGCGGGCGTGGTGACCGGCACGCCATTGACCGAGACGATCACGTCGCCACGCTTCAGGCCCTTCGACCCGGCATCGCTCGACGGATCGACATTGGCGATCACAACGCCCTGCACCGACGAATCGACATTGAAGTTGCGCGCGATCTGCGGGGTCAGCGTCTGCACCGTCACGCCGAGCGAATTGGCGGCGGGCTGGCCGACCGACGGCGTGTCGCCATCGTCACCCATATCGCCATTGTCATCGGGGCTGGTGAGCGCCGCGAGCTGATCCTCGGGCGGACGCGTGCCGATGACGGCGTTGATCGTCATCGGACGACCTTGCCGGACGATGTCGAGCGGGATGCGTGAACCCGGCGAGACGTTTGCGACGAGATAGCTGAGTGACTGGTCGGGATTGACCGGCTTGCCGTTGACGCGGAGCACGATGTCACCGGCCTTCAAGCCAGCCTTGTCTGCAGCCTGGCCCGGCTCGATCCGCCCGATCAATTCGCCCTGGTTCTTCGGCAGGCCGAACGAGGCGGCGAGATCGTCGCTGAGCGGTTGCACGCCGACGCCGAGATAGCCGCGCGCGATCGCTGTGCCCTTCATCAGCTTTTCGATGACCGGCTTTGCGTCGACCGCGGGGATCGCGAAGCCGATGCCGATGCTGCCGCCGCCCTGGCTGCCCAGGATCTGCGAATTGATGCCGATCACGTTGCCCGACAGATCGAACATCGGGCCGCCGGAGTTGCCCTGGTTGATCGCCGCGTCGGTCTGGATGAAGCGGTCATAGGCGCCGCCCCCGGTGACGCGGTGAAGCGAGGAGACGATACCCGCAGTCACGGTGCCGCCGAGCCCGAACGGATTGCCGATCGCGACGACCCAATCACCCACGCGTGCCGCCTCGGAATCGCCGAATTTCACGAAAGGCAGATTCTTCGCGTCGATCTTGAGCAAGGCGAGGTCCGAGGTCGGATCGCGCCCGATCAGCTTTCCGACATATTCCTTGCGATCGACCAGCGTGACGGTGATCGAATCGACCGTTGCGCCCTTCACGCCGGCGGCCGGCGCGACGACGTGGTTGTTGGTGACGACATAGCCGTCCGGCGAGATGATGAAGCCCGAACCGAGCGAGGTCGCCTCGCGCGTGATCGGGCCGCCATTGCCCTGGCCCTGCTGCTGTCCGAACATGCCCTCGAACGGCGTCCCCGCGAAGGGATTGGGCTGGGTCTGCTGCGTGATGCGTTGGCTGGTCGAGATGTTGACGACCGCTGGCTGCAATTTGGACACGAGATCGGCGAAGCTCATCGGCGCGCCGGGCTTGGGCGCGGTCGCGGCCATCACGGTTGGTTCGTTCTGCGCGGTCTGCGCGCCCCCGGCGGCGGGCATGGAAAGGGCGGCGGCGGTGCCGCTCAGCAGTAAGGCGGCGGTAATGGCGTAGGCGTAGCGCACGTGGATCGTTTCCTCTCGTCTACCAACTGGCAGCAACCGGATCGTAGATACCCATGGTTGCTGAACGGCGTTTGAATATGAACGGTTCGACAGCCTTTATGGGGCCGCGGGTCAGCGCCGCCCCTGGAATTCCTTCAGATAAGCATTGTCGGGCGACAGCACCAACGCGGTCTGACCCTTGGCATCGGCCCCGAATGTCACGCGGTACGACTGCATCGCGCGATAGAAATCGTAGAATTCGGGATCCTTGTTGAACGCATCGGCATAGATTTGCGCGGCCTTCGCATCAGCTTGGGCGGCGATGATCTGCGCGGTTTGCAAGCCCTGCGCCTGGATCGTCAGCGCCTGTTGCTGGCGCGCGGTGCGCATCCGGGTCAGCGCGCTGTCGAAGGGCGTGCCGCTCGGCAAATCGGCATGTTTGATCCGCACGTCGACGATCTGCACGCCATATTGCGAGGCAAGCCGCTGCAGCCCGGCACGGATGTTGCCCATCACTTGCGTGCGCTCGGGGCTGAGCAAGGCGGCGAACGGACGCTTGCTCAATTCGTTACGCAACGCCGAGCTGAACAGCGGCTGGAGCTGGTCCTTCACCCGCTGCTCGGTGGTCGAGGTGCTGCCGGTCGAAATGACCGCCTTCAGCGGATCGACGATGCGGAAACGGGCATAGGCATCGACCTCGAGCCGGTTCTGCTCGGTCGAGAGGACTTGCTGATTGTTGAGTTCGACGTCGAGGATGCGCTTGTCGACCCAGATCAGGCGATCGAAGAACGGAATGCGCCAGGTGAGCCCGGCACCGGTGCTGCCGAACACTTCGTTGGGCTTATATTCGTTGATCGTGCGGACCGGGGTCTGCAGGCGCAGCACGACGGCCTGCCGCGTTTCTGGCACGATCGCGAAAGTGCTGGCGGCCACGATCACGAGCAGAAGCGCGCCAATCCCGATGATGAACGGATTGCGGAGCATCGAGCGGTTCACTGGGCTGCTCCCTGATTCTGGATGGCGGGGGGGGCGGGCACCGCGTCGGGCACGCTGCGCGTCACGCGCGGCAGCGGCAGATAGGGCACGACGCCGGGGGATTCGATGATCGTCTTGTCGGACCGGGCCAACACCTGCTCCATCGTGTCATAATACATGCGGCGACGCGTCACTTCGGGCGCAAGCTTATATTGCGCATAGATCACGTCGAACGCGGCGGCTTCACCCTGCGCCTTGGCGAGCACCTGCTGGGCATAGCCGCGCGCCTTGCTGATATCGCCCTGCGCCTTTTGCTGCGCGGCCGACACTTCTTTGAAGGCATCGGCGACTTGCACCGGTGCTTGCGCGCCCTTGATCGCGACGCCCTGGATACGGATGCCGGCATTATAGCGATCGAGGATTTCCTGCATCGATTGCTGGACCTGAGCCTCCATCGCGTTGCGGCCCGAGCCGATCGCATCGTCAAGCGTCGCGGTGGCGACCACGGCGCGCATCGCACTTTGCGCGGTCGCGCGCAGCGTTTCGCGCGGATCGTCGATCTGGAAGGCGAAGTCCTGCGGGTTCGAAATCTGCCAGCGCACCGAATAATCGAGATCGACGATGTTCTGGTCGCTCGTCAGCATCAATTTGTCGGTCGGCGAATCGGCGCCGCTCTCGTCCGGAAACGTGTCGGTGTTGATCGCCGCGACATCGACCTTGGTCACATCGACGAACGGTGCTGGCAGCGTAAAACGAATGCCGGGTTCGAGCGTGCCTGCGTAGCGCCCCAGAAAGGTCACGATCCCGCGCTGCTGCGGGCCGATCGAATGGAAGCTGGTCAGCGCGATCCAGGCGACCACCACGACCCCGACGCCGATCGCCCACAATTGTCCCGCTCCCGGTACGCCGGGGATACGCGGGCGCCCGCCGCCACCGAAACCGCCGCCACCGCCGCCGCTGCTCCGCGCGCGCTTGAGGAATTCGTCGAGCGCGCTCGGGCCCGCGCCGGTGCCGCGCGGCTTGCCGGAGGGCGGTTGCGCCCAGGGGTTGCGCGGGCCGCCCGATTTGTCGTCGTCGCCGCCTCCACTGCCGCCGCCGCCCCACGGGCCCTTGCTGTCTGCGGAGTGAATGGTGAGGCGAGGGAACCAGCCCGAAAGGATCGTCATGCACCCACTATAGGGAGGCCGTTTCGCGAAAAACAGTGGCAAGCGTGTCCGCTGCGCCTATCTGCGCACCATGAATACGCCGATTTCGCTCGAATCCGCCCTCACTGCCGTTGCCGGGACCCGCGCCACCGGCCGAATCGAGGGCGACCGCGCCAGTATCGTGGTCGATGTCAGCGGCCTGGATGCGGCGGCGCGTGATACGCTGGAGGCGGAAGTGCGCGCGGCGGTGAGCGCGGTGCCGGGCGTCGCTGCGGTGCGCATCGCGCTGACCAGCCAGCGCACCAGCCGGGTCATCCTAGCCGTAGCGAGCGGGAAGGGCGGGGTTGGGAAATCGACGGTTTCCGCCAATCTGGCGATTGCGCTGGCGCGCGCCGGGCGGCGTGTCGGGCTGGTCGATGCCGATATCTACGGCCCATCGCAGCCGCGTCTGATGGGCGTGACCGACGCCAAGCCGACGGCGCACGAAAAGGTGCTCAACCCGGTCCAGACCCCGTACGGCGTGCCGATGCTGTCGATGGGGATGCTCGTCGCCGCCGATCAGGCGATCGCGTGGCGTGGGCCGATGGCGGCGGGGGCGCTGACGCAGATGATGGACGCGAATTGGGGTGCGGCGGATACGCTGGTGCTCGATTTGCCGCCGGGCACGGGCGATGTGCAGCTCACGATGGTGCAGAAATACCGTCCGACCGGTGCGGTGATCGTTTCGACCCCGCAGGACCTCGCGCTGATCGATGCGCGCCGGGCGATCGATCTGTTCGTGAAGGCCGGCATCCCGATCATCGGCCTGATCGAGAATATGGCGGGCTATGCTTGCCCATCGTGTGGCGCAATTTCCGATCCGTTCGGCACCGGCGGGGCCGAGGCGGCGGCGGCGGAGCTCGGTCTGCCGTTCCTCGGCCGCATCCCGCTCGACATTCGCGTGCGCATGGCGTCCGACGCGGGCACGCCGCCCGCCGCCGGGAACGGGCCGGAGGGCGCGGCGTTTCAAGCGGTGGCGGACAGGGTTGCCGCGTGGATCGCCACCTCTACCTAAGGAAACGCCTGATGCCGCTCACCACCGATGCCGAGATCAAGACGCTGCTCGAGGACGTGCGCACGATCGCGCTGATCGGCGCTTCGGACCGGCCCGACCGCCCGTCGAACCGGGTGATGCGGACGTTGCAGGAGCATGGCTACCGCGTGATCCCAATCAACCCTCAAATCACCGGTGAGCATCTCCACGGCGAATTCGTGTTCCGCGACCTCAGCCAGATCGGCGATCCGATCGACCTGGTCGACATCTTCCGCAATTCCGCCGCCGCTGGCGATGCGGTGGATGAGGCGATTGCGGCGGGCGCGAAGGCGGTGTGGCTGCAACTCGGCGTCGTCAACGAAGCCGCCGCTGCCCGCGCCGAGGCGGCGGGCCTGAAAGTGGTGATGGACCGCTGCCCGGCGATCGAAATTCCGCGGTTGGGCGTCGCACCGATCGCCTGAAATTCGCCACGATTACAGCGCAGCTTCGTGTCCATGATCCTGCTGTTCCTCGCCGCGCAAGCCGCGACTCCGCCCGCGGCCACGCCTGAGCCGGCCCCGGCGCGCTTCTCGATCCTCCAGCCGATCGCCAACGAGCCGTGCGTCCGGCGCGGCAAGGACGGCAAGCCGCTTAACGGCCCGGATGACATCGTCGTGTGTGGGCAACCGCTGCCATCGCAGGCGCTGCCCTATCCGAATGAAGTGGTGCCCAAGGGGCCGGTGCCGTCCAACCCTTACATGACCGGAACCGGCGCGCTTGCGGCGGAAGCGACCCCATGCGCTGCGGCGACCGGGGGGTGCCAGACCGGAATCGACTTTTTCGGCAGCGGTACGCAGGCCGTCCGGCTGATCCAGAAAATCGTCGCGCCCGATTCGTGTTGCGAGCGACCGGGCGAGGCGCGCGACCTCGGCATGTTGATCACCGATGCGGCGAAGGGTGTCGGCAAGGCGTTTCGCAAGAAGCCCGACAAATCGAAGCGCGTCGCAATCACGCTCGATGACGTGCCGCCGCCCAAGAGTGTGATTTTGCCCTAAGCGCCTTGCCCAAGCCCGCCGTTCGCCCTGAGATTGTCGAAGGGCTGTCTTTCTTCTCGTGTTGAAAGAGAAAGCACCGGGCTTCGACAGGCTCAGCCCGAACGGTTATAGGGGACGGCAGGGCCTTAGCCCAGAATATGCATCCACAACGGCTGGCCAATCAGGCTCTGTGATCCGCGCAGCCGCTCCAGCGCCTGCGCAACGCTGCGCTCCGGCCCTTCGTGCGTGACGATCGCGACCAGCACCGATCCGTCCGCGCCGTCCTCGCCCTGGCTCGCGCCACGCTGCATCAGGCTCTCGATCGATACGCCTGCATCGCGCATCGCCGCTGCGATCTCGGCCAGCACGCCAACGCGGTCCGCAACGGTGAAGCGCACATAAGCGCGCCCGCGCCGGTCGCCCGCGTCGGCTGGGGCTTGCGCGATCAGCGCATCGGCGGGCATCGCGAAGGCCGGGCCGAATTCGCCGCGTGCGATGTCGATCAGATCGGCGACGACGGCGGAGGCGGTCGGCCCGTCTCCCGCGCCGGGCCCCTGGAACAGCAGCCGGCCGACGAAATTCCCCTCGGCTACCACGGCATTGGTCGCACCGGTGACGTGTGCCAGCGGGTGATCGACCGGCACGAGGTGCGGGTGGACGCGCTGGAATAGCCCGGCCGGACCTGATTCCGCGAGGCCGAGCAACCGCACGCGATAGCCAAGCGATGCCGCTTCGGCGATGTCGGCGGCAAGCACGTGGCGCACGCCGCTGACCGCGACATCGTCAAAGGCGGGCTGCGTCCCGAACGCGAGGCTCGCGAGCAGCGACACCTTGTGGGCCGCATCCACGCCGTCGATGTCGAAGCTCGGATCGGCCTCGGCAAAGCCCAGCGCCTGCGCCTCGGCCAGTACGTCGGCGAAATCGCGGCCCTCGGCCTCCATCTTCGACAGGATGAAATTGCAGGTACCGTTCAGGATGCCGTAGACGCGCTCGATCTCATTGGCAGCGGCCCCTTCGCGCAGGCCCTTGATCACCGGCACACCGCCCGCAACCGCCGCCTCGAACTTCAGTGCGACGCCAGCACCTTCGGCGGCGCGTGCCAGTTCAAGTCCGTGATGCGCCAGCATCGCCTTGTTGGCGGTGACAAAGCTCTTGCCCGCTGCCAGTGTCGCGCGGGCGAGCGCGAGGCCAAGGCCATCCGACCCGCCGACCAGTTCGAAC
>JAIXZV010000402.1 GCA_027489365.1 Sphingomonadales bacterium
GGGCGGGCATATCGTCACCGGCCATGTCGACGGGATCGGCACCGTCGAATCAATCACGACGCAGGGCGATTCGTGGAAGGTCGACATTGCCGTGCCGACCGAACTCGCGCCCTTCATCGCCGCCAAGGGATCGGTGACGGTCGACGGCGTGTCGCTGACCGTCAATGCGGTGACCGACACCGACGACGGCGCGGTCTTCTCGCTCAACATCATCCCGCATACCCAGGCCGTGACGACGCTCGGCACGCTGACCGCTGGCGCGTCCGTCAACATCGAAATCGACGTCCTCGCCCGCTATTTGAAACGCATGGAGCATTATCGTGCCAAAGCCTGAAGTTGCGCGGTTGCGCCATGGGTTCCTGTCCTCGCCGGAGGATTTGATCGATGAGGCCAAAAATGGCCGCATGTTCATCCTGGTCGATGACGAAGACCGCGAAAATGAGGGCGACCTCGTCATCCCGGCGCAAATGGCGACGCCGGAGAAGATCAACTTCATGGCCAAACACGGTCGTGGCCTGATCTGTCTCGCCATGACCAAGCGCCGCGTCGACGAACTCGGCCTCGGCTTGATGAGCCGCCACAATGGCACGCGGCACGAAACCGCGTTCACCACCTCGATCGAGGCGCGCGACGGGGTCACCACCGGCATTTCCGCCGCCGACCGCGCGCGCACCATCGCGGTCGCGATCGATTCGTCGAAGGGCAAGGAAGAGATCGTCACGCCGGGCCATGTCTTCCCGCTGGTCGCGCGCGACGGCGGCGTGCTGGTCCGCGCCGGGCATACCGAGGCAGCGGTCGACGTCGCGCGCCTCGCCTGATTGAACCCCTCGGGCGTGATCTGCGAGATCATGAACGAGGATGGCACGATGAGCCGGCTCGACGATCTCGTGTCGTTCGCGCAGCTCCACAATCTCAAGATCGGCACGATCCGCGATTTGATCGCCTATCGCCGCCGCCACGATCATCTGGTCGAGAAGCGCGCCGAAATGGCGTTCGACTCGCGCTGGGGCGGGCAGTGGAAGGCGATGACCTTCTTCAACAAGGCCACCGGCGAAGAGACGATCGCGCTTGTGAAGGGCAAGATCGACCCGACCAAGCCGACGCTGGTGCGGATGCACACCGCGTCTTACTTCGTCGACATGTTCGGCGAGCAATCCGAACGCTCGGGCCTGCTGTCGCGCTCGATGGAATTGATCGGCGAGGAAGGCGCGGGCGTGATCGTCGTGATCAACCGCCCGATGAAGGATTCGGTCACGCGCTTCATGAAGCTGCGCGGCGAGGGCAAGGGCGCGGGCGCGCCGGAGGTCGAGGAACTCCGCGATTATGGCGTCGGCGCGCAGATTCTGGCCGAGCTGGGGGTCGAGGAGATGGTGCTGCTCACCAACACGCACCATGCGCTGGTCGGGCTTGAGGGCTACGGCCTGTCGATCGTCGACGAACGCGCAATCCCCGGCACAGGGGGGGAGTAAGCGTGGCCAAGATTCTCATCGTCGAAGCACGCTTCTACGACCATTTGAACGACATGCTGCTCGACGGCGCGCGCGCCGCGATCGAGCAGGCCGGACACAGCCACGAGACAATCACCGTTCCCGGTGCCCTCGAAGTCCCCGGGGCGATTGCGCTGGCGGCCGAAAGCGGTGCCTATGATGCGTTCGTCGCGCTCGGTGTCGTGATTCGCGGTGAGACCTATCATTTCGAGATCGTCGCGGGCGAAAGCGCGCGCGGGATCATGGCGCTGTCGATGGACGGCCTGGCGATCGGCAACGGCATTCTGACCACCGAAAACGAAGCGCAGGCGATCGTCCGCGCCGACGCCAAGCAGCTCGACAAGGGCGGTGGTGCTGCACAGGCGGCACTCGCCATGCTGGAGCTGAAGAAGCGCTTCGGCTGAGCACGCCATGACGGGCGCGCCGATCCTGTTCACCCCGCGGCTGATCCTGCGCTTGCCCGAGCCGCAGGATTTCGACGGCTATGCCGCCTTCGCCGCCGATCCCGAGACGATGACGCATCTCGGCGGCGCGATGTCGCGCGCGGTCGCGTGGCGCGACTTTTCGCTCCGCGCGGGGGCCTGGACGACGCGCGGCTTCTCGATGTTCTCGGTGATCGAGCGCGACACCGGCCAATGGATCGGGCGAATCGGCCCGTGGCAGCCCGAAGGCTGGCCCGGCACCGAAGTCGGCTGGGGCGTATCGCCGCATTTTGCGGGGAAGGGCTATGCGCTGGAGGCGGCGACGGCAGCGATCGATTATGCCGTGGATGTGCTCGGCTGGGACGATGTGATCCACACGATCGCGCCGGACAATCTGCGGTCGATCCGGCTGGCCGAGCGACTCGGCTCGGCCAATCGCGGGCCGACGCAGCTCCCGCCGCCGCTCGACCATTTTCGCGTCGATGCCTGGGGCCAGAGTGCCGCCGCCTGGCGTGCGCGGCGTCGGGGCTAAGGTTCCGAACCAGGGGCGGACGCCGCCCCTTGCCATTGCCGCGCGCGCTTACTTATACCGGTGTCAGTAAGCAGGAGCGCGATGATGGCCTACGCCCATACCCACAAAGCCAATCCGCATTGGCTGCCCCCGCAAAAGCAGACCGAAATTCGCGATATTCCGGGGGAGGACGGTCTGCCCTTCATTGGCAATACCTTCCGAATGCTCAAGGACCCGGTCGCGTTCGGCAAGCGCATGATCGACACTTATGGTCCGGTGTTCCGCAACAATGCCTTTGGTGGGCCGACCGTCAGCCTGATGGGGCCCGAGGCGAACGAGCTGGTGCTGTTCGATCGCGACCGCGTCTTTTCGTCCGAACAAGGCTGGGGCCCGCTGCTCAATTTGCTGTTCCCGCGCGGGTTGATGCTGATGGATTTCGACAAGCATCGCGCCGACCGCCGCGTGATGGCGGTCGCGTTCAAGCCCGAACCGATGCGGCATTATGCCGAGACGCTCAACGCCGGCATCGCGCGGACCGTCGCCGATTGGGGCGGAAAGCCCATCAAATTCTACGACGCGATCAAGGAATTGACGCTCGATCTCGCCGCCGAGAGCTTCCTCGGAATGCCGCTCGGTGTTGAAGCGACCAAGATCAACCAGGCGTTTGTTGATGAAGTGCAGGCTTCGATCACCCCGATCCGCATCCCGCTGCCGGGCTCGCAGATGCGCAAGGGCGTCAAGGCGCGCGAATATCTGATCGAACTGTTCAAGCGCGAAATCCCCGCGCGCCGCGCCGGGACGGGCCAGGATTTCTTCTCGCAATTCTGCCGTGCAACCGGCGATGACGGGCAAATGCTGCCCGCCGACGCGATCGCCGATCACATGAATTTCCTGATGATGGCGGCGCACGACACGATCACCTCGTCGGCGACGAGCCTGATCATGCTGCTGGGCCGCAATCCCGAATGGCAGGAGAAATTGCGCGCCGAAATCGCCGAACTGGGGCTGAACGAAGCCGGCGGCCTGCCGTACGGCCAGCTCGACCGCCTGGAACTGACCGACATGGCGTTCAAGGAAGCGCTGCGCTTGATCCCGCCGGTGCCGTCATTGCCCAGGCGTTCGGTCAAGGCGTTCGATTTCGGCGGCTACCACATTCCGGCGGGCAGTACGGTGAGCGTCAGCGTCGCCTACACGCACACCATGCCCGAGCTGTGGCCCGATCCCTACACCTTCGATCCGCTGCGCTTCACCCCCGACAAGGTCCGCGCGCGGCATAAGTACGCGTGGGTGCCGTTCGGCGGCGGTGCGCACATGTGCCTGGGGCTGCACTTCGCGACGATGCAGATCCGCATCCTCGTGACGCAATTGCTCAGCCGTTACCGCATCGAGCTCGAAGAAGGATCGGGCGCGGAATGGCAGGCCTGGCCCATTCCGCGCCCCAAAGATGGTCTGCCGCTGCGGTTCGTGCCGCTTGGCTGATTATTCCGCCGCCACCTCTTCCAGCGTCGGATAGTCGGTGTAACCCTCTGCCCCCTGGCTATACCAGGTCCGCGGATTGCCGGGGTTGAGCGGCGCGCCGGTGCGCAGGCGCGCGGGCAGATCGGGGTTGGCGAGGAAGGTACGGCCGAAGGCGATCGCGTCCGCCGTCCCATTGTCGAGCACGACCTGTGCCTCCTCGACCGTGGTATAGTCCGAGTTCAGCACCAGCGCCTTGGAGAAGACCTGGCGGATCTGCGGGCTGACCTTGGGCACGTCGGTGCGGCCGAAGGTGCCGTCCGGGCCCGGCTCGCGCAGTTCGAGGAAGGCGATGCCGATCTCGTCGAGCGCCTTGGCGGCGGCGGTAAACAGCGCCACCGGGTTGCTGTCATCCACCCCTTGCGAATCGCCATTGGGCGAGAGGCGAATCGAGGTGCGATCCGCACCAGCAACCGCAGCGACGCGTTCGGTCACTTCGCGCATCAGGCGGATGCGGTTCTCGATCGACCCGCCGTAGCCGTCATCGCGCAGATTGGCATTGTCGCGCAGGAACTGGTCGATCAGATAGCCGTTCGCGCCGTGGATCTGCACGCCATCGAACCCGGAACGCAACGCGTTCTTCGTCGCATGTTCGTAATCGGCGAGAAGCCGCGGAATTTCGTCGAGTTCGAGCGGCCGCGCCGTCTCAAAATCCTGCTTGCCTTCATAGGTATGCGCCTGCCCCGCGGTGCGCGTCGCCGAGGACGACACCGGCTGCCCGCCGATCACCGACGAATGCACCTGGCGGCCCATGTGCCACATCTGCACCATGATCTTGCCGCCCGCCGCATGGACCGAATCGACCACCGGCTTCCAATGTTCGGCCTGCTCATCGGTCCACAGCCCCGGCGCAAACGGCCAGCCAAGTCCTTCGCGGCTGATCCCGGTCGCTTCCGAGATGATCAGCCCCGCGCTCGCTCGCTGCGTATAATATTCGACCATGATATCGGTCGGCACCGATTCCTTCGTGGCGCGACCTCGCGTGAGTGGTGCCATCAGGATGCGGTTGGACGCGTGGATCGCGCCGAGCTGGATCGGATCGAAAAGGCTGGGCTTGGGGCTGGGCATGGAAACTCCGTTTTGTTTTGCTACCTGACGCGTAACAGATAGGGCGCTAAGGCGTGCCATGCACGTCGCCTCTCCCACAAGAAAAACTGTCGCGCCGGAAACGACATCCGTACTCCCGCTGCTGGCGTTGATCGCCGCCAATGCCGCACTTGCCTTCGGGCCGTGGTTCGTGCGGCTCTCGGATACCGGGCCGGTCGCCTCGGCCTTCTGGCGGATCACGCTGGCGGCACCGGTGCTGCTCGCGGCGGCGCTAGCGACCGGGTGGCGACCGAATCGTGGCGCAGGCGGGGGATTGTCGCGCGGGCTGTGGATGATGATCGCGCTGGGCGGACTGTGCTTCGCCGCCGATCTGGGGAGCTGGCACCTCGGCATTTTGCGCACGACGCTCGCCAACGCCACTTTGTTCGGCAATTCGGCGACGCTGATGTTCCCGATCTACGGGTTCCTGATCGCCCGCGCCTGGCCGACGCGGCTGCAGGGGGTTGCGCTCGCGCTGGCGACGGTTGGCGCGGCGCTGTTGATGGGGCGGTCGTACCAACTCGATCCGCGCAATCTGACGGGCGATCTGCTCTGCCTGCTCGCGGGAATCCTCTACACCGGCTATTTCATCGTGATGGCGCGCGCCCGCGCAACGATGGCACCGCTGCCCGCGCTCGCGCTGTCGACGCTGGCGAGCGTGCTCCCATTGCTGGCGTTCGCGCTGCTGCTCGGCGAAAAGCTCTTCCCGACCGATTGGACGCCGCTGCTGGGGCTGGCGCTGGTCAGCCAGATCATCGGGCAGGGGCTGATGATCTATGCGCTCGGGCGCTTGCCGCCGCTGACGGTTGGCTTGGGCTTACTGACGCAGCCGGTGGTGGCGGGAACGATCGGCTGGGTGGTGTATAACGAGCGGCTCGGTCTTCCCGATCTGGTAGGGGCACTCTGCGTCGCGATCGCGCTGGTACTGGTCAGCCGCCGTCCGCGCGCCTAAGTTTGTCGGCATGACCGACTCCCCTGCCACCGCCACGCCCCCCGCTTCGCTCGCCGAGGGCACGCTCGACGAAATCCGCCTGGGCCTCGCGCCCGCGATCGCCGCCAATGCCGGGTTCGATGGCTGGGGTGATGAAGCGCGCGATCTGGCGGCGGATAGCGCAGGCGTCGATCGCGATGTCGCGCGGCTCGCCTTTCCCGGCGGTGCGGTCGACATGATCGATGCGTGGTTCGCAAGCATCGACGCCGCGATGTTCGCGCACCTGCCCCCCGAACGGCTCGCGACGATGAAAATCCGCGCGAAGATCACCGCTTTGGTCGAGGCGCGCCTGACCGAGACCGCGCCCAATCGCGAGGCACTCCGCCGCGCGCTCGCGATCCTTGCGCTCCCCCAGAACGCGCTGCGCGGGGTGAAGCTCGGCTGGCGCGCGGCGGACGTAATGTGGCGCGCGGCGGGCGACACCGCGACCGACTATAACCACTATACCAAGCGCACGATCCTGGCTGGCGTCTATGCCGCGACGCTTGCCGTGTTCCTCGACGACGAAAGTGCGGGCCATGCCGATACCAGCGCCTTCCTCGGCCGCCGGATCGAGGGGATCATGCGCTTCGAAAAGGCCAAGGCCAGTTTGGTCGGGCAAAGCGCGCTGCGCCCGAGCTTTTCGCGCTTCATCGGGCGGCTGCGCTATCCGGCGGTGTGAGAACGGTTCGCATTTATCACTGGCGTGACCCCGCCGTTATTGATAATCAGTCGCAGCATGAACATGTCGAGTCCCGTGAAGCCTTCGCTCAGCCTCGAATCGCTGCCGCAGCGGCAATGCGCCACCGTCGCCGCGATCGATTGGTCGCATCTGTCGACACCCGAAGCGCGGCGCTTGCGCGAACTCGGCTTCGATGAGGGCGTCGGCGTCGAAGTGCTGCACCGCGCTAGCCTCGGCAAAGGCCCGATCGCGTGCCGGATCGGGCGGATGACCGTCGCGCTGCGCCGCGCGGTCGCAGGCGCGATTTTCGTCTCCCCCGTCGCGCAGTAAATGGCCGATACGCCGCTGGTGGCGCTGGTCGGCAATCCCAATGCCGGCAAGAGCGCGCTGTTCAATGCGCTGACCGGCGCGCGGCAGAAGGTCGGCAATTATCCCGGCGTCACGGTCGAGCGGCATTCGGGCAAGCTGGTCCTGCCCGATGGCCGGATCGTCGAGCTGGTCGATCTGCCCGGCGCCTACAGCCTGGAACCGTCCAGCCCCGACGAGCGCGTGACGCGCGACGTGGTGACCGGCGCGCAAATCGGCGAGCGGCTGCCCGATGCGCTGGTCGTGGTGGTCGATGCGTCGAACCTCGACAATCATTTGCGCTTCGCGCTGCAATTGATCGCGCTCGGGCTGCCGGTGGTGGTGGCGCTCAACATGATCGATCTGGCGGCGCGCGACGGTCTGACGCTCGATCCCGAGATTCTGTCGCGCGAACTCGGCGTGCCGGTGATCCCGACGGTCGCGGTGCGGCGGCGCGGGCTCGACGAGGTCAAGGCGACGCTCGCTACGCTGATTCTGGAGACCGCCGCAATTCGCCTGCGCCCGAGCGACGCAGCGATCGGGGAAGACATCGTCACCTTGCAACGCCGCGCACGGAAGATCGCGCAGGGCGCGACCGTGTCGGAGGCTCCGGTGCGGCGCTGGGCCCATGCGCTCGATTCGGTCGCGCTACACCCAATCTGGGGCGTGCTGCTGCTGATGGTCATCCTGTTCACGATGTTCCAGGCGGTGTTCAGCTGGGCGACCGTCCCCGCCGATGCGATCAGCGCGGGCTTCGCCTGGCTGCAGGACTGGATCCGCGGCGCGATGCCGGCGTCGCCGCTCCGCTCGCTGCTGACCGACGGGCTGATCGCCGGGGTCGGGGCGGTGATCGTGTTCCTGCCGCAGATCCTGATCCTGTTCGCCTTCATCCTCGTGCTTGAGGCGTCAGGCTATATGGTGCGCGCCGCCTTCCTGATGGACCGCGTGATGGCGAGCGTCGGCCTGTCGGGCCGCGCGTTCATCCCGTTGCTGTCGAGCTTTGCCTGCGCCGTGCCCGGCATCATGGCGACGCGTACGATCGAGGATGAGAAGGACCGGCTGACCACGATCCTGATCGCGCCGCTGATGACCTGTTCGGCGCGGCTGCCGGTCTATACGCTGGTGATCGGCGCACTGATCCCCAACACGCGCGTGCTGCCGTTCGTCGGGCTGCAGGGGCTGGTGATGTTCGCGCTGTATCTGATGGGGCTGGTCGGCGCGTTCGTCGTCGCCCTCGTCCTGCGACGCACGGTGACCGCGGGTGTCTCCTCGGGTTTCATGATGGAAATGCCCAAATATCAGATGCCGCGGCTACGCGACGTTGCGATCGGGCTGTGGAGCCGCGCCGAGATTTTCCTGAAACGCGCCGGCACCACGATCGCGCTGACGATCGTCCTGCTGTGGGTGCTGGCCAGCTATCCGGTCGCGCCCGCGGGCCAGAAGCAGAGCGAATATTCGATCGCCGGGCGAATCGCGTCGGGGATCGAGGTCGTGGTCCGCCCGATCGGCTTCAACCACGATATCGCGCTCGCGCTCTTGCCCGCGATGGCCGCGCGCGAGGCGGCAGTGGGCGCGATCGCTACGGTTTACTCGATCGACAATCCCGATGATCCGCGCGGCGACAGCCAGCTCCGCCGCAATCTGCAAAGCCGCTGGAGCCTGCCGACCGCGCTCGCCTTCCTGATGTGGTTCGTGTTCGCGCCGCAATGCATCTCGACGATCGCGGTCACCCGGCGCGAGACCAATGGATGGAAATGGCCTGCCTTCATGGTTGGCTATTTGTTCGCGCTCGCTTACATCGCTGCAGGAGCGACCTATTGGGCCGCGATCGGACTCGGACTTTAGGGAATCGCGAAATGGCGGGCAGCGTCAACAAGGTTATCATCGTCGGCAATCTCGGCCGCGATCCGGAAAGCAAGAGCTTTCAGAACGGCGGCAAGGTGGTGAACCTGCGCATCGCCACGTCCGAATCGTGGAAGGACAAGAATACCGGCGAACGCAAGGAACAGACCGAATGGCATTCGGTCGCGATCTTCAACGAGGCGCTGGGCAATGTCGCCGAACGCTATCTGCGCAAGGGCTCGAAGGTCTATATCGAAGGCGCGCTGAAAACGCGCAAATGGCAGGATGCACAAGGGCAGGACCGCTATTCGACCGAGATCGTGCTGCAGGGCTTTAACGGCGTGCTGACGATGCTCGACGGCGCACCCGGTTCGGGCGGCGGCGGCGGCGGCGGTTCCAGCGCGCGGGATGATTTCGGCGGCAATGACGATTTCGGTGGCGGCTATGGCGGCGGCGGCGGAAACCGTGGCGGTGGCCGCAGCCCCGCGCCCTCGGGCGGCGCCGCGCGCGGTGGCTTTGCCGACGATCTCGACGACGACGTGCCGTTCTGAACCCAAAGCGACCGTTCGGCGTTCCTCCCGCTATGATTGATCTTTTCAAGCCCGCCACGGCGGATACATCCGGCGGGCGGGTCGATGAGGCGCGCCGCGGCGAAGTGGTTGCCGCGCATGATTTCGAAACGATCCGGGACGATGCCGCGCTCAAGCGGCTGACCGATTTCGCCGCCGCGCTGTGCGGGACACCGGTCGCCTTGGTCAACGTCGTCGCGCGCGACCGACAACATTTCCTGGTCCGCACCGGCTATGACGCCCCCGAAGGGCCGCCCGAAACATCGTTTTGCAGCGTTTCGATGCATGGCGATGAGACGATGGTGGTCCCCGATGCGACGCTCGACCCGCGCTTCGCCGACAACCCGCAAGTCACGCACGAACCCTTCATCCGCTTCTATGCGGGCGTTCCGCTGAAATCGGACGACGGCGTCCCTCTGGGCTCGCTATGCGTCATCGATACCGTGCCGCATCCCGAGGGACTGACCGTGCTCCAGCAGCAGGGCCTGTCGACGCTGGGCGAGGCGGTGATGGCGCGGCTGCGCGACAGCCGCGATGCCGCCGCGTGGCGTGCATCTGACAGTGCGCATCACCGCGCGCTGGCCGAGAGCGAGAATCGTTTCCGCGTCCTGGCGGATTCGATGCCGCAAATGGTGTGGTCGACGCTGCCCGACGGCTTCCACGATTATTACAATGCGCGCTGGTACGAATTCACCGGCGTGCCCGCGGGATCGACCGATGGCGAGGGCTGGAATGACATGTTCCACCCCGACGATCAGGAGCGCGCGCGGGCAGTGTGGCAGCATTCACTGCAAACCGGCGAACCGTATCAGATCGAATATCGCCTGCGCCGCCATGACGGCCAATATCGCTGGACGCTCGGCCGCGCGCTGCCGATCCGCGACGATGCCGGCGCAATCGTGCGCTGGTTCGGGACCTGCACCGACATTCACGAGCAGAAAGAGGCGAGCCAGGAACGCGAAATCATCGCGCAGGAGCTGAGCCACCGGATCAAGAACATCTTCGCCGTCATCTCCGGCCTGATCAGCTTCTCGGCGCGCGGCAACCCCGCCTTTGCCGATGTCGCGGCGGATCTGCGCGGGCGGGTGACCGCGCTTGGTCGCGCGCATGATTTCGTGCGGCCGCACAGCGCGCAGTCGCGCCCGACCGCCGCGCCGAGCAGCCTGCACGGTCTGCTCAGCGAACTGTTTCTGCCGTATCAACCGCAGGAGGGCGCGCGCATTCTGGTCGATGGCGAGGATGTCCGCATCGACGACCGTTCGGCCACGCCGATCGCCTTGCTCTTCCACGAACTCGCCACCAACACGACCAAATATGGCGCGCTGGCGAACGACCACGGCACCGTCACGGTGGCGATTCGCTCTGATGCGGACCGCCTGCTGCTCGACTGGCGCGAACACGGCGGCGCGCCGGTCAGCGCGCCGGAGAAGACCGGGTTCGGCTCGCAACTGATCGAACTGAGCGCGGTCCGTCAGCTTGGCGGCAGCGTCACGCGCGATTGGAACCCCGAAGGGCTGCGCGTCGAAATCGCGATCCCGAAAAGCGCGCTCAGCCGAAGCTGAGCTCAGACCAGCGGCACGAAATCGTGATGCGGCGGTGGCGTGACCGGCACGCCCTGCACGGCGACGGATGCCGCGGCCAGAATCGCCTCGGCGCTGAACGGTTTGCGCACATAGCCGAGCGCCCCGCTCGGATTGGCGATCTGGCCGGGGTTCGCGGTGACGAACACGACCTTCAATCCATAGTCCTGCGCGAGCTTGCGCGCCAAATCGGGTCCGGTCGCCCCGTCGCGCAGATTGATGTCGACCAGCGCGAAGCTGCAGTCCGCTGCCGCCTCCAGCGCACCGTCGCTGTCCGCCGCAATCGCCTTCACCGCATAGCCCGCATCGGTGAGGATGCGTTCCAGGTCGAGCGCGACGAAGATCTCGTCTTCAACGATGAGGGCGGTGGCAGGCATGACGATAACCAGGGGTCCTATGGGGTGACGGTGCGCTAACCCCGGATCGGTCCTTTTGGTTCCGCGCGCGTCCCCGCCGCGCGCAACTGGAACACCGCGTGTTCGGCCAGAAAATTGGCGGCGGCAGAAGTGGTGCGCTTGTCGCCGGACAGGAACCAGGCGCCCTCCACCTCAATCCCGCGCTCGCCGACGAAGCTGCGGAAATCGTCGATCGTGACGTGGTGGATGTTGGGTGTGTCGTACCAGCGTTCGGGCAGCAGCCGCGTCACCGGCATCCGCCCGCCCCACAACAGCGACAAGCGCACCCGCCAGTGCGCGAAATTGGGGAAGGATACGAAGGCGCGCTGACCGATCCGCAACAGATGATCGAGCACCACATCGGGACGGTGCGCGGTCTGCAGCGTCTGGCTGAGGATCGCGTAATCGAAGCTCGCATCGGGATATTCGGCGAGATCGACATCGGCATCGCCCTGAATCACCGAAAGTCCGCGCGATACGGCCGCAGCAACATTGCCCGCGTCGATTTCCAGCCCCCGCGCGTCAACGCCCTTCGAATCGCGCAGCGCCGCCATCAGCGCGCCATCGCCACAGCCGACGTCGAGAATCCGGCTGCCCGGCGCGATATGTTCGGCGATGATCGCCAGATCGGGGCGCAAGCTCATGCCCCGGCCCTCAAAAATCCATCGACCACCCGGTTCATCTCGGGCGCGTCGAGCAGGAAGGCGTCGTGGCCATAGGGGCTGGAGAGCTCGACGAAGCTGACCGGTGCCCCTGCCGCGTTCAGGGCATGAACCACCGCACGCGATTGCGCGGTCGGATAGAGCCAGTCGGTGTCGAAACTGACCAGGCAGAAGCGCGCCTTGGTCGCGCGGAAGGCATTGGCAAGCTGCCCATTATGTTCACTTGCCAGGTCGAAATAATCCATCGCGCGGGTGATGTAGAGGTACGAATTGGCATCGAAGCGATCGACGAAGCTGATCCCCTGATGCCGCAAATAGCTTTCGATCTGGAAATCGGCATCGAAGCCGAAGCTGATCGCGCCATCGGGCCGATCGGGCCGCGCCTGCAGGCGGCGACCGAACTTCTCGGTGAGGCCAGCCTCCGACAGATAGGTGATGTGCGCCGCCATTCGCGCGACGGCGAGACCGGCGGCCGGTGGATCGCCGAGATCGTAATAGGCACCGCCGCGCCATTTCGGATCGGCCATCACCGCCTGGCGGCCGACCTCGTGAAACGCGATATTCTGCGCGGTATGGCGCGCGGTGGAGGCGATCACGACGGCGGCGCGCACGCGCTCCGGGAAGGTCGCAGGCCAGCTCAGCGCCTGCATCCCGCCCATCGACCCGCCGACGACGGCTGCCAGCGTGCGCACGCCAAGATGATCGAGCAGCATCGCCTGCGCGCGTACCATGTCGCGGATCGTGATCACCGGGAAGTCCATCGCCCACGGCGCGCCGGTCGCGGGATTGCGTGTCGCGGGGCCAGAGGAGCCCATGCAACTGCCGAGCACATTGGCGCAGATGATGAAATGCCGCGCTGGATCGACCGGCTTGCCCGGGCCGACCATCCGCGTCCACCAGCCGGGCTTGCCGGTCACCGGGTGCGGGCTGGCGACGTGCTGGTCGCCGGTCAGCGCATGACAGATCAGCACTGCGTTTGAGGCGTCGGCGTTGAGCGTGCCGTAAGTTTCGTAAGCGATTTCGACCGGCGACAGCAGTGCCCCGCCATCGAGCCGCAGCGGCCCGGGCAAGATCACATGGCGGGCAAGCCCGAAACGCGTATCCTCGGTCATTGCGCGGGGGTTAGGGTCAAGCGGCGCTCAACTCAAGCGCCGCGCATTCGCCCGGCTGCCGATAATCACCCCGGCGGCCAGCCGCCCGGTCTGCGCGGCCCCATTCATATAGCCAGGATAGGCGTCCGACAGATGCTCGCCCGCGAACAGCACTGGCCCCGCACTGACGGGTGCCTTGGCGATGCCGTCGACTTCGGTCCAGATCAGCCGCCCGAAGCGCGTCAATTGGCCGGGACGGAAATTGACATAGGCCCCCAGCGCCATCGGATCGCGGTGCCAATTGGTGCGGCGCGCGAAGGCGCTGGTGGCGGCGGTCATGCCAGCGATCCCACTTTCCACCTGCCCGGCGAATTTGCGCGCGAGCACGCCCGGCTCGGGCACCTCGGCGGTCGCGACTTCCGCGCCGCCCAGGAACCAGGTCCAGACGTCGCCGGACGCGGTGCCGCCGCGTACACTGCCGTCCCAGCCGCTGGCGAGGCCAGCCCCCGGCTTGGTCTGCCAAATCTCCCCACCGCGCCCGATCGCCTTGTCCCACGGGCGTGCGCTCATCCCGGCCTGCACCTTCATGTTCGCGCCCAGACCAACTTCGGCGATGAAGCGGCGCCACAGGGGCGGCAGGGGTACGCGGAAATCGATCTTTCGGGTAATCGAGGCCGGGGTCGTCACGATGACATTGGCCGCATCGACCGTCTTGCCGTCGGCGAACACCAGCCGCACGCCCCCTTGTCCATTTGGCGCCCCGAACGGATCGACGCGCACGACGCGGCGGTTGGTCTGGATGCGGTCGCGCAGGCGTGCTGCCATGGCGTCAACCAGCGCGCTGCTCCCGCCCGAAATCAGATAGCGCTCATCGCTGCGGCTCAGCACGTCGATCCGCCGCCCGTTGATCGCGGGCAAATTGAACACCAGTTCGATCGCGGAGGCCGCGCCGGGCTCGACACCATATTCGGTGCGCGCGGTCGCCTCCATCAAGTGGCGCACCCACGCCTCGGGCATCAGCGCGGCGTGCTTGTCGAGATAGGCGGTGAAGCTCATCCGGTCGAGTTCGACCGCGACCTTCGCATAATCCTGATCGAGCCGCACCGAATCCGCGTCGATCTGCCCGGCAATGCCGCGCAGCGCGCTGGCCAGCTTACCCTCCGGCACTTCCTTGCCATCGGCCAGGATCATCGTGCGGTGCGGCGCGCCCTTGCGGTCGATCAGCGGGGTGCCGAATTCGCGGGTCAGCATTTTCATGTCGGCATGATCGGTGTTGACGAGCTGCGCGCCCGCCTCGAGCGTCGGCCTGCCCTTCTCGCGCGACGTATAGACGCGACCACCGAGCCGCGCGCGCGCTTCATAGAGCCGCGCATCGATCCCGGCCTGGGTAAGGTGCCAGAGCGCGGTGAGGCCCGCGATGCCACCGCCGATGATTGCGATCGGTCCATTCGCGGTTCCAGCAGCGAAAGCCGGACGGGGCAGCGCCGCGGCCACCCCGCTTGCCCCCAGCGCCAGCAACACTGCGCGCCGCGTCTGCCCAATTTCGCCAACCACCGGTGCGGCGTGACCGCTTGCCGCCAAATTGGCCCGCCGCGCCTGTTCCAGCGCGCGCCAGACCGTATCGCTACCCCGCATTCCCGTCTCCTGCTGCTGCCTCCTAGGGTCCAAAACAGCGAACGGCAACGGTCGTGACGGGTGCGATTCGGCACCGATCGAACGCCGGGCAAAGGCGCGACCGCTTGCCATCGGCGGGAGCATCCGCCACACGGCGCGCCATGTTGCCCTTCGCCCGCGTCACCATCATCGGCATCGGCCTGATCGGATCGTCGATCGCCCGCGCAGTGCGGGCGCGGATGCCGACAGTGCGGCTGACCGGCTTTGATGCCGACCGCCAAGTGCGCGCGACCGCCGATGCGCTCCAGCTCTTCGACGATATCGCCGACAGCAGCGGCGCGGCGGTGATCGACGCCGACCTCGTCATCCTGTGCGTGCCGGTCGGGGCGATGGGTGCAGCGGCAGCCGATTTCGCCGCCGATCTACCCGCCGAGGCGGTGGTAAGCGATGTCGGGAGCTGCAAGGCCGAGGTCGTCCGCGCGCTCTCCGAAGCGCTGCCCGGCGCGACGATCGTGCCCGCGCATCCCGTGGCCGGGACGGAGCGATCGGGCCCCGAGGCGGGCTTCGCCACGCTGTTCAACAAGCGCTGGTGCATCCTGACGCCGCCCGAGGGCGCAGACCCCCTGGCGGTCGCGCGCGTCGCCGAATTCTGGCGCCGTCTGGGCGCCGATGTCGAGATGATGGCACCCGATCATCACGACCGCGTGCTCGCCATCACCAGCCATTTGCCGCATCTGATCGCTTATACGATCGTCGGCACCGCCTCCGACATGGAAGAGGTGACGCGGTCGGAAGTGATCAAATATTCGGCCGGCGGGTTCCGCGATTTCACCCGCATCGCCGCGTCCGACCCGACGATGTGGCGCGATGTCTTCCTCGCCAATCGCGAAGCCGTGCTTGAGATGCTGCAACGCTTTTCGGAGGATTTGTCGGCGCTGCAACGCGCGATCCGCTGGGGCAAGGGCGACGAATTGTTCGATCTGTTCAGCAAGACCCGCGCGATCCGCCGCGGCATCATCGAACAGGGGCAGGATGATCCCGCCCCCGATTTCGGCCGCACGCACGATTAAGGCCGTGGCACGTCCAGCGCGTTGATCGCGGCGTGGACGCGCCGCTCCGCTTCCTCGCGCGGCAAGCCGGGCGGGATCGGTTCGCCGAAGCGGAAGGTTACCGTGCCCGGCACCTTCGGCCCGTGCCGCGGCCACACCGTGCCGCTGTCGATCGCCACCGGCACCACGGGAATCTTGAGCATCTGGTACAGGCCGGCAAACCCGGCGCGCAGTGGCGGTTGTTCCCCCGGCGCGACGCGCGTGCCTTCGGGAAAGATCAGGATCGAACGGTTGGCGGCAAGGGCGGCGCGCGCGTCGCGCAGCATCCGGCGCAGCGCCCCGGCCGACGCCTCGCGATCGACGACGATGACGCCATAGCGCTTCGCCGCCCAGCCCCAGACCGGGATTTCGGCCAGTTCCTGCTTCATCACGATCGCCGGATTGCGCAGCATCCGCCCGAGCTCGAGCGTTTCGTACATCGACTGATGCTTGGCCGCGTACAGCACCGGCGCCCCGCCAAACTGCATGTCGCCGAAGCGCGCGCCTTCGACCCGCTGATCGATGTGCAGGATATGCCGCGTGGTCCAGCCGTGCCAGCGCGTCCAGAAATGCGTGTGCGCGACAAGCGCGCGCCAGCCGATCAGCGCCGAGATTGGCGTGGTCAGCACGATCGGTACCGATCCGACGTAGAATAGCAGTTTGAACAGCCAGTTACGCACTGCAATCATGTCGCGCGCCCGATCAGCAAGGCGGCCTTGCGCACGATCAATTTGTTATATTCCCGCAGCAATACGGCCCAGCGCGGGCTGCTCGTCACGCCGTCACCGATCACCGTTGCATCGCCATCGAGTGCGCTGACCAATTCGAGCTTCGCGCGTGCCAGATGCCAGTCGGAGGTGACCAGCCGCACCGTCTTATAGTCATGCGTGCGCAGCCAATCCGCCGTCTCATCGGCATTCGATCGCGTATCGACCGCCTCATGCCCGAGATCGATGCAGCAGCGGAACAGCTCCCGGCTGACCTTATATTCGTGCGCCAGCTCACCCGGCCGAACCTCGGGCGCGACGCCGCTGATCAGCATCCGCTTGGCCTTATGGGCTTCGAGCAAGCGCAGTCCCCGGTCGATCCGCCCGGCACTGCCGGTCAGCACCACAATCGCATCGGTCTTCGGCCCATCGACCGGCGCGGGCATCGTCATCAAATAGATTCCGAACCCCGCCAGATAGAAGA
>JAIXZV010000030.1 GCA_027489365.1 Sphingomonadales bacterium
GGATCGGCTTCATCCCCGCACGCGCGCCATAAATGGCGGCGGACAGGCCAGCCGGGCCGGAGCCGAGGATCAACATGCGAGTCGAATGGGTGGTCATGGGTGCTTTCTTTGGCGTGTCCCCGCTGATCCGGGGCATCGGGCCGGTCGGTTACATGGAATGGGGCGGAGCGGCGCGCAAGGGCCGCTCCGCCACGGCATCACGCCGGAATGCGGTGCATCGCACACAGCTTGTTGCCGGCCGGATCGCGCAGATAGGCGAGATAGAGCTTACCGAACGGCCCTTCACGCACGCCGGGATCGGCTTCAATCGGCGTGCCGCCATTGGCGACACCTGCCGCGTGCCAGGCATCGGCCTGCTCGGGCGAGGCGGCGGCAAAGCCGATCGTGCCGCCATTGGCGTGGCAGGCGGGTTGGCCGTCGATCGGCTTGGTAACCAGGAACAGGCCACCGCCGTGCATATAGACGATGCGGCCGTTATTGTCTGATCCGGCGCGGGCGCCGAGCGCGCCGAGCGTGGCGTCGTAGAATTTGCGCGATGCCTCGAGATCGTTCGATCCGACCATGATGTGGCTGAACATTGGCGTCCCCTCCTAAAAGAGCTGCGCCGCGCACCTGCAGCGGCGTCGCGGCCGCGCTAGCCCATTTCAAAGCGCTGCGAAACAGCTGTTCGGTGCGTTGAAACCGCGCGTCGAGGCGGTGGTAGCGAAGGACCGCTACCGGCGTAATCACTCGGTCCGTTCAATTATGACCTGAAGCCCGTCCGCCCCCCCAGACGGCCGGCGACTGTCCCCAGTCTTCCCCGAGGCCCCCCGGTAGCGAGTCGATCGACCAGCTACATCATCCGCACGTCCGACGTCGAAGCGAGCGCGCTTCTGACGGCGGTTTCGTGCGTCCCGCGAATTCGGCCTTGGGGGCACACAAAAATGGCGACACAGCCATCGGACGAGCGCGCAATCGCGCGGCAGACACGAGCATTATTGAAGGGGGCAGCCGCGCACCTCACGGGTCGGCAGCGCGGCCGCGATCGCGAGGTTCGCCGCAACAGCTACGACATCGAGGATCCGCGCGCCAAGCCGTGGGTGCCGATCGGTAAGGGTACGGTTGGTGAGGGCTTGGCGCACCGCGAGGCACTGATCCAAACCGCGCGCGAGCATCGCGGTCAGTTTTGGCGCGAGAATCCACCCAGCAAGATCCGCGAGGCCCGCTATCGACGCGACCTGATCGTGGCCGAGCTGAAGCGTATCGAGGGTGGCGGCGCCGCGCCGATTGGCTACGCAGCGACGCTCCGGATCGAGCTGAAGGCGCACGAGGAAACACTCGCCAAAGCCGAGACGGCGCTTCGCCGGATCGACGTCACGATCCTGCAGGCGTTGATCGAGCACATCGACTTCGCGACCGGTCGGCTGTTCCCGTCGCTCGAAACGATCGCCGCGGCCGCAACGTGCCACCGCAACAGCGTCATCGATGCGCTGAAGCGGCTCAAGGCCAACGGCTTCGTCACCTGGGTTCGCCGCAGCATCAGCACCCAGAATGAAGGCGAGTTCGCGCCACAGCGCGAGCAGACCTCCAACGCCTATTATTTCGAACACCGGCAGCGCATGGCGATCCGCACCTGGCAGCGCTTCACCCAGCTGCTCACCGCGAAGCTGCGCCGCCTCGGAAAGGTGCCGCGCGAGGTTCGCCCACTGGAGCCGGTCGGGCCGCCGTCGAAGGAGGTCCAAGCCCTGCGCGACGCCGTCGCTTCCCTGGGCGCTTCTCTCTCAAACGCGAGTCCATGAAATGTGCGCTATCCGCCACCAGGCTTTAAGATGAAAAGGAAACGCTTCGCGTTGCGTTGATTTGATCGCCCCCACCCGCTGATACGTCCGTCCAGGACGGCAACCCGATCGCCAAGCACGGCCGTCGGGATTTTGTGTATGCGGGGGGCGAGAGCGCGAACCGTGCCACCCGCCCCCGGCGTTATGCTTGCTGCACGGTCAGGAGCTCGGCCCATTCCTCGAGCAGCGCACGGCGCTTCACGAGATGCTGAGCCCGGTTATAGGCGCGCTCGACCTTGCTCATTCCCTTCGGTGCGTGGCCGAGCGTGCGGTCGATATCGGTGCGGTCTTCCGGCCGACGTTCGTTCATCACCGTTGAGAAGCTCGCGCGCCAGCCGTGCGGCACGTGGCGACCGGCGAAACCCGCGCGCGCGTAAAGCTCGCCGATCGCGCCGGCGCCGATCGGCTGGCCGTCATATCGGCCGGGGAATACCAGCGCCGCCGGATCGGCCGCGCCGCCCGCAATCGCGCGCGCCGCGCGCAGCACGCCCGCCGCCGCCGGTGACAGCGGCACGAGATGATCGTTCGCCGAATCGCGCTTGTTCGCGACGCCGAGCTTCATCCGCTCGGCCGGCACGCGCCACAGCGGATCGCGTCCGTCGAGGTCCTCGATCTCGCCCCAACGCATTCCGCGCAGCGCGGCCAGGCGCACCGCGGTGAGCGCGAGGAAGCGCGACGCGAGCAACAGGATCGGCGCGGCCGGAAGCGCGGCGACCGCGGCGACGAGCTCGCGCAGATCC
>JAIXZV010000286.1 GCA_027489365.1 Sphingomonadales bacterium
CGCAGGCGGCTTCGCTTATGAGGAAGCGGCCGAGATCTGCGGCGTTGCAGTCGGCACGATCAAGAGCCGCGTCGCGCGTGGCCGCGTCGCACTGGAAGCGGTGATGAGCGACAATACGCTTGCCTCACGCCGCACCCATAGCAATGAGCCCGGCATGTCGGCGCTCGACACGATCATGGGCGAAGTCGACGAACTGAGCCGCGACCGCGACCGCGACTGACGTCAGCGCGTCGCGACCGCCTCGATCCGGTCGAGCTGGTAGATCAAATCTGCGAAGGGATCGTCGGCATTGGGCTTCTCGGCATAGGCCGAGCGTAGCGCAACCGACAGAATGTCCGCAGCCTGCGGCGCCACTACGACATAGTCGCACTGGCGGTCCGTCGAGCGATAAAAGGCGGGGCGCATTGACATAAAGCAACAACGGTCGAAAGGCCGGTTTGTTGCCCGGCGATGTGCGCATCCGGGCTGAAAGCGGTGCCATCTGGTGGAAGACAAGCTTTCCGATCCCTGCATTGTCGACGCCGCCCGACGCGCGCGGCTATACTCGCCGTTCCTGACGCTGCTGCTCGATCGCGAGCCGGGGATGGCCGCAGCGTTCGATGCGGGGGCGTTGCCGGCGCTTCCTGCGCTAGACGAGATCGCGGCGGATGTGCCGCCCGCGCAACGCTTGCGGCTCGCGCGGCGGCGGCTCGCGCTGCGGGTCGCGATCGGTGATCTGGCGGGGATCGATGATCTGACTGCGGTGACCCATGCCTTGTCGGATTTCGCCGACCACGCGCTCGACACCGCGATCCGCACTGCGATTGCCGAGCGCACCCCGGATGCGGCGCCGCGCGGTTTCGTCGCGATCGCGCTCGGCAAGCAAGGCAGCCGCGAGCTCAATTATTCGTCGGACATCGATCCGATCCTGCTGTTCGATCCGCTCACGCTGCCATGCCGCCCGCGCGAGGCGCCCGAGGAAGCGGCGGTGCGGATCGCGCGGCGCGTGGTGGAATTGCTGCAGACGCGCGACGGCGACGGTTATGTGCTGCGCGTCGATCTGCGGCTGCGTCCGTCGCCCGAGATCACGCCGATCGCTTTGTCGGTCGATGCGGCGATTTCCTATTACGAATCTCTCGCTTTGCCGTGGGAACGCGCGGCGTTTATCCGTGCGCGGGCGGCGGCGGGCGATGTCCCGCTGGGGGAGACTTTCCTCGCCACCGTCGCGCCGTTCGTGTGGCGGCGCGCGCTCGATTTCGGCGCGATCGGCGAGATTCGTGGCATCTCGCGGCGGATTCGCGATCATTTTGCGCAAGGGCAGGCGTTCGGCCCCGGCTTCGACCTGAAGCGCGGGCGGGGCGGCATCCGCGAGGTCGAATTCTTCACGCAGATCCACCAATTGATCCACGGCGGACGCGACCCGGCGCTCCGCGTCCCGGACACGCGCGCGGCGCTGGCGGCGCTGGCGGCGGCGGGCTGGGTGGCGCCTGAGGAAGCGATGGCATTGCAGGCGGCCTACACGCTGTACCGCACGATCGAACACCGCGTGCAGATGATCGAGGATCGCCAGACCCACACTTTGCCGAGCGGTACGGCGCTCGATGCGGTGGCCGGGCTGCACGGGCTGGCGGATGGCGCGGTGTTGCTCGATCTGCTGCGCCCGCACGTGACCGCGACGGCGCGGAGCTATGACGCGCTCGATCCCGATGAGGGCGATGCGCTGTCGTTCGATGCTGAGCGGCTGGCCGGGCAATTGGTTGCGGCCGGCTTCGACGCGACCGAGGTGGCGGCGCAGCGGATCGCGCAGTGGCGCGGCGGCGCCTATCCCGCCTTGCGCAGTGCGGCGGCGCGCGCGGCGCTGGAGGCGGTGCTGCCGGGGCTGATCGCGGCGCTGGGCAGCGCGCCTGACCCGCAAGGCGCGATCGTGCGGCTCGACCGGATGCTCGCGCGGCTGTCGAGCGCGGTGAATTTCTTCCGCTTGATCGAGGCACGACCGGCGTTGGGGCGGTTGCTTGGCCTGATCCTGAGCCATGCGGTGACGCTCGCCGAGGAACTCGCGCGGCGGCCTGAATTGTTCGACGGTTTGATCGATGCGACCGCGCTCGATCCGGTCGGCACGGTCGATGCGCTTGCGGCCGAAATGGCGGGTGGGGCCGATTATCAGGTGCAACTGGACCATGTCCGCCGCATCGTCGGCGAAAAGCGCTTTGCGCTGGGCACGCAGATCATCGCGAGCGCGGCCGATCCGCTCGACGTGTCAGCGGGCTATGCGCGCGTCGCCGAAGCCGCGATTTGCGTGCTGGCCGACGCGACAATCACCGAGTTCGCCGCCGCGCACGGGCATGTGCCGGACAGCGAACTCGTGATCCTCGCGCTCGGGCGGATGGGTGGGGGGGCGCTGACCCACGCTTCCGATCTCGACCTGATCTATCTGTTTACCGGCGATTATCTGGCCGAATCCGACGGGCGCAAACCGCTTGGCGCGGTGCTCTATTACAATCGCCTGGCGCAGCGGATCAGCGCCGCGCTGTCGGTGCCGACCGCATCGGGGCCGCTATACGAGATCGACACGCGGCTGCGGCCATCGGGCACGCAGGGGCCGCTTTGCGTCTCGCTCGACGGCTTCGCCCGCTATCAGCGCGAGAGCGCCTGGACGTGGGAGCATATGGCGCTTGCCCGTGCGCGCCCGGTGTTCGGCTCGCCGCAAGCGCGGGCGGCCGTCTCGGCGATCATCCGCGATGTGCTGCACGGCGATCGACCGAAGCGCGACATCATCGCCGATGCGACCGCGATGCGCGCCGATATGGCCGCGCACAAGCCGCCGCTCGGGCCGCTCGATGCGAAATTGCTGCCGGGCGGCTTGGTCGATCTGGAATTCGCGGTGCACATGGTTCAGCTCGAAAGCGGGGCCGGGCTCGATCCCAATCTGCGCATCGCGATCGACGCGTTGATCGCGGTCGGCAAGGCCCCGCCGGACATGATCGCGGCCTATGATCTGCTCGCGCGGCTGCTCGTCACGCTGCGGCTGGTCGCGCCCGATGCGCAGGTGCCGAACGCGGTGACGCAGGATTTGATCGCGCACGCGGTGGGGATGGCCGATTGGCCACGCGTGGTTGCGTCGCTCGACACGATTCGGCAGGACGTTGCGCGCTGGCTCGCACAGGTAGAGGGGATCGAAGCATGACCATTCAGGACGGCGGAGCGCTGCCCACGATCGACTTGATCGCACCGGACGGCAGCCCGATTCACCTGGCCGATTATGCTGGCGCGCCGTTCGTGCTCTATTTCTATCCCAAGGACGACACGTCGGGCTGCACGCGCGAGGCGCAGGATTTCAGCCGCTTGCTGCCCGATTTTCACGCGGCGGGCGCGAAGGTGCTGGGCGTGTCGGGCGATCCGCCGGCCAAGCACCAGAAATTTACCGCCAAATACGATCTGACCGTCCCGCTGGCGAGTTACGAGGGCGATGCGGCGCTGACGGCGTTCGGCGTGTGGGTCGAAAAAAAGCTCTACGGCAAGACCTATATGGGGATCGACCGCTCGACCTTCCTGTTCGATTCGAGCGGCATATTGGTGCGGAGCTGGCGCAAGGTGCGCGTGCCCGCCCATGCCGAGGAAGTGCTGCGCGCGGTGCAGCAGCTCGCGTGATCGCAAAGGCACCGATTCGGATTGTTTTGCCGAATCGCTACCACCGTTAACCCGCCGTTCAACGACTCGCCGTGCGGTTGTGCCGGTTCAACGCGCCGCGCGGCGCAAGGCCTTGCTAGCGTTCTACAATCTCAGTCAGACACTGTTCGTCCGGGTGCAGGGGGGCTGCACAAGGGCAATAGAGGGGCGGGTGCTGGCATTTTCCGGCAATCGCGTAACGATCGCTGGGGTCACATGAACTCACTTTCTATTGCTTCGGGTGTGCGGCTGATGGCGCGCCTCAAGACCTATTTCAAAACCCGCGATTTCATTTTTCATGACGGCCGTGACCTGAAACGTTTCAGTATCGGCGCACGCTCGCAGGCGGTGGTCGCCGGGGTGGCCAGCGTTACCTTGTGCTTTTCGGCTTATGGCGTGGCACAGGCGGCGGTCGGCGCGGTTGCGCTGAGCGGCGTCGTTGGCGCGCCGCTCTCGCCCGAGGCCAAGGTCGCACAGATGCAAGTGCGCGTCGCCAAGATGCAAGCCGATGTCGCCTCGATCAAGCACGCAGCGCAAGTGCGCGCGACGCGGGTCGAGCAGCGTCAGGCGCTGTTGGTGGCGGTGGTTTCGGGCAAGGCCGATGTCGCCCTGCTGTCGCGCCCCACCCCGAACGTCGATCCCAAGGCTGATGCGCTTGCCGCCGAAGTGGTTGCGCCGTTGAAGAAGGTTGAGCAGCAGCAAGTCGCTGTTGCCGCGCAAGCGCGCCGTGTCGCCGAGCAGCGGTTCGCCCGTGCCGTCGCTCATGTCCGCAGCCTGGGCATTGCGCCCGAGCGGCTGTTGCCCGCGCAAGCCGCGATGGGTGGCCCGTTCGAGGCCGCCGACAGTGCCGCCGCCGAGGTCGATCTGCGCGCCGACACGCAATTCCGCTCGCTGTTCATGACATGGAAGAAGCTCGACTCGCTGGAGAAGGGCGTCATCGCCATTCCCTCGGCACAGCCGGTCGATCATCTCGCCTACACCAGCAATTACGGCATACGCACCGACCCGTTCCGCGGCACCGCCGCGATGCACACCGGGGTCGATATTCCGGGGCCGGTCGGCACGCCGATCTACGCCACCGCCGACGGCGTGGTCGATCGCGCCGAGCGGTCGGGCGGATACGGCAATTTGGTCGAAATCGATCATGGCAAGGGTATCCAGACCCGCTACGGCCATCTCTCGAAGATCCTGGTCGAGCCGGGCACCCGCGTGCATCGTGGCCAGTTGATCGCGCTGATGGGATCGACCGGGCGTTCGACCGGTCCGCATCTGCATTACGAAGTGCGGCTTGATGGCCATGCGGTGAACCCGGTGCCATTCCTGCAGACCGCAGATTATCTGCTGGCGGCGCAGGACAAATCGATCCGTGTCATCCCGGTTGCAGTCGGCGGTCCGGCGGCCGATTAATCGGCCGCATTGCCGATCGGGGTTGAAGCGCTTATCTCTCGGACATGACCACGCTCGCACCTGAAATCGCTTTGACCCCCTCCGCTGCGGCGCGCGTTGCGACGATTGCGGCGAAGCAGGGCAAGCCTGCGATCCTGCGCCTGTCGGTCGATGGCGGAGGCTGCTCGGGCTTTCAGTATAAGTTCGGTTTTGCCGATGCAGTCGATGCCGATGATGCCGTGGCCGAGCAGGATGGCGTGCGGCTGGTGGTCGATTCGATCAGCCTCGATCTCGTCCGCGGGTCGGCGGTCGATTATGTCGAGGAACTGGGTGGTGCTGCGTTCAAGGTGACCAACCCCAATGCCGCCTCGGGTTGCGGTTGCGGTTCCAGCTTCGCGGTGTAAACCGACCCTGCAACAGGGGTCGCTTACGTGAAGATCGTCACCTTCAATATCAATGGCATCAAGGCG
>JAIXZV010000150.1 GCA_027489365.1 Sphingomonadales bacterium
ACATCGGCATCGTCCATCGCGATCATCCGCGCAGCATCGCCGATCGAATGCGCACCGGTCGAGCAGGCCGTCACCACCGCGTGATTCGGGCCCATCAGCCCGTATTTGATCTGCACCTGGCCGGTGATGAGGTTGATCAAACGCCCGTGCACGAAATGCGGCGAGACGCGGCCCGGCCCCTTTTCGTGCAGCACGATCGATTCGGACGCGATCCCCGGCAGGCCGCCGATCCCCGCACCGATCGAGCAACCCGCGCGATATTTCTGCGCCTCGGTCATGTCGAGCAGGCCCGCGTCTTCGAGCGCCTGTCCCGCCGCATCGATGCCGTAAATGATGAACGGATCGACCTGACGCTGCACCTTGTGGTCGACGCGCTTGTTGGGATCGAAGCCATATTCATGGTCGGCCGGCTTCACTTCGCAGGCGATGCGGCACTTATACTCGCTCGCGTCGAAGCGCGTGATCACGCCCGCGCCGGACTTCGACGCGATAAGATTCGCCCAGGCGGTCTCCACATCGGCGCCGAGCGGCGTCACGAGGCCAAGTCCGGTTACGACAACACGCCGCATGGCGATCTCCGATTCTGTAAGTCTTCAATGAAAGGCGGGTAAAACGGGAACGGCCCCCTGCCCCCGGTCTTTGCCTGGGACGGGGAGCCGTTCTGTATGTCCAACCGAGCGGCTATGCCGGCGGCCAAACCAAAAGCGGATCGCTCAGCTCTTGTTCTCGTCGATGAAGACGATCGCGTCCTTGACGGTCGTGATCTTCTCAGCGGCGTCATCAGGGATCTCGACTTCGAATTCTTCTTCGAAGGCCATCACCAGCTCGACGATGTCGAGGCTGTCTGCGCCCAGATCGTCGATGAAGCTCGCGTCTTCGGTCACCTTCTCGGCTTCTACGCCGAGATGCTCGACGACGATTTTCTTAACGCGGTCTGCGGTCTCGCTCATTGTATCGTCCCTCTGGATATGGGGGTTTTTGGAATTCCTGAACGCACGTAGAACGCGCGTGGGGGCCTTGCAAGTAGGGCGGCTCAAATCGCGCCAATCAGATCATCGCCATCCCGCCGTTGACGTGCAAGGTCTGGCCGGTGACGTATCCCGCCTCGCGGCTGGCGAGATAGACCACCGCCGCGCCGATGTCCGCGCCCTCGCCCATCTTGCCCATCGGGATGCGGGCGTTGAGCGCGTCCTTCTGCGCATCGGGCAAGCCATCGGTCATCGGCGAGGCAATGAATCCGGGCGCGACGCAATTGACGGTGATTCCGCGGCTGGCGAGTTCCTGCGCCAAGGCCTTGGACATGGCGGTCAGCGCGCCTTTGGATGCCGCGTAATTCGCCTGGCCTGGGTTGCCGGTGGTGCCGACGACCGACGTGATCGACACGATCCGCCCGAAACGCGCCTTCATCATCGGCTTGGCGGCGGCACGCGCGAGGCGGAAGGCCGCTTCGAGGTTGACGCGAATCACCGCGTCCCACTCCTCATCCTTCATCCGCATGACGAGATTATCGCGCGTGATGCCGCCATTGTTGACCAGGATATCGATCTTGCCCAGCGCATCCACCGCTGCGGGCACGAGCGCATCGACCGCCGCGCCGTCAGACAGATCGCACGGTAGCGCCACATGATCGCCACCGAGACCACCGCGGCACGCCCCAAGCTCCGCCACACCTGCCCCCGAAACCGCCAACCGCGCGCCCTGCGCCGCCAGCGCCTGCGCGATCGCCGACCCGATCCCCCCCGAAGCGCCCGTCACCAGCGCGGTCATACCTGTCAGATCGAACATTCTATTCTCCATCAGATTCAAGAGGTTTTTGGTTCGCGCAGAGGCGCGGAGGCGCAGAGGGATAGTGATTGTTGACCAGACGCCGCACGCCTTCCTTGAGGGTCTCGCCGCCAAAGTTGATCAGCAGCCCAACGGGCTGCTTGGTCAGACGCAGATAGGTCAGAAGCTGTTTGGCATGCACGCCGCTCAGCCTTTCAATCGACTTGATCTCTACGATCAGGCGCTGATCGACGAACAGATCGATGCGAAAAGCGGCGGCGAACCTCATTCCCTCGAACTCGATATCGACCGCCCGTTGCCGCTCAACCGCATATCCCAAAGCAGCGAGTTTTCCTGCCAAAACCATTTCATAAACGCTTTCGAGCAGGCCGGGACCGAGTTCGCGATGGATGCGCATCGACACATCGATAACGTCTCCAGTAACGCGATCGATATCCACCATCGCACCCTCTCTGCGCCTCCGCGTCTCCGCGTGAACAAAGCTTCTTCTAAAGCACCTTAACCAAAGCCTCGACGTCGTCCATCGTGACGATGCTCGTCCCTGCGGCATCGGGCGCGATGCGTTTCACCATTGGGGTCAATACCTTGCCGCCGAATTCGACGAACTGATCGACGCCCGCCGCGTGCATCGCCAGCACCGATTCGCGCCAGCGGACCATGCCGGTTACCTGTTCGACCAGCAGGCGACGGATCGTGTCGGCATCGGCGACCGCCGCCGCCGTCACGTTAGCGAACAGTGGCACCAGCGGCGCATCGACGCGCGCCTCGGCGAGTGCCTTTTCCATCGCATCTGCGGCCGGCTGCATCAGCGGGCAGTGGAACGGTGCCGAAACCTGCAGCAGCATCGCGCGCTTGGCCCCCATGTCCTTCGCAATCGCGACCGCACGTTCGATCGCGCCGCGATGGCCCGACAGCACGACCTGCGACGGATCATTGTCATTGGCGACGGTGCAGGTCTCGCCCTCGGCCGCCGCCTCGGCAATCGCGCGCGCCTTGGCGAGATCGGCACCCAGCAGCACCGCCATTGCGCCGATGCCAACGGGGACTGCCGCCTGCATCGCCAGGCCGCGATGCTTCAGCAGCCGCGCCGTCGTCGTGAGATCGATCGCGCCGGCCGCGCACAAAGCGGTATATTCGCCAAGCGAATGGCCCGCGACATAGTCCGCCTTGTCGGCCAGCCGCACGCCGCCTTCCTGTTCGAGCACCCGCAGCGTCGCAATCGCGTTCGCCATGATCGCGGGCTGCGCGTTTTCGGTCAGTTCGAGCTCTTCCGCCGGTCCCTCGGTCATCAAGCGGAAAAGATGCTGGCCGAGCGCATCGTCGACTTCCTGGAACACCGCTCGCGCGGCCGGGCTCGCGGCGGCCAGCGCCTTACCCATACCGACCGACTGACTTCCCTGCCCGGGAAAAATGAACGCACGCATTCGCTGAAACTCCTTCGGCGCGGCGGTTAGGCGCGCGTGGCGTACCGCGTCAACCTGAACGGGACCGATGCGGCCGGGACACTTTGTGACCGTTTTGGGTTTGGGCCGGTACGGGCGTGCGACAACCGCACCCCAGATAGGATCCGACGCCGGGAGCATGGCGCCGTTAGATAAGGATTTGAACCATGAAGAAACTTCTCATCGCATTGCTCGCGACTGCGGCCGTCGCCAGCCCGATCGCCGCCGAGGCGCAGCAATATCGCAATCAGCGTGAGACGACCGTCATCCGCCAGCAGCCCAACGGCCGCACCGTCGTCACCAAGCGTACGGTGACCCGCCCGAACCAGTATCGCCGCTGGAGCAAGGGCCAGCGCTTCGATCGCCGCTACGCGCAGAATTATCAGGAAATCCGCGATTGGCGGCAGTATCGTGGTCGCCGCCTCTATGCCCCGCCGCGCGGCTATCGCTGGGTCCGTTCGGGCAATGACGCGGTGCTCGTCGCCGTCACGGGCGGCCTGATCGGCGCAGTGCTGGGCGGCGCGTTTAACTAAGACGCGCCAATACGGGCGGCAGGCTTGCCTTCTGCCCGGATTTCGCTATGGGACCAGCCATCGGGGTGGAAGGCACACGCTTTCCGCCCCGGTCGCTATTTCAGCGGAAGACGATAGCCGGAGGGGCGTTTCGCATGGTGCGGGCGTCAGCGATCGGCCAAGAATGAGAGAAAGCAACATGGCTCTGTACGAGCACGTGTTCCTTGCGCGCCAGGATCTGGCACAGGCGCAAGTGGACGCACTGGCCGAAATGGCCGCCGGAATCATCAACGGAAATGACGGCCGCGTCGTCAAGACCGAGAATTGGGGCCTGCGCAGCCTCGCCTACAAGATCGCGAAGAACCGCAAGGCGCACTACGTGATGCTCGAGATCGATGCCCCCGGCAGCGTGATCGCGGAGCTGGAGCGCCAGGTTCAGATCAACGAAGACATCATCCGTTACATGACCGTCAAGATCGACGCGCTGGAAGACGGCCCGAGCGTCATGATGCGCAAGTCGGACCGCGACCGTGAGCGTCGTGGTGATCGCGAAGGCGGCCGTGGTGACCGCCCGGATCGTGGTGATCGCGAAGATCGCCCGCGTCGCAACTTTGATGGCGAATAAGGAGCTATAGAGCATGGCACGCCCATTTTTCCGCCGTCGCAAGTCCTGCCCGTTCTCGGCCAAGGATGCCCCCCGGATCGACTATAAGGACGTCCGTCTGCTGCAGGGCTTCGTGTCCGAGCGTGGCAAGATCGTCCCGAGCCGCATCACTTCGGTGAGCGGCAAGAAGCAGCGCGAACTCGCCCAGGCGATCAAGCGTTCGCGCCATCTG
>JAIXZV010000249.1 GCA_027489365.1 Sphingomonadales bacterium
CGAGACACGGGGCGCAGCGCGCGGAACGGGTTTCTCGACTTCGCTCGAAACGAACGGCAGTGGGTCAGTCGTCCCCCGTGGGCTTTGGCAACAGCAGGGCGAGCAGGATGCTGCGGCACTCGCCGTCAATCACGCCGTCGAGCAGCTCGGGGCGGAAGCGGCGCTGGAAGGCGACGACCGCCGCCAATTTGTCGGTCACGTCATAGCCGAAGCGTTCGAGCGCGATCAGAAACCCGGCATCGGTCCACATCGGGTCCATCAATTTCTGCGTCGGCCGCGGCAAGGCCAGGCGCACCTTGGCGAGGCGGTTCCACGGGAACAGCTCGCCCGGATCCTGCTTGCGCGTCGGCGCGATGTCGGAATGCCCAACGACATTGCCGCGCGTGATGCCGTAGCGCTCCTTGATCCCGGAAAGCAGCGGCACCAGCGCGTCGATCTGCTCCTCCAGGAACGGGCGATAGCCGAATTCATGGCCGGGATTGACGATCTCGATCCCGATGCTTGCCGAATTGACGTCCTCAATCCCGCGCCAGCGCGATTTGCCGGCGTGCCAGGCGCGCTTGTCCTCGGCGACCATCTGCAACACCTGCCCGTCCTCGGCGATCAGATAGTGGGCGGATACCTTGGCCTCGGGGTCGCGCAACCGGTCGATCGCGGCCTGCGCGGTCTGCATACCGGTATAGTGCAGCACCACGATCGAGACGGGCAGCAGCCGCTCATCGAAATTGGGCGAGGGTGCGTCGATAAAGGTCATGGACAGTCCCCGCGATAGCCGAATTGCAGCTTAAGCACGGACGCCGCGATCAAGGAACCCCGTGCGCAGGCTCATAGAGCCCACGATAGCGCTGGCTCGGCCGAAACGCGTCAGTCTGGCCGATCACCGTCTCCCCCGCGCCCAGCACCAGCACGCCGCCGGGCCGGATCACCGTGGCGAACCGGTCGAACACTTGCCGCCGCAGCTCGGCATTCAGATAGAGCAGCACGTTGCGGCACAGGATCACGTCGAACCGCCCGATCGGCAGCGGGTCGCTCACCACATTCATCCGGCGGAACGCGATTCGGCGAACCAGTTCGGGATTGGCGACCCATTCGTCGCCCTCGGTCTCGAACCAGCGCACCATGCGCCGCACCGGCAGCCCGCGCTGAATCTCGAACTGCGAATAGCGGCCCGAGCGAGCCCGGGTGAGCGCGATGTCGGACACGTCGGTCGCCACGATCTCGGGCATAGGGCCAACCCGGCCAACGCCTTTTTCATCGAACAGCATCGCCAGCGACAAAGGCTCCTGCCCGAACGAGCACCCGGCCGACCAGATGCGCGGGCGACGGCGCGGCTGTTCGACCCGGAGCGCCTCGACCGCATCGGCCACCATGTCGAGCACGGCGGCGTCGCGGAAGAAGGAGCTTTCCTGGTTAAGCAAGGCATCGGCCACGCGGTCGCCAATCTCGGTAGAGCCCTGCGCGGCGCGGGCCAGCGCGTCGATACTGTCGAGCCCGAGATCACGCAGCAGCGGCTTCAACACCGTCTCGATCCGCCATTCGCGGTTGGCGGCAAGCTGCTGCCCCGTGCGCGATTCGAGGATCGCGGTCAGCACGCCCATCGCGCCCTTGGACGAAGCGCGGGGGGTAGGTGTGCGGGAAACGGCGGGTGTGGCTTGCGGGGCGATCATATCGGGCGGCGCCGCGCAGCGGTCAGGCGCCCGATCTCGACCGGGGTCATCACCGCGCTGGCGATTCCGGCGCTGGCGATCGCGCCGGGCATCCCCCACACGACCGAACTCGCGCGATCCTGCACCACGACCGCGCCGCCGCGATCGATCAGGCTCTGCGCGCCATCGCAGCCGTCGCGGCCCATCCCGCTCAGCACGATGCCGAGCGCGCGGCTGCCATAAACCTCGGCCAGACTGTCGAACATCGGGTCGACCGAGGGCATACAGCCGCTGCGCGTCGCTTCGGTGGTCAGCCGTATTGCCGTCGCATCCCCCGTGCTGACGACCCGCATGTGCGCGTTGCCCGGCGCGACGATCACGCGGCCGGGGCGGATGCGGATGCAATCGGTCGCCACATCGCACGGCCGGTTGGCGAGCACCGCAACCTGCGCCGCGAAATAAGGCATGAACGATTCCGGCAGATGCTGGGTGATGAGAATCGGCACCGGGAAGGTGACCGGCAATTCCCGCAACAGCACGCTCAACGCATGGATCCCGCCGGTCGAGGCACCGATCGCGACAATGTCGAAGCCGTTGCCGACTGCCGCCGTCGGCGCGCGCGGGCGGCCCGGCGCGGGCAGTTCGGCCGGTGCTTCGGCGGTGAGCAAGCGCATGAGCTTGTCGACCAATGCCACCGAGAATCGCCCGGCGAAATCACCGACATCGGGCTTCACCAGCGTATCCGCCGCCCCCAGCGACACCGCCTCGATCGTCGCGGCGGCACCGTCGCTGGCCGAAGAAGAGGCGATCAGCACCTTCGCCCCCTGCCCCGCCGCGATCAGATCGGGCAGCGCGGCGAGGCCGGTGACGCCGGGCATCTGAATGTCGAGCACAATCCCATCGACGCGGTTGGTGCGCAGGAATGTCAGCGCCGCCCCGGCGCTCGACACCGCGCCCGCCACGACGAAACGGCCGCCCTGTTCGACCGCACGCGCGATCACCGCGCGCGCGACCGCCGAATCATCGACGATCAGGACGCGCGGCGGCGCGTTGCCGGTGGGGCTGGGATCGGGTCTGGGGGTGGCTCGGGGCGGCATAATCGGTCGCCGGCTCAGGCCATCCCGACGATCTGGAGTTTGCTTTCCAGCGTTTCGCGATCGAACGGCTTCATGACATATTCGTCGGCCCCCGCCTCGATTGCGGCGCGGATATGGGCCATCCCGTTCTCGGTGGTGCAGAACACCACTTTCGGCCGAGTCGGGATGCTGCTGTCGCGGAGCGCGCGCAGGAAATCCATGCCGCTCATCACCGGCATGTTCCAATCGAGCAGGATCACGTCGGGTGCCGAGGCAAGGCACGAATCGAGCGCTTCGCGCCCGTCACCCGCCTCGCTGACCTGGAAATTCAGCGTCTCCAGGATGTGGCGTGCGACCTTGCGGATCACTTTCGAATCGTCGACGACGAGGCAGGTTTTCATGAAGTCACCCTGTTTGAGCACGCTTGCACAGCACCATGCCCTAAATCGGTAAGCGAGCCGTTAATCGCGGAAAATCAAGCGGCTATTGCGGCAGCACCGGGGATCAACGCATCGAGCGCGATCGCCAGGATCGGCTCGCCGTCGCGTTCCACCAGCCCGCGACCGATCACCCGCCACCCCTTGTCGAGCACGATCCCGGCCGAAATCGGGAGCAGATCGAATGGGGCGACATCGTCGAGTGCATCGACCAGCACCGCATAATGATGCCCGTCGACGATCGTGATGACCGCGCGCATCGCCTCCTGCGACCCCGCTTCGAGGCCCAGCGCCGCGCGCGTATCGATCACCGTCACGACGCGGCTGCGCAAGGCGGCGAGCCCGCGAACATGTCGTTCGGAGCGCGGCACCGGCACGATCGTCCCGATATCGACGACCGATTCGACTTGCCCGGATTCGATCGCGACGGTGCGCCCGGCGATCTGCGCGATCAGGAACAGTGCCATCATCGTCCCCCTGCCGAGCGTGCAACTGCGGCGAGCAAGCCCTGCCGATCGTAGCGAAACACGCTGTCATCATCGCCGTCCGCCTCACGCCGCAAGCGCACGACGGGCGCGGAGATCGCATTGGGCGCGGTATCCCCCGCCATCCGCACCACGACCTGAGCGCGTTCGCCCGGCCGCAGCGCCGCCGCGACGCGGTACCCCGCCCCTTCCAGCACCGGCTTCAGGAAGGTCGTCATCCACGCCGATTCCGCGCCGTCGAGCAGGCACAGCGGCGCACTCTCTTCGGCCCCGCCATGCGCATGATGCGCGAACAGCCAGTGCAGATCGACCAGTTCGACTTGCTCGCCGTCGATCGCGACGACACCTGCGATCGGACCGGGTTCGCGCGCCGCGACGATCGCCTCGGGCAGTTCGACGATGTCGAGCGCCTCTTCGATGGCGTAGCCGAGTTCCAGCCCGCCATCGCGCAGGCGCAGCACCGATACGGTGGCGCGCCCGGCCCATTCACCGAGCGCGACGAGCGGGATCATCCCATCCTCGACCGACAGGCGCAACTGGCCCGCCGAGAAACGGATCGCACCGGTCGATACCGGCTCGACCCGATCGATCACCGACAGCGGGACGATCCGGCGCGTGCCGTCGAGGTCGTCGAACAGCAAGGCCTGAACCCCGGCCGCGCGAATTTCGACGGCTGTATCATCGGCGGCGGCTTCGCGGTGGAACTCAAGCCCGGCCACTTGCGCAATTCCGGCACAATCCAGCATCAGCATCGGCAAACCGCTGTCGGGCAGCGTCTGGCCGGCGTAGATCCCCGTCGCCATGACGGCGGGTGACGCCGGTTTGATCACCAATTCCTCATGATCCAGCACGGTATCGACCGCCAGGGCATAGCTGCCGCCCGATACGCTGACGATCACGAGCATCGCCGGATCGCACGGTTCGAACCCGAGCATTGCGCCAAGATCGATCAACGGCATCCGCCGATCCCGCACGGTGGCGGTCAGCGTATCGCCGATCCGGTCGATCCGGATCGCCTCGCCCCCGACGCGCACGATTTCCTCGATCGCCTGGCGCGAAATGGCAAAGCGCTGATCACGCACGCCGATCCCGATCGTCGCCATGATCGACAAAGTGAGCGGCACGTGGATCGCAATGCGCACGCCGCGGCCTGGCGTGTTCGACAGCTCGATCCGCCCGCCGATCTGTTCGACATTGGCGCGGACGACATCCATTCCGACACCGCGGCCGGAAATGGCGGTGACGGTGTCCTTGGTCGACAGGCCGGGTTCGAACACCAGCTCAAGCCGCGCCTGTTCGCCGAGCGCGCGCAGTTCGGCTTCGCTCCGTCCCCCGGCAGCGGCAACCTTGGCGACCAGCCGGTCGGTATCGATCCCCTGCCCATCGTCGCAAATCTCGATGATGATTTGATTGCCCGATTGCCGCGCCGAGACATTCAGCCAGCCATTCTCGCGCTTGCCCGCCATCCGGCGCAGTGCCGGTGCCTCGATCCCGTGGTCGATCGAGTTGCGGATGATGTGGACCAGCGGATCGCGCATCATCTCGATCATTTCGCGATCGAGTTCGACGTCGCTGCCCTCGATGTGCAGCGTCACCGACTTGCCGAGTTCGGCCGCAGTATCGCGCACCATCCGCGGCAGCGCGGAGAACAAGGCGTCGATCTTCTGCATCCGCGTGCGCGTCACCGTGTCGCGCATCTCGGCGACGGTCAGCGACAGCCGTTCGAGTGCCGCCTCGACGCTGGGGTCGGCCCCGTCATGACGCATCCGCCGCGCCAGTTCGTTGCGCGCGAGCACCATGTCGGACATGCCGCTCATCATCCGGTCGAGCAGATCGACGTTCAGGCGGACGCTGCGACTCGCCACGCGCACCGTTGGCGCGACCGCCGCCGCAACGGCTTCGGATCCAGAATCCAGTGCGGCGATCAGCAAATCCTCGCCGGTATCGTCAAGCGCATGGCCCGCGTCGATCGCCTCGACGATCTCCCCGATGCGGTCCACGATCGCGAGGACCGCATTCACCAGCCGCGTGTCCGGGCCACGCTCGCCCGATCGCACGGCGGCCAGCACGTCCTCGGCCGCATGGCTCAGCCGCGCGAGCCGGGGCAAATCGAGAAAGCCGCAGCTCCCTTTTACGGTGTGGACGAAGCGGAAGATCGCATCGAGCCGATCGCGGTCATTGGGCTCCGATTCCCACGCGACGATCTCGCCCGAGAGCGCTTCCAGCGTCTCGCGCGTCTCGGCAATGAATTCCTGTAGCAGATCGTCCATGGGCCCCCGCGGAACAGTGGGCTCCCCCTTGCGCGCGGAGTGGTTAAGGACGCGTTTAGCCGCGGCCTCAGTGCGCCTTGAACGCCGCGCCGAACAACAGCACGGCCTCGCCCGGATCGGACACCTGGACCATGCCGCCGCCTTCCTGGACGAGCGCGTGGACCAGATAGGCCGCAGCAGCACGCGGGGTGATGACGGCTTCGCCCTGCGTGCCGGTCAAGGCGGCGCGCATTTCGGCATCGAGCACGATACGGGGGCCATCGGCACGCACGACGATCTCGACCTGACCATCGACGCTTTCCGCGCCGACATCGAGCTGCCCGCCGCGCACCAACGCATCACCCGCGATCAGCGCGAGATTGAGCAGCACCTTGATCGCGGGCTTGGGCAGCGTCGCGTCTTCGACCAGCCAGCCGAGCTTGACCTTGTGCCCGTCGCCGAACAGCCCCTCGATCGCGGCACGCGCCTCTCGCGTATCGACCGTCTCGCCGAAGCCTCCCGCTGCGCCAAAGGCGAGCCGGAAGAATTTGAGCTTGTTGGCAGATGCCTTGGCGCTGTCGCTCAGCAGTTCGAGACAGCGCGCGCGCATCTCCGGATCATGTTCGTCGGCGAGCAGTTCGAGCCCGTTGTTGAGCGCACCCACCGGACTGAGCAAATCGTGGCACAACCGCGAACACAGCAGGCTGGCAAAATCGACGGAGGTCATCGTCATCGGATCATGGGCTTTCGGGTCAGGACTTGCTGCTCTTCTGACGTTGCCGGGGCAGCGACGCAACCCATCGCTCGGCCACACCGCGCATCACTCGACAGTCCGGTGAGGCACCGCGACGAAGCGGCCTTCGATCGCGCCATGCTCGACCGCGCGGAAAAGGCACGCCTGCCCTGCCGCCAGGATCAGCCAGAAGGCCCCGTCGGGCAGAGCCGCCGCCGCATCGCGCGGCGAGGGCAAAGCGGCTCCGTTGGGATGCGAGTGATAGCAGCCGACGATCGCCGGGCCGCCGCGACGCTCTGCCTTGTGCGCGGCGATCAGCGCCGCCGGATCGATCTCGAACGCGGTGCGCGGGTCTGACGCGACATTGCTGCACGGCAACGCCGCGTCGACGCGTTCGGACGTGCCGAACAACAACCCGCACACCTCCCGGTCCGGCTCGCTATCCGCTTCGTTTAGCAGTCTTGCCACGAGAGTGCTTGAAATCTCCAACGCCATGCCCAGATTCTAGTCCATGAGCCGGGGGGTTGCCACCATCGAAGCACGCGTCTCCGACGAGACGCCGGGCCTGCGCCTGGATCGCGCGCTCGCCGCCGCCCTGCCAGAGGTCTCGCGCGAGCGATTGAAGGCGCTAATCACCAGCGGCGCGGTGACCGATCCGCAGGGCAAGCTCGCGAGCGACCCTTCGGGCAAGGCCATTCCCGGTGCCGTCTACCACGTCACCTTTCCGCCCGCTGCTCCGTCCGAAAACGCCGCGCAGGACATCGCACTCAATGTGGTGTTCGAGGACGAGTATCTGATCGTGATCGACAAGCAGGCCGGCCTCGTCGTGCATCCCGCCGCTGGCAATGCCGACGGCACGCTGGTCAACGCGCTGCTCCACCATTGCGCGGGCAATTTGTCGGGGATCGGCGGCGTCGCGCGGCCTGGGATCGTCCACCGCATCGACAAGGACACGTCGGGCCTGATGGTCGCGGCGAAGACCGACCGCGCGCATGAGGGCCTCGCCAAGCAGTTCCACGACCACAGCATCGACCGGCGCTACAAGGCGATCGTGTCCGGCCGCCCCGCCCCACCCGCCGGGACGGTCGATGCGCCGCTCGCCCGGTCACCATCGAACCGCAAGAAGATCGCGATCGTCCCGGGCGGCAAGCGCGCCGTCACGCATTACACGACGCTTGAGCGGCTCCGCGAGGCCGCGCTGGTCGAATGTCGGCTGGAAACGGGCCGCACACATCAGGTGCGCGTGCATATGGCATCGCTTGGTCACCCCTTGCTCGGCGACCCGGTCTACGGTAGAACAAAGCAAGGTCACAAAGCAGTTCTGGAAACCTTGGGTTTCCGCCGACAGGCGTTGCACGCCGCTCGATTGGGGTTCATTCACCCTGTCAAAAGTAACGCTTTGTCGTTCGATAGCGAAATGCCGTCGGACATGCAGGAACTGTTCGATACACTCTATATTTAGCGTACCGTGCGGATGCCGCCTATTGTGGAGCATCCGCGGAAAAAGGGAGACTCATCATGGCAGCCCGCAGCAACGTCCCCGCGACGATCCCCGCTCTCGGCGGCGAGGCCAGCCTCAATCGCTACCTCAGCGAAATCAAGAAATTCCCGATCCTCTCGCCCGAGCAGGAATATATGCTCGCGAAACGGTTCGAAGAGCATGGCGACACCGACGCCGCCGCGCAACTGGTGACGTCGCACCTGCGCCTCGTGGCGAAGATCGCGATGGGCTATCGCGGCTACGGTCTGCCGGTCAGCGAACTGATCTCGGAAGGCAACATCGGTCTGATGCAGGGCGTGAAGAAGTTCGAGGCCGATCGCGGCTTCCGCTTGGCGACCTATGCGATGTGGTGGATCCGCGCCTCGATCCAGGAATTCATCCTGCGCTCGTGGAGCCTGGTGAAGATGGGCACCACCGCCGCGCAGAAGAAGCTGTTCTTCAACCTGCGCCGGATGAAGTCCAAGCTCGATGCGTTCGAGGATGGCGATCTCTCGCCCGAACATCTCGCCAAGATCGCCAAGGATCTGGGTGTCACCGAAGCCGAAGTGACCAGCATGAACCGCCGCATGGCGATGGGCGGCGACACTTCGCTCAACGTGCCGATGCGCGAGGATGGCGATGGCCAGTGGCAGGATTGGCTGCAGGACGATGCCCCGCTGCAGGACGCGGTCGTGGCCGAAGCGCAGGAGGCCGATGTCCGGCACGAAATGCTGACCTCGGCGATGAGCGACCTCAACGAGCGTGAGAAGTTCATCCTGACCGAACGCCGCCTGACCGACGAGCCCAAGACGCTCGAAGAGCTCAGCCAAGTCTACGGCGTTTCGCGCGAGCGCGTCCGCCAGATCGAAGTGCGCGCGTTCGAGAAGCTGCAGAAGGCGATGATGCGCCTTGCGGGCGACAAACGGATGTTGGTCGCGGCCTGATCCGGGCGAGCCGGTCGTTAACGCTGCCTCGAAGTGGACAGCGCCGACCGGCTCCTCCTAGAAGATGGTATGAGCGAGCTTATGCCATCCCCTACCCTGTCTAGAGTGCGCGCGCCGCGACGCGGCATCGTCCGGCGTTTGATCGCGTGGACGGTGCGAGCGGTGCTCGGTTTCGTGCTGCTCTCGGTCCTGATGGTGGTAATCTACCGCTTCGTGCCGCCGCCGATCACGCTGACGATGATCGGCGATGCAATGGGCGGGCACGGGATCGACAAATCCTGGCGTCCGCTTTCGCAGATCGATCCCAATATGGCGCGCGCTGCGATTGCGGGCGAGGATTCGCGGTTCTGCACGCATCACGGCTTCGATCTGAAGGCGATCGAGACCGCCTATAATCGCAACGCCCGCGGCGGACGTATTCGCGGCGGCTCGACGATCAGTCAGCAGACCGCGAAGAACGTGTTCCTAATCCAAGGGGGCGGCTATATCCGCAAGGCATTCGAGGCCTATTTCACCGTCCTGATCGAGGCGATCTGGGGCAAGCGCCGGATCATGGAAGTCTATCTCAACGTGGCCGAGACCGGCATCGGCACGTACGGTGTCGAGGCTGGCGCGCAACGCTATTTCGGGCACGGTGCCGACCAACTGTCGCCGCAGGAGGCGGGGCGGATCGCGGCGATCCTGCCCCTCCCCAAAAAGCGCGCTGCGGTCGCCCCGCGCGGCTTCACTCGCCGTCACGGCAACGCCATCACCCGACGGGTGGGCGTCGTCCGCAACGATGGGCTGGATGGGTGCTTGCGCTGACGCTCAGTTGGCCGCGTCGTTCGCCGCCTTCGAAGCGCTGTCGCCAACCTTCTTCGCGCTATCGCCGACATCCTTGGCCGCGCTCGTCACCGCCTCAGTGCGCAGAGTTTCGTTGCGGCCCTGGTTGAAGAGGAAGAACGCTCCGATCGCGACGGCGATCAACAACACAAGCGCGATCAGCACGGTTCCGCCGCTACTGCGCCGTTCGATAACCGTGGTGTGCGGGGTGTCGGTTACGTGATCTGCCATGCTATCCTCCTGTTTTTACTGGAGACGATAACAGGCGCGGCGGTGAAACGTTCCGCTTGAGCTGATGCCTCAAACGCGCACGCCGTGGCAAAGCCACGGCGTCGGACGGGCGATGCCCGCCGGCCGAGCTTGCGCGAGTCAGCCGAACGCAGTCGGCTGCCGCGCTGCGCTCAAAACGGCAGTTTAAACCCCGGCGGCAGCGGAATCCCGCTCGTCATCTTCGCCATCTCGGCACCCGACGCGGCATCCGCCTTGGCCTTGGCGTCGTTGAACGCCGCCACGACCAGATCCTCGACCATCTGCTTCTCGCTCGGCTGCAACAGCGATTCGTCGATGTCGATGCCGATGATCCGCCCCTTGGCCGATGCGCGCACCTTGACGAGGCCGCCGCCCGCCGCACCCTCGACCTCGATCTTGTCGAGCCCGTCCTGCGCCTTGGTCAATTCGGCCTGGACGTTCTGCGCCATCGCCATGATGTCTTCGATGCTCTTCATGCGCTTTTACTCCGCTGTTTCATCAAACTCTCGATCTCGCTGTCGGCGATCTCTGCATCCGGGAACGCATCGAGCGCCGCGCGGACCATCGGACTTGCCAGAATTTCGGCCTTGAAGCTCTCATACTGCGCCGCGTCGAGCTCGCGCAGCGTTGGATCGCCCGGCGTATCGGCGGTGGTGATCTTCCAATTGCGCCCCGTCGCACTCTTGAGCGCCCCGGCCAGTTCGCCGATCAAATCGGTCGGCAGCGGCCGCGCGGAGCTGAGTACGAGATCGGTGCCGCTAAGGCTCACCAGGCTGGCATGATGCCGGATACGCAGCGACAGGCCGATATTCTTGGTCCGCTCAAGCAGGCTAGCGACCTCTTCGATCGTGGTTGGCAACGCCGCCTCGGCCGAAGCCCCCGCCGGAGCCGCCACCGGTGCGACCGGCGGAGCGACCGACATCGGCGCACCGTTCTGGATCATCCGCGCCAGCTCGCCCGGATCGGGCAAGGTCGAGGCATGGACCAGCCGCAGCAGCGCCATTTCGCACGCCTCGATCGGCATCGCCGCGCGACCGACTTCTTCATGCCCTTTCAGCAGCAACTGCCACAACCGATGCAACGCCGCGAAGGACAACGAACTCGCCCAGCCCTGCAGCGCCTCGCGCTCCTCGGTCGCCTGCCCAGCCTCAGCCGCCGCGCCGAGCTTGACCAATGTGGTCGCATGGACCGTTTCGAGCAGGCCGCGCAGCACACCGAGCGGATCGACGCCGAGATCATATTGCCGCCGGAGCGCCGCGAGCGCCCCGACCCCGTCACCGGCCAGGATCAGCGCCATCAGATCACGGATCGCGCCGCGGTCCGACAGGCCGAGCATGTCGCGCACCGCCGCAGCACTCACCGCGCCGCCGTCCATATCGGCATGGGCGATCGCCTGATCGAGGATCGACAAACCGTCGCGCGCCGAGCCCTCCGCCGCCCGCGCGATCAGCCCGAGCGCCTCGGGCTCGGCGCTGACACCCTCCGCCTCCAGGACCCGCGCGAAATGGTCGGCGAGCTTCTCCGCCGGGATGCGGCGCAGGTCGAAGCGCTGGCAGCGCGACAGGACCGTCACCGGCACCTTGTTCACTTCGGTTGTCGCCAGCACGAACTTCACGCCCTCGGCGGGTTCCTCCAGCGTCTTCAACAGCGCGTTGAACGCGTTCTTGGACAGCATGTGGACTTCGTCGATAATGTAGATCTTGTAGCGCGCGACGAACGCCGTCATCCGCGAGGCATCGATCACCGCGCGCATGTCATCAACGCCGGTGTGGCTCGCGGCGTCCATCTCGATCACGTCGATATGCCGCCCCTCGGCGATGCCGACGCACGGCTCGCACACGCCGCACGGGTCGATCGTCGGCCCGCCCTGCCCGTCCGGCCCGATGCAATTAAGCGCCTTGGCGAGCAGACGCGCGGTCGAGGTTTTGCCGACCCCGCGCACGCCGGTCAGCAGGAACGCGTGCGCCAGACGGCCACGGCGGATCGCATTGCCGAGCGTGGTGACCATCGCATCCTGCCCGATGAGCTCGGCAAAGGTCTGCGGCCGGTATTTGCGCGCCAGGACGCGGTAAGCTTCGCTTTTGGGCGGCGCAGGGGGTTCGCCCAGGTCGAAGCCGGGGGTGTCGTCGGCAGGGCCGCCAAGAAGATCGGAGGAGTCGGACATTGCGCCCTATCTAGGGGCAGCGCGGCGGATTGTCGAAGGGTTGGTTGAGCTATGCCGAGGTGTTTCGCGCCTCGCCCAGCGCGGCGACGGCAAAGGGCGGCACCACCCCCCGTTTTGCACGCGACCGGGCTTGCGCAGCGCGGACCAGCACGCCGGAAAGCTTCCAGAGCCCGAGGGTCGCCACCAGAGCCACGACGCCATCGAGCGCATAATGCCAGCCAAGGTGAATCGACCCGATCCAGACGATCCCCGCATACGCCGTCATAAGCCACCCCAGCGGCCGGGAAACATGCCAGGCAGCGCAAGCAAACAGCACCGCCAAAGCATTGTGCAGCGATGGCATGGCCGAGATGCCGCCACCCAAGATGATCGTGCCGTGCTTGAAATTGACCAGGAGCTGTTCCTGGTAATCGAGCGCGCTCAGTCCGGCAGCGCCATAGGTGCGCAGCGCGGCATCCTCGGACGCCAGCATGTGTGTCAGTTCCGCAAAGCGCCCCGTTTCCTGCTGGAAGCTGCTGAAGTAGATCGGTCCCGCCGCCGGGAAAGCGTAAGCAAGGAACGACCCCAACACGATCCATAGCAAGCAATAGGTCGCCAGATAGCGCCACGCGACGACCGAACCCGGCTTGGCAAAGGCACAAAATGCCACCCCCAGAGTCATCGGGGCGAACCAGGCATGATACGCCAGATCCAACGCTTGCGTCGACCACGGCGATGCGAGCACGAGATGCGTGATCCGCCACGGATCGGTCCCAAACAGCGCGCGGTCCGCCTCGGCGATCCACGGACCATAGCCAAACCCGGCGTCACGCAAGGTCGTTTGCTTGAAGAAGGTGAAGGCGGTCATCATGATCACGAACGTCAGCAAAGGTTGCCATAACGACAGCCCACGATCGATCCGCCACCGCGCAGCCAGAAACGCGCGGATGAGGGAGATGACCGACGGTGACACCGCACAATGTCGGCGCGTCCAGATCGTGTGAACTAAAGCCAAACTCGCTGTAAAAACGCAGGCCGCGATAATGACCGAAGCGTATCCAACAAACAAAGCCACAAGTTCCGCAATATGACCGCTGCCCCACCGCAACACCACGACAACGCCATACGCGGCTGCGACCAGGAGCGGCACTGCCCTGGCAAGCGAGGAATTGATCGAAGACGCGTTCACGAGAACGGGAATAACGATACGCTGATTACTGCTAAGTTACTACGGTAGCAAAATATCGTTCAAACATTATGCCGATTTGGCAATAATTAACAGAATTACGATCCTCGCCCCAGTATCGCCCAATAGAAGCGCGGCCCCTCACAGATATTCGAGCGATAAAACGTCGTGAAGCAGGTCGCGGGGTCGTCCTTTGCTCGCCGAGACAACGGGACAGCCCGGGCGCACGCTTACCCGAGACCGAGCAAGGGTTCTTGCGGTGTATCGATCCATTCCTGTCGTTGGCGTTTTCGGATCGGCAATCGGTGTTCGTTGGGTACGGTAAAGCCAAACGATAGCAGGATCCGCTCGCGGTCGCCCTCAAAGGGTTCGGAACTGTGCACCAATTCGCTCGGATAGAACGCCAACAGGCTCCGGGTTGCGACGCTGACCGGAACGTCGACGATCATCGGGCGGGCACCGCTTTCGGGCAATTGCAGGAATATATTGCAGCGCAAATGGCGCGTGCCCTCCGGCGTCGGGTCGCGATGACGCTGCACTGCGCCACCCGGAGAAATCACACTTAAATAGGCGCCAAGCTGCTGTTCTTTTGGGGTATCCTCGGAGAGGTTCATCGCTTCGATGACGCGACGCTGCACGACCCTGAACAACGGATCGACCGTGGGAATCTTGTGAATTTGAGCGGCGCGCCGGAACGGCCCGAATTTGTTGTCGACAAAATGGGGTTCCATCGCACGCGCCCACGCCACCAATCCGACGCGCTCGTCCTCGGTGATGAAGTTTTCCTCGTGGTAGGTCTGCGCAAAAACCATGGCCACACGGGCGGCAGATTGCAGGTTCATATCGCCCCCCACGGTTGTCATTGGGTCTGCACGTGCAGACACGGTGGGTACCAATAACGGGCGAAAGCGGTCAAGCGATGGTGGTATGGAGCGTAAAGCCGGGTCGTCCGACGGGCTTGTTGGAGATGCCTGTTTTTGTGGCTAAAGTCGCATGAGTCACACCATTGGCGGGTTATTGCAGGGCGTGCGTGCGCGGAAAGTTAGGCTAAGGTTAGGGATAAACGCGGTTGACGCGCCGCTGCGTGCGCGGGGACCGGGGCAGGCCAGGCCGGTTGGCCTATTCAGCGGGTAGCGGCGATAGCGATGTGAAAGAGCGATCCTCAGTTTCGCAGATCGCGCTGCTGTAGGACAGCCTCCGCGGTCGCCGACAAGGGCGGCCTCAGGGGCGGCATCAGGGGCGGCATCAGCGAAGCAGCGTCGCTGCACCGATGATGCTCGCGCCAAGCAGGATCGCCACCGCAATCCAGCGCGCGGCGGCGGCAATTGCCGGACGCGGGTCGATCGGCAGCGGAGCGGTTTCGGCCGTGTCGAGCCGTCGGATCGCCGCGCGAACCAACCGGGGTGCGTCGTCGCCGATCTTCGCCACCTCCCACGCCAGCGCTTGCAGCAAGGGGCCCCAATGATCGGGCGACAGCCGCGCCATCAAAATGCGCGAAGACGCACGATGCAACGCGGCGGCCAGGTCGAACTGGGGTTCGATCCCCTGCAACACGCCGTCGATCGTAATCAGCGCCTTGAACATCAGCAGCAAATCGGGCGGCATCGTCATGCCCTGGTCGCGCAGCAACGGCATCATGTCGGCCACCAGCGCGCTCAACTGCACCGCGCCGCTGCCATGTCGCACGATCAGCCGATCCGCCGCCGTCTGGACAGCGTCGCGCGGTACGCCGCTGCCGGCGGACCACATCGCGAGCACCTCGCCAAGTTGCGCCGCATCGGCAGTCGCAAGCGACTGGACGAAACCGATCACCTCCTCGCGCCGCCGCGGCGAGACATGACCGATCAGCCCGAGATCAAGCAGCGCGATCCGGTTATCCGGCAGGCACAACAGATTGCCCGGATGCGGATCGCCGTGGAACCGCCCGTTAATCAGGACCATGTCCAGCACGACATCCGCGCCGAGCGCCGCGATCGCGCGTGGCTCGATCCCTGCCGCCACCAGCGCGGCACGGTCGCGCGGGGGAACGCCCGCGACATAGTCCATCACCAGCACGGTTTCGGAGGTCCAGGACCAATGGATTTTCGGGATCACGAGCCGCGGCTCATCCGCAAAGTCGGCGCGAAGCCGATCAGCGTTGCGGCCCTCGCTGGTGAAATCGAGCTCCTCCAGCACAGCCTCCGCCAGTTGCTGCACCATTTCGACCGGGCGAAAGCGCCGCAATTCGGCACTGTTCGCCTCCGCCAAATGCGCGAGATGCACGATCAGGCGGAGGTCGGCTTCCATTTGCGGGCGGATGCCGGGGCGGCGAATTTTCAGGACGACCTCGGTCCCGTCGTGCAACGTCGCACGATGAACTTGCGCCATCGAGGCTGCCGCAATCGGTGCCGGCTCGAACGCGGCAAAGGCGGTTTCAGGCGGCTCGCCCAGCGCCGTCTCGACGTCGGCACGCAACGTCTCGAACGACAGCATCGGCGCGCGACTGTGCAATAATTCCAGCTCGGCGATCCAGTCGGATGGCAGCAAGTCACTGCGCGTCGCCATGATCTGCCCGAGTTTGACGAAGGTCGGCCCCAGCTCCTCCAGCGCCAGACGCGTTCGTTTTGCGAGCGTCGCCGGTTCGCCAGTCTGTGCGTCGATCTGGCCGTCCGGGGTGAGGCCGAGGCGGAGCAGCGTCGCCCCGAGACCAAAGCGGGAGGCGACAGCGATGATCTCGCTCAAGCGGCGGTGGTCACGGCTCGCGACGATCAGGGTCTTGAGGACACCGCTCATGGCATTGTCTTTCGTGGATTTGGAGCGGGTGAACGCGCCCCGGCGAAGCCGGGTCGTCGGACGGGCTTTGCCCGCCGGCCGCGCTTGCGCGTCTCGGTGCTGGCGCAGCCAGCGCCGTGTGCGCTGCGCGGTGGGAGCCGGAACGACCCGGGGCGAAATCGTTGTGGCTGCTGCCTTCCGGCCCTGACCAGGTTGGCGACGACCCCGTCCGCCCGACTCCCACCGTGCATATGGCGGGGTCGGGCGGCGGGATCAAGCCTGCTTAGCGGCGGACCGTGCGGCAGGTGCGGATGCGCTTGTGATGGCGATACTTCACCGTGCAGACCTGACGTGTGCGCGGGCGATAGCCATTGCGCACAGTGTGAACGGTGCGATGGCGTTCGACCACGCGATCGTGGCGCTCGGCCCGTTGCGCGCTGGCGGTGGCGGGGAGCAGCGCCGCAGCGGCGATCAGGCCGGCGGACAGCAAGGCAGCGATTTTCATAAATTCCCTCTCCTGAAGTGCCGCCGCAACACTCCGGGCGGCACGGGAGCGGAATGATCAGCGGCCCTGCATGTTCCGCACCTCGCCCGGAATTCGGACCGTCAGCCCGTCGAGCGCGTCGGTGAGCAAGATCTGGCACGCAAGCCGCGAGGTCCGCGTGGCCCCGGCGGCGAGATCAAGCATATCCTCTTCATCCTCGCTCGGCGGCGGCAGGCGCGCGAAATCCTCGGCGGCGACGATGACGTGGCAGGTCGAGCACGCCATCTGCCCCTCGCACGTGCCCTCCAGCGGCTGGCCGTCGGCTTGCGCAACCTCCAGCAGACGGTCGCCGGGATTGGCGCTTGCCGTGCGGATCTCACCGTCGACGCCGATGAAACGAACCTGGATCATGCGGCACTTCCCCCTGAATTCTGTTGCGCATCCGCGGCGGCGATGATGCGGTCGATCGCCTCGGTCAATTCTGCTTCGCTGGTGTAACGCCCAAAGCCGAGCCGGATGCTGGAGCGCGCCTGCGCTTCGCTGAGGCCCAAAGCGCGGAGGACATGGCTGGAGCGGCCCGATCCGCTGGCGCACGCCGATCCCGCCGAAAAGGCGATGTCGCGCAGGTCCGACATCAATCGCGCGACGTCGAGGCCGTCGCGGCGGATGTTGAGATTGCCATGGTAGCGGTGCTGAGTGGAGCCGTTGATGTGCCAGTTGCGGCCTAGGCGCGCGGTAGCGAGCGTCCAGAGGCGTTCGACATGCGCCGCATCGGCCTCGCGCCGCTCCGCCATCAACGCAGCCGCGCGGCCGAACCCGGCGCAGAGCGCGGGCGAGAGCGTGCCCGAGCGACCGCCTTCCTGATCGCCGCCGTGGAGCAGCGGCTCCAGCGTCACGCCGTCACGTATCCACAGCGCACCGATGCCTTTGGGACCGTAGATTTTGTGTGCCGAGATAGCGACCAGGTCGCACTCGTCGGGGATCGATACGCGGCCATAGCCCTGCACCACATCGCACAGAAACAGCGCCCCCACGTGGTGCGCAACTTCGGCCAACTCGGCAATCGGCTGCACGACGCCGATCTCGTTATTGACCAACATCGCGGCGACCAGCCCGGTGTCCTCGCGGATTGCCGCGCGCGCGTCATCGAGATCGACCAAGCCATTCGCAGCAACCGGCAAAATCGTGGCCGATCGACCGCGGCGCGCTTCTGCGGCAACCGTATCGAGCACCGCAGCATGCTCGCTCGCC
>JAIXZV010000233.1 GCA_027489365.1 Sphingomonadales bacterium
CGCGCGGGTCATTGTCGAACGCTTCCGCCACCACCGCGCTGGTGCGGTCGGACGATCCGTCGTCGATCACGATCACTTCGATCTGCACGTCGTTCGACGCGAGCACGCCGCGCACCGCGCGTTCGATCACCATCTCCTCGTTGAACGCCGGGATCATCACGGTGACGAAACGGTCGCCGTCGATCGGCGGGAAGATCGCCCGCCCCTCGCGCCGCGCCTGGATCAGGGCGAGCGCCGACAGCACGACGGCCCGCGCAATGCCGACGGTGATCGCGATAAAGAAGATCCAGCCCAGCGCCTGGACGATGAAGCCGAGCGCGCTGAACAGGAACAGATCGGTCACCGCCGCCGCCCGGTCGCTCGCCGACAGCGCGGGCATCGCGACGTCGCGTGGGATACCGGCGAGCGTCGAAACCGGCACGAAGGTATAGCCCTTCGCGCGCAGCGTATCGATGATCACCGGCAGCGCGGCCACCGTCTGCGATCGGTCGCCACCGGCGTCGTGGAGCAAAACGATGTTGCGGCTGCACTGCGTCTCCGTCGCGGCGGTGCATTTGGAGGCGACCGGATCGGTCACCTGCGAGATCGTCTGATCGATGATCGCTTGCACCCCCGGCCGCTTCCAATCGTCCGGATCGACGTGCAGCCCGACCGAGATATAGCCGCGCTCCTGCGCTTGCAGCGCGGGGTCGATTTCGTCCGCCGTGGTCGGCTCGGCATCGCCGAAATAGGGCGCGCGGAATAGCCGGAGCGATCGCCCGGTGAACGCCTGGAACAGCCGCTGCGTGGTGTTGAGCTGGAAGGTCGTCTCAGTCTGCGATGCGCCCGCCAGATTGGGGTGGGTATAGGTGTGGCTGCCCACCTCATGCCCTTCGCGGACCAGCCGTTCGAGCAGCGGGCGCTGCGTCAGCGCATTCTCGCCGACGATGAAGAAAGTGCCGGGGACCTTCTTTTCCTTCAGAATGTCGAGCACGCGCGGCGTCCAGGTCGGGTCCGGCCCGTCATCGAAGGTCAGCGCGACCAGACCCGGTTTATAACCGGTCCGCTCGACGATGTAGGGCGAGGGCAGCGTCGGGAAGCGCACGTCGGTGATCGCGCCGGTCTTGTCGGTCACCGCCTGCCGCACGCCTTGCACTGGCACGCCAGCGATCTTCAGGATCTCGCCATTGCCCTCGATATCGACATCGGTGCCCGCCGGGATCGAGTTGATCGCGGAAGCGGGCGGCAGTTTGCGGTGCGATCGCCCGAAAATCGACCACAGGCCGGGGTCCTCCGCGCCCAGACGCCACACCGCGACGCCGCCCAGCCCGACATTCTGCAGGAAGTGCATCTGGTTATAGGCCGATGCCGCGTCGAGCATCCACACGACGTGACGGCTCTTGCCCTCTTCATAGGCAAAGCTGCTGTTGCCGCTCGCTTTGTCCCACACCGGCGTCGCTTCGGATTCGCGCGCGGCTTCCCATGCTTCGTCGATCGCGAGCGGCTCGCCGCTGCCGTCGTGCCAGTCATAGGCGTAGCTGCCGATCGCCACGACGATCTTCTCGCGCGGCACGCCGCGTGCAGCGCGCGCCACCGATTGTTCGAACCAGGCTTGCGAGGCGATCGGCCCGGCATCGCCGCTGATCTCATGCTCGTCATACGCCATCAGGAAGACGCGATCGACGATCTTGGCAAAGGCCCCGATGTTCCAGCCATTCTCGCCGTCGGCCGCACCCACCGGCACGGCGATGGCGATGACCCATTTGCGCTTGGCGAAGCGCGTCTTGGCCTCCGACAGGAAGGTGCGGTAATCCGCCTGCCCGCGCGGCGACAGGGATTCGAAGTCGAAGAACGCGCCCCCTGCCCCGTTCGCCGCCAGCCACGGTTCGAGCTTGTCGAGCAACGCCTTGCGCTGCGCCGGGTCATGCAGCAGCGCCTCCATCCCGGCGGCATCCCAATCCCCGCCGATCGCATTCTGGATCATCGGCAGGATCAGCGGTCGCGTCGGCGCGCTGTTGATGATCGCGCGGCCCGCCGGATCACGGAAGACGGTGATGTGGTGGTTCGCACCGGTGACCGAGACCCAGCCCGGGATCAGCCAGTCGAGCTCACCGATATGACGGCGCAGCGAGGCGGCGGAGGATTCGTCCCACGGCACGTGAAAGCCGATCGCCAGCGGCTGATCGACGCCGACGCCGCGCGGCGGTGCGCCGAGCAACCGCGCATAAGCCTTGAGATCATGACGCGCGCGCTTCAGCAACGGGCCAGTCGGTGGCGGCAGCTTGGTCAGCGCGGGATGTTCCGCCTCCACCGGCAGCAAGGGTGCGCGCGGAACCGCGCCGATCGAAATGCCCAGCGCCGTCACCGCGACCACGATCAGCAGCACGAACGCCGCCACCGCCAGCGCGAAGCGCCGCCGCCGCCGACCCGAAGCATCGTAGAAGACGGGAGCAGAGTTCATCGTCGGGGCATTCCTGAAACGCGGGTTAGGCGTGTCCGCATCGGCCATTTCGAATGGCCGTTAGGCAACGCCCTTATGACAATTGCGTCACCAACGCCATCCGTCAAAGCCTTATAGGATGGAGCGTCGGGGGAATATGCAATGGTCGGGGCGATAGGATTCGAACCTACGACCCCTGGACCCCGAGACCAGTGCGCTACCAGACTGCGCCACGCCCCGACACATTGCAGGGGGCCGCGCCTAGCGGCCGCGACCCGCGCTATCAAGTCAAAAATGCCGGGACGCGATGAGAAGATGGCGGTCGAAGCGACTGCTCGCTGGGCGGACAGCCGCGACGGCTGTCCAAAACCGGCTTGCTTCGTTGCAGGAAAGCAACACGCCGCAAGATTTTGGTCAGAAAAAGGAATTGTATCGAATCGGCCCCAAATGCGCTTGAGATTTGGAAATCGCACTTATAGCCTCACTTCATCAGAGATGGCGCGGCAGGAGCAGCGCCACGAAAAAGGGGTGTCATTTATGTTGAAGTCGAGCGCCGCGATGATGCGGCTACGTCCGTTCCTGCTGGCTGGTGTGGCGGGCATTGGGCTGGTCACCGGTGGCATCGCGCAAGCCCAAGTGGCAAGCGGCCCGACCATTTCCGCCGACCAGCCCGGCAGCGGCGCGCGCGTCGACGGGACCCAAGCCGTTCTCGAATCCCATGCCAGCGGCGCGCAAATCGCGGTCGCTCCGCCGGAACCGTACCTCCAGATCGCCAATCCCGGCACGCCGACCACAGCACGCGACCCGGTCAACCTCACCGGCGTCGGCCAGATGATCGTCAGCACGCCCGGCTCGACACCGGGCAGTGTAAGCCTCGGCCTGTGCACCGGATC